>JBHHTR010000110.1:0-7709 GCA_046753505.1 Thermodesulfobacteriota bacterium
CCATGTTTGCAAGGGGCAGGTCACTTATTTTCTGCTGACAGCCATTATGTCTGATGGCGGCACAATGTGGAGAGAGGTACTCTCCTTCAAAGGAACCGCCACTACCATCACTACCATTGCAATAGATCCGGAGCACAGCGCTTTCATCCTTGTCGGCACGACAGATGGTCTCTTTAAGAGCAGAGACGGAGGAAGGGACTGGAAGAGAGTCTTTACCGGCTTTGGCGGTCCGGAGGCGTCAATCCTGTCGGTGGCAATCCACCCTGTGGAGCCGACTATTTTCATCGGCACAAAAGCGGGGCTCTTCCGTTCAGACAGGGGCGTTCAGGGGTGGAGAAGGGTTGAGCAGGTTCCCACCAATGCCGTGGTCTCCTCCCTTGCTATGAGCGCATCAGAGCCACACCTACTCTTTGCCGCTACCACCCGGGGGTTATTCAGGATGAGAGGAAATAAGAGGGAGTGGGATCGCCTCCTGGTAAATTTTACACCTGATCCGGTTGAAGTCATAGAAGATGGCGGTGAGGAGAGGGGCTACGGTACGACCGTGGGAATGCGGTGGGTAATGGTCGATCCCACCGATGGTGAGAGAATCTACCTGGTCACCTCAGAGGGCCTTCTCATCTCAGAAGACAGCGGAAATAGCTGGAGACACGGCGGAAATAGCGGTCTTGTAAGCCTGGATATCCGAAACCTTGCAGTCACATCATCTGATCCGGGCTTTATCTATGGAGCCACCAGGAGGGGGGTTTTCAGGTACAGTGTGGAAAGACGGAGTTGGAGCGCCATCTACAAGGGTCTCTCCTCTGCCGATGTACGTTTTGTTGCCATTGCAGATCACGATACACCTCTATTATGGGCCGCAACCAGGCGTGGGGTTTTCAAGGCTGTGGAGGTGAAGGCAGTCCAGACGAGATTTGGACAGGAGGCGGAGACGATCCTGTCACATTTTGCAGAAGAACCAACAATTCATGAGATACAGAAGGCGGCGATAGAGTATGCAGAGGTGCACCCCGAAAAGATTGAGCAGTGGAGGAGTGCGGCTGCAAGGAGTGCGTGGCTCCCCGCTTTGAGGGTAGCCTACGACAAGGGAAATGACTGGCAGAGCAGCACATATTTCTACAGCACCACAAGTCAGAAGTATACCGATGACGACATCACCAGTGGCCGGGATTGGGCGTGGTCGGTTTCCGCAACCTGGAATCTTGGGGAGCTTGTATGGAACAACGACCAGACCTCAATAGATACCAGATCGAGACTTATGGTCCAGTTGAGAGATGACGTTCTCAATGAGGTGACCAGGCTCTACTTTGAAAGAAAGCGGTTGCAGGCGGAACTGTTCCACTCTCCCCCTCAGGGGGTGATGGAGAAGGTCGATAAGGAGCTGCGCCTCCAGGAACTCACCGCCGATATCGACGCCCTTACCGGCTTTTACCTCTCCACAAGGCTGGAGTGGGCTGGGCCATCACACTAGCACTCTGTCGGACTTTTGAGCGCATAGATATTCTACTCACCTGGCATTACAAATCCCTGCAGAGGTGAACTATCCATGAATGAAAAGTTCCGTCCCGTTGACCGTGCGACGTTATTCCTGCTGCCGCCTTCCATCGACGACTGGTTACCCGAAGGGCATCTGCCCGGCAGCTAATCGGCACCGTCATCATCAAGCACAAACTCTGTGTGAGCTATGAGGAGGCAGTAGAGCAGACCTGCCTGTGCCGGAGTCACGGCAGACAGATACGTGAGAACCCGTATCTACAGTACTTTGTGGGGGTCAACAAGTTTCAGAAGAAGTAGCCACCATCCGAATGGTCAGGCCGTCGCTCTTTGTAGAGATAAGAAAGCGTACAAGTCCTGTGACAGTAGGAGCCTCATCTGAACCAGGCTGAAATCAGTCGTCAGAAACGAGACCGTTTGATCGAACACCTTTATGAGTCGATTGCCGACAATATTGTTCCGGAACGACCAGGCAGACGAGAACCCAGAGCGGTGCAACGAAGGCCAAAAAACTGTGCATTATTAACTGCACCAAGACACGTGATGAAAGAGATACCACATAGGGCAAAATATCATGTTGAAACGGCTTAACTTAGTGCCATTCGGGACCCCTCCCATTTCAGTCTGGTGTCACTTAACTTGTTAATTTAGAAGGTTTTTATTCGGATGTACCCTGCTATTGCCCAGACAGAATCGCTACGGCCAGCAATGTTCTAATTGGACATTGCTGGCCGTAAGTGTTTGTTTTTATTGAATGTTTGTTTTTAGGTGCCGCAACATAACTGTAACGTTTTCAGTGATCTACGAAATTTGTTCGCTCTAACCCGCATTATTAACAAATGTGCTCGCGCCCTCGCTAAACTACAGGGTCGGAGAGCGGGATTTACTGACCCCCGACCACCGCAACCCTTTGGTACAGTATGTCCTCAAAAAATCGCTGGCAAATCCAATCTCTGCGCCTGCCTGTGCGTGGCCGCACGCAGACAGGCGACCATCGTTACACTTCAGGGGCAATTCATGAATAAAGCGGGCTAAGTCCGACAGGCTGCCAGGAAATAGCGGCAGGTGCTGTTGCACGATGGACTCCTCGTATAAAATAAAGGTGGCAAGTCGGCATTTCTTTCTGTAATATTGATACCCTTGTAGAAAGTCCCGCACGGCACTATTTGAGCCATTGTTGACACCCTCGTAAAAAGTCGTGAGATGGCTAAGTAAAAAATTCGATATACAAGGAGTAGTGGTTTTTCAGATGGGAAGGCATATCTATGGTATGTCGAATGTCTGAAAAATGCTCGGCCCAGTAGGTCGGACTTTTTACTACGTCATCATTGTTGTCTTCTCTAAACCATGGGGGAGGGCGATAACGGCTTTGTTAGAGAATGGATGCCGGAAGTTACTTTGTAAGCAATAAAAACAATTGTTCCACGTGGAACAATCACAGGCAGTGCAGCACATGAGCAACGACAATGAATATGACGTAATCGTGATTGGCGGAGGCCATGCTGGGTGTGAGGCGGGGCTCGCCGCTGCCAGGATGGGTCTCACCACCCTTCTCCTGACGCTCCGGCTCGACCGGATTGGTCACATGTCGTGCAACCCTGCCATCGGGGGGGTGGGGAAGGGGCACCTCGTTCGGGAGGTCGATGCCCTTGGCGGAGAGATGGCGCGGGCAATCGATGCTGCGGGGATTCAGTTCAGAATACTGAACGCGAGCAAGGGGCCAGCCGTCAGGGCGAGACGAGCCCAGGCAGACAGGGTGCTCTACAGCGCTTATATGCAGAAAGTTTTGGGAGAAGAGAAGAACCTCCATGTCCAGGGGCTCCTGGCAGAGCGGATTGTTACGGAAGATGGAAAGGTTGCTGGCGTAGAGTGCGGGAGCGGTGAGTTTTTCCGGGCAGAGGCGGTTATCGTCACCACTGGCACCTTCCTGAAGGGGCTCATGCATATCGGCCTCACCAATACGCCGGGAGGGAGGGAGGGGGATGGACCCTCTGTAGGACTCTCTGACTCTCTCAGGAAGCTTGGCTTCAAAATGGGACGTCTCAAGACAGGCACCTGCCCCCGCCTTGACAGCAGGACAATCGACTACTCGGGGCTCACGGTACAGAACGGTGATGAACAGCCCCGCCCCTTCTCCTTCTCGACAGAGGCCATAACCCGGCGTCAGGTTCAGTGCCATATGACCTATACCAATCAGGAGACCCATACGGTTATCAGAGAGAACCTGGAGGCCTCCCCACTCTACAGCGGGATCATAACCGGTACAGGGCCGCGCTACTGTCCCTCCATTGAGGACAAAGTGACGCGCTTCCCCGACAGGGAGCGCCATCAGGTCTTTCTCGAATCGGAGGGGTACGACACCATTGAGGTCTATCCGAACGGCCTCTCGACCAGCCTTCCCCTCGATATTCAACGCACCTTTCTCAGGACCATTCCTGGGCTCGAAGCGGCCGAGATCGTCCGCCCCGGCTACGCCATTGAATACGACTTTGTTGACCCCACACAATTGAGACTCACACTGGAAACGAAAGCCATCGCCGGGCTCTACCTTGCTGGACAGATTAATGGAACATCGGGGTACGAAGAGGCTGCCGCACAGGGACTTTTGGCGGGCATTAACGCCGTGCTGAAGATAAAGGGTGAGCCGCCCCTCATCCTAGATCGGTCGGAAGCCTACATCGGGGTGATGGTTGACGACCTCATCACAAAGGGGACAAGCGAACCGTACCGGATGTTTACCTCCCGTGCGGAGTACCGTCTTCTCCTGCGGGAAGACAACGCAGAGCTCCGCCTAACCGAAAAGGGGTATCAGGCGGGATTAGTAAAAGAGGACGCCTGGAAGAGGTTTGTGGAGAAGAGGGAGAAAGTCGACGAGGTTTGGTCGAGGCTTGAGGGTGCTAGGGTCGCCCCGAACCCACAGGCACAGGAAGAGTTGCGGCGTAGAGGGGGCGGTGAGATCAGGAAGCAGGTGAGTCCGAAGGAGCTCCTCAGAAGACCCGGCATGGATCTGGCCACCATATATGCGCTAATGAAGTGGGGCGATATACCGGCAGGTGATACGGTAGAACAGGTGGAGACCAGGGTAAAGTATGAGGGGTATATCAAGCGGCAGGTGGAGCAGGTTGCACGTTTTCAGAAGATGGAGGCGTTAAACATCCCGGAGCGGTTCGCATTCGAGGAGCTATCCGGTCTCTCCAGAGAGATTGTCGAAAAGCTTGAGGCGGTGAGACCCAGCTCGGTCGGTCAGGCTGCGCGCATGTCGGGGATTACTCCAGCCGCCATCTCAGTTCTCCTCATTCACCTTAAAAAAGCGGGGGCCATATAGGCTCTCTCTCCCTGGAGTTCGCGTCGCCACTTATTGCCATGACCATACAATCATCAGAAGACAGCGCCGACCTGCGTGACATGCTGGCAAGCGGAGCGCGGCAACTCGGCATCGACCTTGGAGGTCAAGAGTGCGACTGCTTTATTACCTGCCTCAAGGAGCTTGTCGAGTGGAACCGGAAGATAAACCTGACGGCGATAGGGGATGGGAAGGACATCGTAACCAGGCACTTTCTCGACTCTCTTGCTGTTAACATGTTTCTGGATGGCACAGCGAGCCTCCTCGACATAGGTTCAGGGGCAGGCTTCCCCGGCATACCGCTCAAGATTGTGCGGCCTGCACTCGATGTCGTTCTCCTTGACGGAGTTGGCAAAAAGGTTGCCTTCATGAGGCACATTATCAGAACCCTGGGGCTGAAAGGCATCGAGGCCGTACACGGAAGGGTGGAGGATTCCGCTGTCATTGCACAATACAGGGGGGGCTTTGATGTTGTTGTGTCAAGGGCATTTGCAAGGCTGTCCGACTTTCTTACGCTAGCATCCCCCTACACAAGGGAGGGGGGGCTCATCATTGCCGTAAAGGGACCGAAGGGTGATGACGAGCTGGAGGGAGGCAAGGCCGCTCCCCGCAATCTCAGACTTGAAAAGATGGAAGAGGTCACTATTCCCTTTACAGGCGTGGCGTCGCACTATTTTATTTTTCGGAAAGAGGGCGCAGACCGTACGTGAGCACAGCGGCCAAGGGGTGAAGAGCTGCAATGTTCCACGTGGAACATCTCCAAAATCCACCGCCTGATTCTGGCAGTCGATCGTCCATAAAGGCCCGGAGGCTGCGTTCTCTTCACCCGTTTGATGCTCAACGTAGCCCTCTGCTGCGCCTGCGTTTAAATAGGCTTGACGCCTCGCTCCGCACCTTTCTGAACAGCCGTTGTTCTCAGCGTAGACGGCGGGTTTGGGACTCCAAAACAGCTTTGCAATAAATAACTTCTATGGTACACTTCGGAACTACTTATGGGTAAGGTCATCGCGATTGCAAATCAAAAGGGGGGTGTGGGCAAGACCACCACTGCCGTCAACCTCTCCGCAGCTCTCGCCGTTGCGGAACGAAAGGTGCTGCTTGTCGATTTCGACCCACAGGGCAATGCAACGAGCGGTGTAGGGGGCGGTTGCAACGGCAACGGCGGCAATATATACGATGTTATCATCGACCAGCAGGATATTGGTAATGTGGTCGCAGATACGGCTCTCGACTTTCTCAAGGTAGTTCCCTCCACAGTTGACCTCATCGGGGCAGAGGTGGAGCTGATGGAAGACGATGCTAGAGAGATGAAACTGAAGAATGCGCTACAGGGAGTCGTAGATGCCTTTGAGTACATAGTTATAGATTGCCCTCCTTCTCTGAGCCTTTTAACGGTTAACGCCCTTACAGCGGCTCATTCCGTTCTTATCCCGCTACAGTGTGAATATTATGCCCTGGAGGGCATCAGCCAGATCGTGAGGACTATTGATCTTATAAAGAGTAGTCTAAATCCAAAACTCGAAATCGAGGGGGTTCTTCTCACTATGTTCGATTCGAGAAATAATCTTTCACATCAGGTTGCAGAAGAGGTCAAAAGCCATTTTCAGAACAAGGTTTTCGGGACAGTGATAACCAGGAATGTCAGGCTCAGTGAAAGCCCCGGATTCGGTAAGCCGGTAATACTGTACGATATTATGTCAAAGGGCTCACTCAACTACCTGGACCTGGCAAGAGAGCTGTTGTCAAGGAATTAGGAGTAATACAATGAGTAAACGCAATGTACTGGGGAGGGGCCTTAGCGCTCTCATCCAGAGCGCTCCAAAGAGGGACGACGGCTACATGCGCTGCCCTGTTGACGAGATTGTGCCGAACAAGTTCCAGCCACGGCGGGCCTTTAACGACGTTAAATTAGTGGAACTAGCTGATTCTATTAAGGAAAATGGGATAATAGAGCCTCTGGTGGCACGCAGAGGCGCTGATGGTGGCTATGAGTTGATTGCGGGTGAGCGTCGGTGGCGAGCGGCGAAAGTGGCTGGCCTGAGGGAAGTTCCTCTCGTTGTGCTCGACGTCACGGACAAGGAGAGCCTTGAATTTGCTATCATCGAGAATATTCAGCGGGAGAACCTGAACGCCATTGAGGAGGCCGAGGCGTACCAGCGTCTCATGGAGAGCTTTTCCCTCACACAGGAGGGGGTGGCGCAAAAAGTGGGCAAGGAGCGGGCGACCGTTGCAAACTATCTGAGGCTCCTCCAGCTCCCCGCCGAGGTAAAGGAGGAGATCGTTGGCGGTACAATAAGCATGGGTCATGCACGAGCGATCCTCTCTCTCGACAACCATGCGAAGCAGAGGGATATCTGCAAGCAGGTAGTACAGAAGGGACTGTCTGTGCGTGAGACGGAAAAGCTGGTTAAGGGTTACGGTCGGATACAGAAAAAGGCTGCCCCAAAGGCGACGTACCTCGCCCCGCTGGAAGATGAGATGAGGAGGCTCTTTGGCACCAAGGTAGCGGTGAAAGAGAAGCGGGGCCGGGGGAAGTTAGAAATCGAGTTTTACTCTGTCGAAGAGCTGGACAGGATAATAGATCTCCTGCGGTCAATTACGGCGAGCTGCTGAGGTCGGGGGAAGTTAAAATATAGGCAATGTTTTAAATGGGTTACGGCGTTTGAAAATGACGATACGTTCCTGTATCGCGGAAGGTCTGAATCAATCAGCCCTCCCTTAGAAATATTCAACCTGAAGGAGGCAACCTCTTATGTTCGGGAAGAGCGACACACACGAAAATGATCAGATGAACGGTTTTATCGGCAAGTATCTCACCGTTACGGGAAAGCTTACCTTCGAGGGGACAGTACGCATCGACGGGAAGTTCTCC
>JBHHTR010000111.1:0-7643 GCA_046753505.1 Thermodesulfobacteriota bacterium
CCCCTTTAGTCTATATCTTTCAGCATGTTATGACTTTCTGAGGAGACTCTACTTAAGCCGGTTGATATCTCTTACCAACTCCACCACCTTTTCTACCATAATCGTGAAGAACCGCTCCCCCTTCTCCTCTGAAGCGGCGTTGGGATTCCCCCACACCCCGCCTGGCCAGCACTTTACCTTATCCCTTGTAATGAACGGTTTTGGCAGCTTCGGGTACTCCTCCTTTGCTCTCCCCTTGACAAGTTTCTCCGCAAGGTGAAGAATGAGAGAGGTCTCCATCTCACCTGCATGAGAGTCATTCCTTGTCTCGGCGATCTCTGAAATCTCATCCCATACGAGGTCGTAAATGGAGAGAGCCCCGATCTGCACACCATTGAGTTCTTCTATCAGCCGCTCCCCCGCCTCTCGCATGGCGCCAGTGTGCAGCCCACCGGCATGGCCCGATATGAGGATAAATCTCCTGAGTCCCTTGCTGTATCCGTCCCGTACGATATCGAGGGTAATAGCCCTGAGCGTTTCAGGGGTTATGCCGATGGTGCCGGGGTGCTTGCCCGTTGAGGTACAGACGCCGTAATGGATGGGAGGCGCTACAAAAACCTCCACCTGCTCAGCGGCGGCCTTTGCGACCTCTGTCATCACACGTGTGTCGGTGGAGAGGGGGAGATGACTGCCATGCTCCTCAACCGTCCCGTAGGGAACTATTACCGTCTGTGTCTTCCTGATGGCTCCCTTGAAATCGGCCATCGTTATCTCTTCAAGCAACATAGAGAACCTCCTCCGCTCTTTTATATGTTATCAAATGGTTGAGATGACCGGCCCACTCCGGCGACTAATCCAACTCCTCAATCTCATCAGCGCCTGGCGCTCTTCCACCCCTCTTGTACCGTATAAAGAATCGCGCGCCTACCATGGCGCCGGCAATATCGGCAATAACATCGAGGGAGTCAGCCAACCTCCCTGGGACAAAGCTCTGGTGAATCTCATCGGAGATCCCATAGAGTCCCGTGAATAGAACGGCGAGGAGAAACAGTTTCCTGTCATCCATAGCCGTCCATTGCCGAGCGATTGCCCTGCTCCACAGTATGGCGAGGATGAGATAGGCGGCAATGTGCTGGAGCTTGTCTTCGAAGGTGAGCCCTGGCAACACATCAGGCAGGTCGGATCTCGATGAGAGGAAGAATATGAGCGCCATATACGCAAAGAGGGGCAGCCAGTAAAGGAGCGCTCCATCCCTGTAAAACCCCTTACCTGCCGTCACTCTGCTCACCCCTTCTCTCTCTTCTCCATTCACTAATCATACGGGACCTCTGAATAATTTAGGGAAGGTCTGATTAATTCAGACTTTCCCGCGACACATGGAAGTGTCGCTATTTTCAGTGGTGGTAACCATTGAAAATGTGAGAAAAATAAAATCGCACTTTTATTTTTCGTCCTCTGAATAGTTCATGGATGAATTATTCAGAGGTTCCTTACATATCAAGCAAGGCAAAACAGACAAAATAACAAGTGCTTTCGAGTGGTTAATAAAATAGACTTTTTACCGGGCCATCATTAATTGTATCCGCAGATTTCACAGATTTGCGCAGATAAATTGAAAAACATATCCCCACAATCTGCGTCATCTGTGGATGTATACACTCTTTACCCTCTCCATCTGGTCTCATCTATTACTAGGGAACTGAACCATAAATAAGGCGCCATGGCGGGAAGAGTCTGGTGGCAAGCGGTACGATTGGGCAAATCTGGTGTGAAGGCATAGGGCGGGTACTAAACAGAGCATGGCAGAGGCGACTATGCCGTGCCAGGAGCCGCCCCACACGCAGGAACGAGAGTAAAAAAGCCATATTTCTCCAGAGAAGCTGGCGTAAGGCTACTCCTCTGAGGGAACAAGAATTATCTCAACCGCCCGGTTGGCTGCCTCCACATCCTCCTCCTCACCAACAGCAAGCGGTCTGTATTCGGCGACGCCTGCCGCAACAAGGCGCTTGGGATTAATACCAAGGCCCCACTGGAGTACCTTAATCACCGATGTGGCGCGTGCGACTGAGAGATCCCAGTTGGAGGGGTATCGCTTACGAAGCCTGGCGCTTGGCGGCAATGGGTCGGTATGTCCAACAACTTTTATCGTCTTACCTTCGGCCCTCTTCAATATTGGCGCGATGCGAGCCAGCACCTCCCTCCCCTCCGGCTTGATCGCCGCCGAACCTGATTCGTAGAGAAGTCTGTTGACAACCTCAATATGGAGGGTGTTCTCATGGAGATTGACCTTAACCGTTTCAGCATCCACCTCATCTTGCAGTTCATCGACCACCTCCTCCATGGTCTCGGCTTGCGTTTCCCTGTTCGCTATCCCATCTGCATACTCCTTTTCCATGAGGAGAACATTCCTGGCCAGTTCACTGTTCTCCTCCTTTGTCTCAACAAGTTCCGTCTTGAGGAGATTGTACTTTGAGGAACTGACACATCCAGTGAGAATAACCAGCAAAGCTATGCTCATTAATGCGTAGATTCTGACCATTGGTGTACCTCCATCCCTGAGATGATCGTATCAGCCACATGCGGTACTACTAGGAAACCTCTGAATAATTCGTCCCTGAACTATTCAGAGGACGAACAATAAAGGTGCGATTTTATTTTCCTCACATTTTCAGTGACTTACAGTCGCTGAAAATGGCGATACATCCATGTATCATGGAATGTCTGAATATCAGACCTTCCGTAGCTGAGAATATCCAAAAGATAGCCGAAATATATTCTCTTGTCAACACCTGTAGGCCGGTCAGGGAATGACTCGTTGATTCCGACTTATCCTTTATTCAATTAACTTCGATGAGCGACCGGCCCGTCATCTCACTGGGCTGCTCCAGCTTCATCAGGTCGAGGATTGTCGGGGCCACATCCGCTAGGCCCCCTTCTCTCAGTCTGGAACCTTTCAGTGCGTCATCGACGAGGATGAAGGGAACTGGGTTTGTAGTGTGGGCCGTGTGGGGCTCTCCTGTATCGTAATCTATCATCTGCTCCGAGTTGCCGTGATCGGCGGTGATGAGTATTGTCCATCCCCTCGACCTGGCCGCCTCTACGACACGACCGATGGAGGCGTCCACCGTTTCACAGGCCTTCACCGCCGCTTCGAGGATGCCCGTATGACCAACCATATCTCCGTTAGCGTAGTTGATGAGGATGAAGCTGTCGTGGTGGCCCGCCTCTATCCTCTCAACCAGCTTGCCGGTAACTTCACAGGCGCTCATCTCCGGTTTCAGATCGTAGGTGGCGACCTCCTTCGGTGAAGGCGTGAGGAGCCTCTCCTCTCCCGAGTAGGGCTGCTCAAGACCACCGTTGAAAAAGAAGGTGACGTGGGGATACTTCTCCGTCTCCGCCGTCCTGAACTGGGATATTTTTCTTTCACTCAGGACGGCGCCAAGGATGTTGTCGAGGCTCTGGGGCGGGAATGCCACCGGAAGGTTGCCGGCTACGCCGTACTCGGTGAGGCAGAGATAGCGGAAGAGGTCAGGTCGCTCACCCCGTGCAAAACAGTCAAAATCATTCTCAGTAAAAGCCCTCGTAAGCTCGCGCGCCCTGTCGGAGCGGAAGTTGAAGAAGAGTATGCCGTCGCCATCTCTTACGGTGGCGGCTCCTCTATCGTTGCTCTTTATAACGGCAGGGAGGATAAATTCATCGCTCTCTCCCCTCTCATAGGCCGCCTCTACCGCCTCCACAGGATCGTCCGCAACCTGTCCTCCCTCCCCTGAGACCATAGCCCGATAGGCTCTCTCCACCCTCCCCCATCGGTTATCCCGATCCATGCCGTAGAAACGGCCCGACACGGTCGCTACGGCGCCAATCCCCTCCCTTTCCATGAAGGCGGTCAGCTCTTCCATATAACCTTTGCCACTCCTGGGCGGTGTATCCCTGCCGTCCATGAAGGCGTGAACATAGACATTGCGCAATCCGCCACGCTTAGCCATCTTGAGAATAGCAAAGAGGTGCTTGATATGGCTGTGGACTCCGCCATCGGAGAGGAGCCCCATCAGGTGGAGGGATGTGCCTTTCTCTTTAACCCGCGCAATGGTCTCCTTGATTTCACGGTTCTCGTAGAACTCTCCCGTCTCGATTGCCCTGTCGATCCGGGTAAGCTCCTGGAGGACAACACGGCCCGCGCCGAGGGTCAGGTGTCCCACCTCGGAGTTTCCCATCTGCCCATCGGGCAGCCCCACGGAGAGGCCGGAGGCGCTCAACTGTGTTGTGGGATAGTTGCCGATCAGTCCGTCCAGGGTCGGCGTTTTCGCGAGGAAGGTGGCATTCGCCTCCTTCCTGGGGTTGATGCCCCACCCATCCATCACTATGAGGAGAACTTTATTCAAAGTTAAGAAGGTTTACCTGGTTTACTCTGTTTACTTGGTTTACCTTGTTTGCTTTGGCGATTGATATTTTTCAGTAGATAACTAATCAAGCCAGAATTTAATTTCGATACTATTTCGGCCTGTTTGTACATCTTTTGAAATTCTTCCTTGGAAATATAGGATCGATCTAATGCTAAGTATGCCTGGCTCTGAATCTCTGCAATAGAACCTTGTGAAATAAAAAGGTATTGAACAAACTCCTTATTGAATCTTCTGCCAAATCCCTCAGCTATATTGCTCATAGCCGAAACAGACGCTGAAGTAATCTGTCCTGTGAATCTAAAATCTTGCTGAAATTTCCTGCTTCTTTCTACTGCATTGTAAATCATGTTTGCCAATTTCCTTGCCTCTTGCCAACAGTCCAGATCTTCAAACCTCTCTATCTTCATAACCAAATAAACTCAACAAACTATATAAACCATGCTCACCATGTAAACCAATCATGTTCAGTGAGAATACGGCTCACCCTTGATAATGGTGAAGGCCCGGTAGATCTGCTCTGTCAGGACGAGCCGCGCCATCTCATGGGGGAAGATCATCTTCGAAAGGGAGAGAACCGTATCCGCCCGCTCGATCACCGAGGGGTGAAGGCCGTAGGCCCCACCTATGATGAAACATATCCTCTTTTTGCCGCTGGAGAGGAGCTTTTCGATGGAGTCGGCAAAGCCGTGTGAGGTGGTCTGTCCCCCCTCGTCGTGGAGGACAATGACAAAGTCGGCCTTCTCCACCTTCGAGAGTATCCGTTCCCCCTCTTTCTTTAAGACCGAGGAGAGGAGATGACCGCCCCCCTGTCGCTCCTCCCTGATATCGAGACTCTCCAGGGGGTGATACCGTTTAATACGTTCGGTATACCCCTCGATCCCCTCCCGTAGATAGCCGGTCCGTATCTTGCCGATGCCTATGATGAGCAGCTTCAATTACACCCCGCTCCATCCCTATCCGTATCCTCCTCCAGTCCATCAAGGTCAACCCTCGGAGCATCGGACCACAGCCCCTCAAGATCGAAATACTCCCTCACCGGTTCGTGGAATATATGGACAATAACATCGCCATAGTCTATGAGGGCCCATCGTCCCTCATCAACGCCCTCCATCCCCAGAGGTTTCTGCCCCTGCTGTTTCAACTCATCAATGATATAGTGTGCAACTGCCTGTACCTGCCTGTCCGACGCGCCGCTACAGATAATAATATCGTCCGCAACGGAGGAGAGTCCGCCGATCTCAATGATGGATAAATTTTCGACCTTCTTGTCAAGCGCAATACGGGCTATTGTCAGACTCTTTTCCCTGGTATCCAGTTTATTACTCTCCCCTCTACTGTACTGTGTAATCTTTTACCGGTATAAATGCTCCCTCTCGATATACCCCTCAACTGCTGGAGGGATAAGATATCTGGTAGAGCCGCCTCGTTTCACCACTTCCCTGATAGTGGACGACGATATCCCCATAGGTGTCGTCTCCATAAACTTGACGAATCTACCATATTTGTTGGAGTAGATATCGCGGGCCTCATCATACCAGAAGCTTCGTGCCTCCGCAACAGGCAGCGCCTCCTCCACCCTCTTGAAGCGATACCCTGGCCGTGGGACAACTATGATGTTGGCAAGGGTGAAAATCTCCTTATACTTATGCCACGTTGTTATCTCGTTGAAGGAGTCGGCGCCGACAATGAAGTGAATCTCCTCCCCACCCTCCTCATCAGCCATCTCTCTGAGGGTCTCCACCGAGTAGGAAGCGCCACCCCTCCTGATCTCCCGGTCAGACACCTCGAAGGACGGATTATCCTCAATAGCGAGGCGTACCATCTCTATCCTGTGTTCGGAGGAGATGAAGGAGTCGTCATCCTTGTGTGGCGGGTTAAAGGCGGGGATGAAGATAATCTTATCAACGTTGAGGAGCTCTCGCACCTCCTCGGCAACCCTGAGATGGCCGTAGTGGACGGGATTGAAGGTGCCACCCATGATGGCAACGGTCATCGACCGCCCTCTCTCCTCACGGCTTCTTGGAATACCACCTACTCCCTCACCTGCCCTTCCCCGTAGACGATAAATTTCTGGGTCGTCAACTCCTCCAGGCCCATTGGGCCGAAGGCGTGTATCTTTGTCGTCGATATGCCGATCTCGGCTCCGAGGCCAAGCTGGAAACCGTCGCTGAAACGTGTCGAGGCGTTTATCACAACCGTCGAGGAGTTGACCTCACGGAGGAAGCGCTGGCTGTTGGCGTAATCCTTCGTCACTATCGCCTCCGTGTGGAGCGAGCCGTAACGGGCGATATGGGCAATCGCCTCGTCCATGTTGTCAACAACCCTGACAGCCACGGTCAGGTCGAGATACTCTCTGGGCCAGTCCTCCTCCGTCGCCGCCTTCGCGAAGGGGATGAGCCTCACCGTCTCTTCACATCCCCTCACCTCGACTCCTGCCTGTTCAAACCTCTTCCCCATCTCCGGCAGAAACTCCTCCGCCACTGCGCGGTGGACAAGCAGCGTCTCCATCGCATTGCAGACACCAGGCCTATGGACCTTTGCGTTAAAGCCTATGTCGAGGGCCATCTCGATATTGGCGAACTCATCGACATAGACGTGACAGACCCCCTTGTAGTGTTTTATAACGGGTATCCTCGAGTTTGCCACGACGAATCTGATAAGCCCTTCGCCGCCACGAGGGATGATGATATCGATATACTCGTCAAGCTTGAGCATCTCCATCACCGCCGCCCGCTCAGTTGTGGGGAGAACCTGGATCGCCGTCTCCGGGATGCCTTCGGCTCTGCACGCCTCCTGGAGCACCTCCGCGATCGCAAGGTTGGAATTGATAGCCTCACTCCCGCCACGAAGGATGACGGCGTTTCCGCTCTTCAGGCAGAGAGCCGCCGCCTCGGCAGTGACGTTGGGCCTGGATTCATAGATGATGCCGATGACGCCGAGGGGGATCCGCATCTTGCCGACAAGAAGACCGTTGGGACGCCTTCTCATGGAGGTCATCTCACCGACCGGATCGGGCAGTTGGGCAACCTCCCTCATGGACTCGGCCATACCGTCCAGCACCTTGTCGCTGATAGTGAGGCGGTCTACCATCGCCGTTGAGAGACCCTGCGCTGCCGCGCCTTCGAGATCCCTCTTGTTCGCCTCCTTGATGAGGTCGCCCCCCCTCAGGAGCCCCTCCGCCATCCGCAGGAGTGCGCTGTCCTTGCCCCTTGAACCGAGAGCCGCCAGCTCCAGTGAAGCTGCACGGGCCGATTGGGCGAC
>JBHHTR010000112.1:0-7630 GCA_046753505.1 Thermodesulfobacteriota bacterium
TCCTCCTGCCTTGATTGAACCCTGTTTATAACATGTTTGTTGGTAGGAGGAAGAAGTTTTGTTGTTGATGATGCAGAGAGGCTAACATAAGAAGGTGTGTACCGCAGGGTAAGGGGGGGAATCGGATGATACCTGGATAGTGTTAAATTCCATTTTACGACATCGTGGATGTTGAGATAACAGGCAACTGAATATCTTCGTGAAGAGAGCATATCCGAGTATGATATAGTGCGTTATGTCTGTCCATAAATGGATTATATTCTAACAGCAAGGATGGGAAATATAGGATATCATGCACCGCGATCTTACCCTGAAACCAACCGGTTGCCTTCACTTGCGAGAATGCGACGACGAGAGTGGGATAACACCTGATGCATGGATGAAAAGGGTAGTGGCCGCCTTTTCATCCTCCAATGCCTCCGGTCTTTTCTCGCTGGCTGCCACAAGGCCGGACACACCACCGTCTCCATCATTCTCATTCTGGCGTGATTTCGCCTGTACCTATCTGAGCAAGCTCTGTAGCACACCCGATGTAGTTGGAAGTCATCTCGCTCCGATAGAGCCGCCTTCGGATGCGGAAAAAACTGCCCTGTTGCTTTCAGCGCCGCCAATGCAGGGCGGAGAGTATCTGAGTACCGAGATTTTTCGAGATCTTTGGCTTGACCTGGACGAATGGGTACGGAATGAGCTTACCAATTCTGAGGACGGTTTGACAGAGTGGCTTATAAAACACGCTCCGATATGGCGCCAGGTCGGACGCGTCTGTTTTCACCTTGCAGAGAACAAACGTGATCCAGATTTACCCTTTGCTTTTTTGGCCACCTATGCGCCTCGCCTTTCCAAAGGCGGGCAAGTTCAGTACCAACCCCTTGGCAGGGCCCTGCAGGAGTATGGGGGTGAACGAAACAAGAAGGCGCTGATAAACCTGCTTGCCCCCGTGCACCGGGCGTCGGAGAGTGTAGATTTCGTCAAGGAACTGATCGATTCTGGTGAGGTCTTCCATCCCCTAGCGTGGACTCCGGGCGAAGCGTATCAACTGCTCCAAAGTGTTCCCCTCCTCGAAGAAAGTGGATTGCTGGTTAGACTACCCGACTGGTGGCGCAAACGCCCCCGCCCGCGCGTAGCTGTGACCATAGGCGAGAAGAAACAGAACCGTTTCGGCGCCGATGCGATGTTGGATTTTAAAGTCACCCTTGCACTGGGAGACAGGACTCTGACCGACAAGGAGTGGCGTCAGATCATGGCGTCGGAGGACGGTCTCGCATACGTGAAGGGACAGTGGATCGAGGTGGACAGGGCAAAGCTGTCCGAGGCTCTTGAGCATTGGAAACAGATTGAGAATAATGCTGCTGGAGAAGGCATCTCCTTTATCGAAGGCATGCGGCTCCTGGCGGGTGCGTCCGCAAATCTGGAGGTTGACGGCGCGATCGGGAACGGGGACCACGAGTGGTCCTTCGTTGATGCGGGCAGTTGGCTATCCGATATCCTCTCGGGCTTACGTAATCCGGATGGCCTCGTATCAGGAGGATGCAGCAAGGACTTTAACGGCACACTTCGTCATTACCAGGAGAGTGGCCACAACTGGTTATGGTTCCTATCAAACCTCGGTCTAGGAGCCTGTCTAGCCGACGACATGGGGTTGGGAAAGACCATACAGGTACTGTCGCTCCTCTTGTCTTTAAAGGAAGAGCATGGAGGGTCAGGCAAGGCATCACTACTGGTGCTTCCGGTGTCGCTTCTGGCGAACTGGAAGGCCGAAATGAAACAGTTCACTCCTACCCTCGAAGCGCTTTTTGTCCATCTATCGGAAATGGATAAGGCATCTCTTGTGGCGATGGGCAAGGAGCCTGGCAAAGCTTTCGCTCAAACAGATCTTGTTTTGACCACTTACGGAATGCTGCTCAGACAGAAATGGTTACTTGACGTCGAGTGGCGGCTTGTTATCCTCGACGAGGCCCAGGCAATAAAGAATCCATCTGCACGCCAGACAAGAGCGGTCAAACAGCTCAAGGCAGATGCCAGGATCGCGCTCACCGGTACGCCGATTGAGAACCGTCTTTCCGATCTCTGGTCACTCTTTGACTTCCTCAGCCCCGGACTTCTGGGGTCAACCGTCACTTTCAAGAGATTCGTCAAGGGTCTGGAGAAACGGATGCATGATAGGTACGCGCCTCTCAGGAACTTGGTTCGGCCTTACATCCTCAGGCGGCTCAAGACCGATAAAAGAATTATTGCGGACCTGCCAGACAAAGCTGAGATGAAGGCGTTTTGCGGTTTGGCGAAGAAGCAGGCCGCCATCTATATCAAGTTGGTCGAGAAACTCTCGCTGGCGATTGAAGGACTCGACGGAGTGAAACGGCGTGGACTTGTTCTGGCCTACCTGATGAGGTTCAAGCAGATATGCAATCATCCCAGCCAGTTCCTCGGCGATGGCGAATATGAGCCCGTTGACAGCGGCAAGTTCGACCGGCTCAGAGCGATCTGCGAGGAAATCGCGTCGCGACAGGAAAAGGTTCTGGTTTTCACGCAGTTCCGTGAGATAATCGGTCCGATCGCCGCGTTTCTTGGTGACGTCTTCGGTCGAGAAGGTCTTGTACTGCATGGTGGAACTGCGGTCAAGAAGCGCAGAACTATGATCGACAGGTTTCAGAGGGAGGACGGCCCACCATTTTTCGTACTTTCTCTCAAGGCGGGCGGCACGGGACTCAACCTGACTGCGGCATCACACGTAATTCACTTCGATCGGTGGTGGAACCCGGCCGTGGAAAACCAGGCAACTGACCGGGCATTCCGCATCGGCCAGCATCGAAACGTGGTGGTACACAAATTTATCTGTCGGGGAACAATCGAAGAGAAAATAGATGAGCTTATCGAGGAAAAAGTAAATCTTGCCGACGACATTCTGAAGCCAGGGGCTGAATCCATGCTTACGGAGATGAGCAACAAGGAGTTGCTCAAGGTCGTGGCCCTCGATATAAACCGGGCATGCTTGTAGGAGATTATTTATGAGTTGGTACGGTTGGAAACCATACGTACCTGTGGCCAAACGCCGTGCGCAAGCGCTGAAGAAGGTTGAGAAGCTCCGAAAGAAGGGCCTCGATATACAACCAATAGAGATCGAAGGAAGAAAGATAGCAAGAACTTTTTGGGGCGAGGCTTGGTGCAACCACATCGAGTCTTTTAGCGATTACGCAAACCGTTTGCCTCGCGGCCGCACTTACGTCCGAAACGGTTCTGTGTGCCACCTCGAGATCGCCAAAGGTGAGGTCAATGCCATGGTCAGTGGCACCGAGATATACAAGGTGCAGGTTAGCGTAAAGGCGCTTACCCGAAAAAAATGGAGCGCCGTCAAGACTCAATGCGCTGGACAGATTGGTTCGCTCCTGGAGCTACTTCAGGGAAGGTTTTCCAGGAGCGTGATGACGGTAGTGACCGACCACGAGAACGGTCTCTTCCCCCTCTCACGGGAGATATCTCTCTATTGCGACTGTCCCGACTGGGCCGTCATGTGCAAGCATGTGGCAGCCGTCCTTTACGGGGTAGGAGCACGGCTGGACGAAAGGCCAGAGTTACTTTTTCTTCTCCGCAGCTTGGATCATGACGAATTAATCGACGCCGAGGTAGGGATCACAGCCGCCACTACGGAAACGAGAGGCGGCCGCAAGCGCATTGCGGATGACGCATTGGCTGATCTATTTGGCATCGAGATGTCGGAAAATGTGAAGCCTGGCAAGACGAAATCCTCGCAACGCTTCAAAGAGCCAAAGCCCACGGAGACATCCAAAACTGTGGTCAAACGAATGCCGAAGCGGAGAGAAGAGGGCGCCAGACGGAAGAATCAACGTAAAAAGGTAGCCACGTCAGTTAAGGTCGGCGTTAAGAAGGCACCGCAGACCACCTCAAATGCCCGACCCGTTACAGGCAGGGCCGTTGCCAAGCTACGGACGAAGTTCGGCATGTCGCTGAGCCAATTCGCAAAGCTTGTCGGTGTAAGCGCATCTTCTATCGGCAACTGGGAGAGGAAGCCAGGAACGCTCAACTTTCAGTCACGCACCTTCGATGCATGGAATGCGGTGAAGGGCCTTACGATGAGAGAAGCCTGGTTGAAGTTGAATGGTGAATGATGATGGCGTCGTAAAAAGTCCGATCTACTGGGCCGAGCAATTTTTCAGACACTCGACATACCATATGTATGCCTTCGTATCTGCAAAACCACTACTCCCTCTATAGCGAAATTTTACTTAGCCATCATACAACTTTTTAGGAGGCCATCTGCTTTGGCAGTCAAAAGAGGAAAAATTTGCCTCCACCAAGGCAGAGATGGCTCTCGAATAAGGCCGACCGCACATCCTTCCTGCTCTTCAGATAGGATAATAAGAACTCTTTCACTACGAGTCTTGGTCTGAAAAGGCTTGAAAGAACAGTTGGTTAGGGAGGTAGGGACTCAAGAGCCGTTGTGTCGAAGTTTTTTTGTGGGGCGGCTGTTACGCCTTGGCATACACCTTGCTCTATAGAACTGCAACGGATGGAGCATCCGGTGGGATCATTGAAGGTGTGCAGAGTGGTGTGGCAGAGTAATTTGAACGACCAGAGTTGGAGGAACAGTAGATGATGGATATGTCGCCATTGAATTTATTAAGGGGAGGGGAGGTGAAGGAGCATACCAAGTCACCTGCCACTGATAAGAGGGAGGGAGAACGAGATGTTGATCCCGTCTTCACTATTGATGAGAGCCTCTTTAACCCGGCAGCCGCTCTTGGCCAACCCTTGCCTTCGGAGATTATGGGGCAAAATATGGAGGGTGGCGAGGAACTATCCACTCCAGTCGAGTTCTCTGTAAGTGGTGAAGAGGAGACTTCAATTACAGTTCCAGCCTCTATCGTTGAGACAGAGGAGGGGGAAGTTGATACGGTTGGGGAGTCAGAGAGGGCTGGTAACGTAAAGGTGGAGGAGTCAGGCGTATTCAAGAGCCTCCAACCTGAGGTGGAGATGGCGGAGGGTGATGACCTCCTGGATGAAAAAGGGCTGGATGAAGTGACCGATGAGGAGGGTGTTAATAAACTTGCTCAGGAGGGGGGTAAGGATAACGCATTGTTCAAGGAGGTGGGTAAGGTAGGGGGTGGTGATCAGAAGCTCTCCGCTGTCACAAGCCAGCTATCTTCCAATTCTCTCCGTGAACGGAGAGGGGAGGAGAAGGGCGAGGGCGATGAGGAGCATACAAGTAGTGAGGCCATAGATGATAGTGGTGGTGAAGGAGGGGGTGGAGAGCGTAGCGCCCCCCTCTCATCTGCTGCTCAACACGGCGCTTCGGACGATAAAGGCGGGAAGAACAGCTTTTCCAGACCACTTGAAGTGGCTCCTGATGTGGAGTCGTTGACCCAAGGAAAGGACTTTGAGGTTACCAGTGGTGACGAGAGGGGTGTGGCGAAGGAGGTTTCGACGGTGACTAGCAAGGGAGGCGCTGTTACCACATCCCAAACTTTGGGCCGTATGGTCATAGAGCAGGTGGGGAGCAAGATCGGACTCTTCTTCCGTGACGGTATCGGCAAGGCATCCATACGCCTCGACCCGCCATCGCTGGGGCGGCTCCAGATTGAGATTGTCATGAAGGATAGTATGGCCAGGGCTCACATTGTGGCGGAGCATGAGAGCGTTAAGGAGTTAATAGAGCAGAATCTTGCTACCCTCAAGGATGCGCTGGCAAAGGAGGGGATCAGTGTCAACGATTTAACGGTCTCTCTGGACAGCAGAGGCAGTGAGAGCAGTGATGGAATGAGGTGGGGCGAGCAGGGTGAAACGGAGGGGTGGGGTGGTACGGATTCTAACCATCACGCCGGGGCGAGGATACCCTCCATAACTGGATTAGTGAAGCCCGATAATGCGACAGGTGTGGATATATATGTCTGAGCAAGGAAAGCAAGAAGGATGAATGAGAGGAGATGATGAGATGAATGAAGCGATTATAGATGGAGTGGTCAATAGCACAACGCCTCTGGTACAGGGCAGCATGAAGAATGTTGGCAAGGAGGACTTCCTAAAGCTTCTGGTCACTCAACTTCAGCATCAGGATCCTCTTCAGCCAATGGATAACACAGAGTTTGTTGCTCAACTGGCACAGTTCAGCACTCTGGAGGGGATCACCAATATGGATTCACGGCTGGGGTCGATAGGAGATTCCATGCTCTCCCTTAATAACTTTGGAGCTGCCGGACTTATCGGAAGCGAGATTACGGCATTGGGTGATATTGTTACACTCAACGGTTCAAGCGCGGAGATCAGCTATCAACTCCAGGGGGACGCCTCCTCTGTGACGGTTGCAATAGTCAACTCGAATGGTTCTCTGGTAAGGCAGCTTGAGACAGGCGGTGGCGCTGCCGGAGAAAATAGCGTTGTATGGGATGGTCGTGATGGCGAGGGGAATGTGCTGCCTCAAGGTAATTATACCTTTAGCGTTACTGCCGCAAGAGGCGACGGCAGCGATGTCGGAGTCGATACGCTACTTAGAGGTGTGGTCGATGAGATTGAATATGAAAATGGAGCGCCATTCCTGCTGGTCGGTGGACAGAGGGTCGGTATGGGCGCTGTTGTGTCGGTAGGCGGTATATAGGACCAGAGAGCTATAATCAGGCAAGACGAACGGAAGGAGGATCAGAAAATGTTAACATCACTTTTTACAGGGGTAAGCGGCCTTAACGCCAACATGACCGCTCTCTCGGTTGTGGGCAACAATATTGCCAACATGAACACCGTTGGTTTCAAAGCTAGCAGGGCGACATTCTCGGATATCCTGAGTCAATCCCTCAATGGCGTGTCGGGAAGCGCTCAGGTGGGACTGGGCGTCTCTCTCAGTTCAATTGCTCCCCTCTTTACGCAGGGGGCGTTGGAGACTACCAGCAGCGGCATGGACATGGCCATAGATGGCGATGGATTCTTCACCATGAGAGACGGGACGGGGGCGCTCTTTTACAGCAGGGCGGGCCAGTTCAATATCGACAAGGCCGGACTGATTACCAATCCCGACAGTTTTGTTCTCAGGGGCTTTCAGGCAGACAGCGCCGGTACACTATCGACGGTAGTAAGCGACCTGAGCATCTCGTTTGCGGCAATTGCCCCTCACTCCACTAGCGATATTGATATTACTGCAAATCTTCAGTCCGATGCCGGCATTACGGGCTTTGTCTTTACTGCCGGAACCAATGAGGATATCTACTTCAGCCCCGATGGTGGAACCAACTACTACACGGCAGATCTGGTATCGGCAGGAGGACTTCAGGCAGGGTCAGCCTATACAGGCGGACAGGTTGCCGCCGCGATTAAGACTGCGATGGAGGCGGCCGATCCGGGAACAAATACCTATACGGTCACCTATGATGAGGCAGCCGGGGCCTTCAAGATTGCTAACGATACGGGTAATGGCACCCTCATCCTGGACTGGAGTAACGGGGCGTCAACGGCTGAGGCGCTCCTCGGTTTCAGCGCCGTCTCGTCGGGAACGATTGCCGCTGGCAGCAGCGATACAAGTGATCTGACGGCCGGCGCTTTTGACGTTAACAACGCGAGCTCTACCTCTAATTATGCAACTGCCATAACGGTATTCGACTCGCTGGGCAACCCTCATCAGGTCAACCTC
>JBHHTR010000113.1:0-7600 GCA_046753505.1 Thermodesulfobacteriota bacterium
ACGAACACGCACTTGTACGGTATTGTAGCACATGAGTTGTCCGGATTATGATTATCTCCTGAAAGGAGAAGCCATGGGACGAACAGAATTGCTACAGGAGGTTAGGATTATGCGTTTTGAAGAGATTTACGGGATGTGTGGAATGAGCAGCCTTGAAATGAATCTTCCAATATCTCATCCAATGCTGCCGTTTTGTCCAAAGATGGTAGGCAAAGGTTCTGGCTGCTCTTCATGAGGAAGGTCATCGAAGAGGAGCGTCTTGTCGATTGAGGCGCGTGGCCGACCTCGTAGCTTATTATGACGAGGAGTATCGTGTAAAGCTGGGGGCCGGAAGATGGCGGCGGTCCGTGAGAGGCGATCATGCCATCACCGTGCGTCCGTCAGACTCCTCTGGCATTGCCCCATATGAGTCGATGCAGTTGGGGCTGGAGCCTTACTGTAATGCCGTCATCGAGTATCCATCGGGCAAGTTCCTGTGGGTTCATCCCCGGAGAGACGGGGGAGAAGAGGATGGGGGAACTTTTTCCTTTAAGTTGTTTTTTGATAGACTTCTTCGCGAAGTTGTAGTCGATCCGGTCGGCTATTATAAATTTAACCTCATCTTGTGTCGTAATGGCGTCAAGGTTCTCAAGCAGGAAGGAGTCTGCGTGTCCGCTTGAGGGACATTTGATGTCGATGATCTTCTTCACCTCACTATTGACATGGCGCAGGTCAATGGCGCCGTTGGTTTCAAGGAGCGCCTCGTAACCGGAAGCGACGAGCCTATCCAAGAGTTTTATCGTCCCCTCTTGGTGTAGCGGCTCTCCCCCGGTAACCTCAACTACTCTGCACGGAAACTTCACGATCTCGGCCATTATCTCGTCGAGGGTAAGCTTCTGCCCGCCTCCACTCTCCTGAGCGTACTCCGTGTCACACCAATTGCACCGCAGGTTGCACCCGGCGAGCCGTATAAAGATAGAGGGGAGTCCGGCATAGGTGGACTCCCCCTGGATACTGAAGAAGATCTCAGAAATATTTAATGTGTCAGCCACTCTTTTTATTATCCACTTTCGTCTTTTTAGCAGGTGCTTTTGGCCTTCCAAATGCCTTCAGCGTCTTTGCAAGTCCCAGGAGTTTTTTTGAGATCAGGCAATTTACACTCCCCTCGGGGTAGCTCCCGTCAGGCTGCGCCTCTCCAGCCGACAATCCGGTCAGTATCTCTATCCCCTCGTCGATATGTTCGATGGGATAGATGTGGAACTGCCCCTTCTCGACCGCCTCGACAACCTCTATCTTGAGCATGAGGTGACGGATATTCTTCGCGGGAAGGATGACCCCCTGTTTGCCGGTGAGACCCTTTGCCGCGCAGACATCGAAGAAGCCCTCTATCTTCTGATTGACCCCTCCCACCGGCTGGACCTCGCCGAGCTGGTTCATTGAACCGGTAACGGCGACCCCCTGGCTGAGGGGGAGCTCTGCGAGGCTGGAGATGAGGGCGTAAAACTCGGTGCAGGTGGCGCTGTCGCCCTCAATCTCGTCGTAGAGCTGCTCAAAGCAGATGGAGGCGGAGAGACTTATGGGGCTCTTCTGGCCGAAGCGGCTGCCCATATAGCTGGTGAGGATCATGAGGGCCTTGTTGTGTATCTTGCCGCTCATCTTTACCTCCCGCTCGATATTGACGACGCCCGAGTCGCCGAGGTAGGTTCTGGCGGTAATCCGTGATGGCTTCCCGAAGCTGTAATCCCCTAGGTCGAGGACGGCGATCCCGTTGATCTGCCCTGCAACGCCACCCTCCGTTTCGATGAGGAATGTCCCCTCCGTGATGAGTTCCCGAAGCCTATCCTCTATTCGGGAGTTCCGATAGACACGATCCCTTACAGCCTGCTCCACAAATTCATCGGTCACGGCAGCGCTTCCTCCTCTGCCGGCCCAGAAGCTCGCCTCTTTTACAAGGTCGTTGATCTCATTGAGCTGCGCCGTAAGTCTCTCCTGATCACCGGCGATCCTCGCGCTCTGCTCGATTACCCGGGCCACACCCGACCTGTCAAATGGAAGGAGGCCATCGTCTTTGCATCTGAGGGCGATGAATGCGGCGTACTTCTCGATGTTCTCATCGCTTCTCTCCATGATGTTGTCAAAGTCCGACTTGACCTTAAAGAGCTTCCGGTACTCCTTGTCGGCCCTGTAGAGGAGGTAGTAGATGAAGGGGTCGCCCTTCAGGATCACCTTGAGATCAACGGGGATGGGCGCCGGTTTCAGCGATGTCGTCGAGACGAGTCGGTACTGCTCCCAGACATCCTCTATCCTGGCCTCCCTGTTTTTTATCATCCTCTTTATCGCGTCGTAGGCAAAGATGTTCTTCAGAAGGTCGAGGGCATCGAGGACGAGATAGCCGCCGTTGGCTCTGTGGACCGAGCCGGCCTTTATCATGGCAAAGTTAGTGGTGGCGACGCCATACTGAACCGTGTACTCGATCCTGCCGAAGAGGTTGTAGTAGGTCGGGTTGGTCTCGATGACGACGGGGGCCCCCTTGGTTTCACTGTTGTTAACGAGGAGATTGATGATGTACCTCTCCACGGGGGGCTCTTCCTTACCCATCTTGATGCCCGGTATGGCGATGTGAAGCTCCTCCTTTGGACGGAAGGCGTCGACCCTCTCCAGCACATCCGCCCTGACCGCCTCCAGGTAGACGACAACATCGGGGTACTCCCTGTACTTTTCGAGGAGGTCGTTCATGAGGGGGTTGACGACATACTGGATAACCTCCCTGTCGAGGGCGCTGACCCGCTCCTTTGTCTCTTTCTCAATCTTTCTTATCTCCCTTACGGCGTCGCCGAGACGCTCCTGGAGAAATTTGCTCACCTCCTCAAGGCGGCTTCTCTCCTCTCTGGGAAGGGCCTCGAAGTCGTCATGAGAGAGGGCCTTCCCCTCCTTCGCTGGGACGACGGCAAGGCCGCTCGCGCTCTTCTGGAGGAGAAACCCCCTTTCTGTCGCCTGTTGCTCCATCCTGGAGAGGATCACCTTTGTCCTCTCTTGCTGCCCCTCGTACACCTCATCCCTGTGACGTTCTTAATCCTTCGTCTCAAATAGCTGGGGGATGCCCGTCCTTAGGGCTACAACCAGCTCTTCCATATCGGTCTTCAGATTGCTACCCATGCCAGCCGGGAGGGTCAGGGCCTTCGGTATGTCGGGGTCGAGGAAGTTGAAGATATAGCACCAGTCGTTTGGTCTCTCCTCGTTGCTGGCAACCTGCTCCAGTTGGGCCTTGATGATGGAGCTCTTCCCCGTCCCGCTCTCTCCGAGAACGTAGATGTTGTAGCCGGAACTCTTCATGCCGAGCCCCATGTCGAGGGAGTGCATGGCTCTTGCCTGGCCGATTATCTCATCGAGGGGTGGTATGTCATCGGTTGTCGTGAAGGAGAAGCGGTCGGGATCGCACCGCCACCGGAGCCTTTCGGGCGCAAGGGATCGGGTAATAGCCGGAATTTGGGGGGGTGCCTTGTCTGCCATAGAGACCTCCTGTGGCGTGTAACTGACATGAAGGATTGAGCCGTTGCGGATCTTAGTGGTGGTGATGGCCGTTATCGCGGTGAGCTATGCGTCTCAGAAGCTCTTCACCGGAGCAGCTCATGCACTCCATCTGTAGCGTAGTATAATGGATATTAAACTTTCGGGCAAGCAAATCGTTTATTGCGCTCAGTATCTCCCGCTGCCGTGTCCTGTTCGCCGCGTCGGTATCGATGTGGGCGCTGAAGGCATAGCTGTTGGAGCAGAGGGTCCAGAGGTGGAGGCTGTGGATGCCCGTCACTCCCCGCACCTCCTCTATCTCTTCCACCACCTGAGTCAGGTCAACCCCCTTCGGCGCTCCCTCAAGAAGTATGTGGGACGACTCACGCACAACCCGGATAGCGCCTGCGATGATGATGGCACCGATAATGGCGCTGATGATGGGGTCAAAAACGTAGAGGCCCGTCTTGAGTATTATTATACCGCTGATGATAACCCCCACCGAGGCGATGGCGTCACCGGCCACATGAAGAAAGGCGCTCTTTATATTGAGGTCGTGCTTCGAGTCGAAGTGAAGTTGATAGGCCACATAGAGGTTTATGATGAGTCCCGCTGTCGCTACGATGATGACGCCTAATCCCTTAACCTCCGGCGGATCGAGAAAGCGGAGATATGCCTTGTAGAAGATTACCAGCGATACGAGGATGAGGAGGAAACCGTTAATGAATGAGGCAAAGACCTCGACCCTGTGCCACCCGTAGGTCTTCTTCGTGGTGGGTGGCATCACTGAGAGGTAGACGGCAAGGAGGCTCACAGAGAGGGCAAAGAAATCCATGAAGACGTGGGCCGCGTCGGTGGCAAGGGCGAGGCTATTGGTAAGATAGCCGCCCACAACCTCCACAAAAAAGATGGCCCCCGTCAGGATTATGGCGATCTTGAAGCGCCCCTTGATCCGCTCGTCCCTCTCCAGCTCTCCCCTATCCTGATGCACGCTCACTTCCTTATGCGCCATCTGTTTCACCGGTGTGCCGGGATAGTTGGATCCCGCCCTTCTCCTCCCTGGGGATTATCCAAATACACTCCCTCTTGAGCGATACCGAGATCGCTTTCCCCTGCACCGGACGTATCTTCCGATAGGCGAAGTTAGGTATCTCGATCTTAAGACGGGCCTTCCCGTTCTCTGCCTGAAAAAAAACGGTATGGCTCGACCCCTTTCCCACAGACGAGACGACAACTCCATCGACCCTGTTATATTTAACCGGCCTGTCTATTTTCCTTCCTTTCCGTATTATCATAATCTCCTCGGGCCGTATAGTAAAGGAGAGTGCCTCCCCCTGGCAGAGCGATTGGCCGGGGGGTGCGTCAGCACGTATCTCGCCTAGCTCCTCGGTGTCGATGGTCAGCTCGCTACCGCATACCTTTGCGACCCTTCCCCTGAAGATGTTTCTAGTGCCGATGAGCCTCGCGACATTTCTCGTCTTCGGTCTGTAGAAGACCTCCTCCCGTGTTCCGACATGTTCGAGTCGTCCGTCGTTGATGACCGCTATCCGCTCCCCCATGACAAAGGCCTCTTCCAGGTCGTGGGTGACGAATATAGTGGTGATGGGGAAACGGCGGTGGATCTCGACAACGTCGGAGCGGAGCTTCTCCCTCACCTGATAATCGAGGGCCGAAAAGGGCTCGTCCAGGAGCAGTATCTGCGGCTCAGAGGCGAGGGTGCGCGCCAGGGCCGTCCTCTGCTTCTGCCCCCCCGATATCTCATGAGGGTAGCGGTTTTCAATCCCTGTGAGTCTCATGAGTGCGACCAGCTCCTCAACCCTTGCCCCCACCTGCTTCTTATCCATGATGGCGTAGGCAATATTGTCATAGACCGTCATGTGGGGAAAGAGGGCGTAGTCCTGAAAGAGGTGGCCTACCCTCCTTGATCGAATGGGAAGGTTAACCCCCCTGCCAGAGTTATAGACGTCTCGGTGGTTGATGGTGACAACGCCGCTGTCGGGCGTAACGATGCCTGAAATAAGGTGGAGGAGGGAACTCTTCCCCGCACCCGATGGGCCGAAGAGGACGAGTGTCTCCTCGCCGATGGAGAGGGCGACGTCGATTGAAAAGGTGTGGAGCCGTTTTTTGAGGTTTATGGAGAGGGCCATCAGTAGCGCCCTCTCGTAAAGCGGTTGACGAAGTAGAGGACCGAGAGGGTGAAGATGGTGATGATGAGGACCAGTATGTTGGCCAGCCTTGTGTCGCCCATCTGGACGGCGTCGTAGATCGCAATGGGGAGGGTCTGGGTTGAGCCGGGGATATTCCCGGCAACCATGAGGGTAGCGCCAAACTCCCCCGTTGCCCGGGCGAAGGAGAGGACGGCGCCGGCCACTATCCCCTTCCATGCAAGGGGGAGGGTGATAGTCCGCCACACCTCCCATTCGCTCTTTCCAAGGAGACGAGCCGCATTCTCGATGTTTCTGTCAACCCCCTCCAGAGCGGCCCTGGCTGGCTTGACAAAGAGGGGGAGTGACGCCACAACGGCGGCGACTACGGCGCCCCGCCACGTGAAGACGAGGGTTATGCCAAGGTCATCCTCAAGAAACCTTCCCAGAAAGCTCGACCTGCCTAGAAGGACGAGGAGGTAGTAGCCGAGAACGGTAGGGGGGATGACGAGGGGCTGCATGACAACGGCGTCGAGAAGCCCCTTGCCGAAAAAATCGTGCTTCGCCATTACCCACGCAAGAAAAAGCCCAATCGTTACCGAAAAAAGGGTGGCGACAATGGAGACCTTGAAGGTCAGATAGAGTGGAAAGAGATCCATGCGATCGTGTTACGTCTACTCCTTTCTGCTAGAAATCTCCAGGGAGGAGGAAGCCGTACCGTCTCATGATCTGCCGACCTCCCGGACTCTTTACCAGTCTGATGAAGGAGAGGGCCTCCTCCTGAAGCTCCGACCTCCTGATGATGGCGATGGCCTGATTGATCGGGTTGTGGAGGCTCTCGTCGATCAGGGTATAGGCTATGCCGTCCGTATCCGCAACGGAGAGGGCTATGATCCCCACTGGGGCGTCTCCGGTCTGGATAAACTGGAGGGTCTGCCGAATATTCTCACCGTAGACTAGCTTCCGCCTAACCTCTTTCCATAGACCGGCGCTGATGAGCGCCTCCTTTGCGGCAGTGCCGTAGGGGGCGTGGTTGGGATTGGCGATAGCGATCCGCTTGACCGCCGGGTCGAGGAGCCCGTTGAGTCTTTCCAGCTTCGCCCCTTCACGTCTGTTCACGGCAAGGACAATCCGCCCTCGGCCGTAGATCTGTTGCGTAGAGGGGAGAATATAGTTGCCCTCTCTCAGTTGGTTGATGTAGCTCTCATTGGCGGCGAAGAAGAGGTCGAAGGGAGCGCCGTTCTCTATCTGGCGGGTCAGATTCCCCGTCGAGCCGAAGGAGATGACCACCCCTCTCCCCGTTGTCTCCTCAAATTCCTGGACAATCTCCTTCAGGGCAAAGGCGAGGTCGGATGCGGCGGCGATGGTGAGCTTTCTTTCGCCTGCCATCGCTGTTCCCAACAAAGGAGAAAAGAACAAGGAGAGAGAGAGAGCCACAATGAGGATAAGCACAGTAGAACGGAGGGGGGCTCTCCTCTCTATTGTCGCCATAACAGCGTGTGCAAGTAGTTTCATTCTTACCTCTCTTTGCGCAATAAAAAACCAACCATAGGAGAGGAAAGGTTGGTAGTTGCAGCGCTCTCCTTTCCAATGGTGGGGAGGTAGGACCGTTTCCAGCCAAACCCTATCGGCCACTCCCCATAGCAACATGCCGTAGGAGAGGAGGCTCGGAGATTAAGTTGTAGCCTGATTTATATCATAGCGATTTTGAGGAGTCAACCTTGTGAGGTTTCGTGTGATGGATTCAACAAAATAGTGGATGGTTGCACACAAAGCTTGACATACAAGAAGTATTTATTTTCAGATACGAAGGCAGCCTTGTCATATTGACGCAGCAAGGTGGAGTGCGTTTCAGTGGAGCGTAGGGGGTTGTGGCTTGCAGGGGTGGAGCTGTTTAGCCTACCGGAAACTCAGCTTGGCGTCTTGTGCTGACGCCCTTCCAGCTCTCTCAGGCTATGTCGGCCCTTCAG
>JBHHTR010000114.1:0-7598 GCA_046753505.1 Thermodesulfobacteriota bacterium
TGGATTTAGAGGTGGCCCGTAAGATCAGGATTCCCATGGGAGAGGGTATTGCCGGACAGGTTGCCAGAGATAAAAAACCGCTCCTTATAACCGGTAAAGCGCCGATCAGGGAGATCAGGCGCCTCCATGGCAGAAATGATGTCAAGAGCGCCCTCTCTGTGCCACTAACTATAGGTGAAGAGTGTATCGGTGTGATTAATATCAGCAGCAGTGAATCTGCCCACGCCTTTACCGAAGAGGACCTCCACTTTCTTGTGAGTCTTATTAATCTCTCAGCCGAGGTTATCTACCGCTCTGATGAGATGGAGAAAATAGAGGGCGCCGATAGAAAGTTCTCCCTGTGGAAAGAGGTCAATTCAATAATGGCCTCCCTTGGTCCCCTTGATGCGCGGCTTAACAATGTGTGTAGTGCGATATCGGATTACATTTACGGGGTGACCTCATCTATCTATCTCTACAACAGGGAAGATGCCGCCCTTGTCATGAAAGCTTCATCGGTAAAGAGTGTGGCGAGGGTTGGAGGCATTACACTTCATAGAGGTGAGGGGATTGAAGGGCGGGTATGGAAGACAAAAAAGAGCGTTGTTCTTGTGGAGAGGGAGGTGGAGCCTGGCCGCCACACACTCTACCTTGCTATCCCCATGATGACCTATGGAGAGTTTATCGGCGTCCTGAGCGTACACCTCGTACTCCATGAAGAGCCCGCCCAGTACATAGAGCCCCTCCTGACAGATCTTGCAACACTGCTTGCCGATAACATCGCCATCAGCAACAGACATGAAGAGAGTATGCTCCAATCCACTCGAATTGTTGCCGCAGACGCCACCGGCCTTGAACTACTCTCCATCACCGATCCCGACAGCTTTTACGATACGGTGGCGGCAACATTGGCTGCAATCATAGGGGCGGAAGGGGCGACAATAAGAACCCGTTCTCACGGGAGCGGCAAGTTCTCGCTGCGCGGCTCCTTTGGACTGGACGATTTTATAATACGTGAGTACTATCTGCCCATCGAGCGAGAGGTTCTCATAGAGGCACTCGCGTCAGAGGATATTGTACGAAAGGAGATTGTGAGTGGTGAAAGCGATTATATCCACTCCGTCCTTGCCCACCCACTCACAGATGATAACAAGGTCATTGGCGGCGCCGTCACTCTTTTTAACAAGAGCGCTGATGGAGCCATATATGCCCGTAATTTCTCACGGGCCGACATGGAGGTGCTCAAACGCTTTGTACCCTACATCCAGCAGGGGATCAAGATGATGGCGCCGTGCGACGCCAGGGCGAGGGAGTATGAATTCATTACGACACGAGAGTTTTTTGAACGGCGCGCTGCCGAGGAGATCAGCAGGGGCAGTCGATTGGGCAGCCATTTCCTCCTTCTTGCCCTCCGTATGCCGGGGCTTGCCACCCTCTCCAGATACGAGGGTAAGGAGGCTGTGCAGGGTATCCTCAGCTCTGTCAGAGCGCGGATAGGTAACTTTGCTATTGTGGCCAAACTTGATGAGGAGAGCCTGGCCATACTCTTTCTGGAGTCTGATAAAAAAGCGCTCAGGGGCATTGAGAATATACTTAACTTCCCCGGTTCGGAGAGCATCTTTACCACAATGAATCCTGTGGGGGGGAGTGAAGTGTGTTACGGTTATGCCCGCTTCCCTGAAGACGGGGCGACGATAACCAAGATACTAAACAGGGCCTTCGAGCGATCCCATACTCCTGTGGTGCGTGATGAAGGTAAATTGGTGTAGGTTCTGATGGTACACGTAAAATTTTTTGCCATGTTGAAGGGGATTGTCGGTCGTGAGGATCTGGAGATGGATATAGGAGAGACACTCACGGTTGGCGAGTTGAAGGCACGGTTGGTAGAGGAGTACCCTCTGTTGGAGGAGCTTTTCGACAGCAGGAGCGTGCTCATATCGGTGAACCAGGAATTTGCCGACAGTAAAGGGGCGGTTAAGGATGGCGACGAAGTGGCCTTTCTGCCGCCCTTCTCGGGAGGGTGATCTATGACTGAGCTGGTCAGGATACAGCGAGAGGATTTCTCTGTAGAGGATGAGATTAAGGCGATAACCGCCACATCCAGTGAGATAGGCGGCGTCGTCACCTTTCTCGGCGCTGCCAGGGATATCTCCCAGGGGGCGACCATAGTAGGTCTCGAATTTGAACACTATGAGGGGATGGCGGAGAAGATGCTCTCCTCCATAAGGCAGAGGGCCCTTGATAACTTCAATATCATCGAGATGGGCATCGTTCACCGGATAGGCAAGATTGGCATCGGGGAGAATATTGTGCTCATCATAGCCGCCGCTCGTCATCGTAACGACGCCTTCATGGCCTGTGAATGGGCGATAACGGAGTTGAAGCGGACGACGCCGATCTGGAAGAGGGAGACAACAGAGAGCGGCGAGGTGTGGGTTGCGGAGCACCCGTAGAGATTATGGAGGGTCTGCTATTCAGACCTTCTGGGACATAGGGATATTTTGATGATACGAGCAGGCATACTGACTATGAGTGATAAGGGCTCCAGGGGGGAGCGGGAGGATATCAGCGGGAAGGTGATCATGGAGATGATTGCGGGACTCCCCTCAGAGGTTGTGGCCTATGAAGTTATCCCCGATGAGTTTGCTATTATCAAGGAGCGGTTGGTCGAGTTTGCAGATATAAAGAAGCTCGACCTCATAGTGACTACCGGCGGCACTGGCGTCTCGCCCCGTGACGTCACCCCCGATGCAACGAGGGAGATCCTTGAGCGGGAGCTTCCCGGCATGGCCGAGGCCATGCGCGCCGAGAGCCTCAGGAAGACGCCTTACGCTATGGTGTCGAGGGCGGTCTGCGGGATGCGCGGGAAGACGCTCATCATCAACCTTCCCGGCAGTCCCAGGTCGGTGAGAGAGAATCTGGCCGTTCTCCTTCCGGCCATCAATCACACCGTCGAGAAGATAAAGGGGAGCACAAGAGATTGCGCTATTCCACCTGATTGAGCGCCCTCGATACACTTAGTCAATCCCCCCTCACCCCAACCCTCTCCCCAAAGGGAGAGGGAGCACGATGGAGTGTGGCGCCTTAACGTATAAAACAACTACTCTCTTTCGAGGATACAATGGAACTGACCCAGGCTATCATACTTGCACTCATACAGGGGGTTACCGAATTTCTCCCCATATCATCAAGCGCCCATCTCATACTGGTTCCCATACTTACCGATTGGCCCGATCAGGGGATTGCCTTTGATGTCGCCCTCAATACAGCTACCCTTCTCGCCGTTATTATCTATCTGAGGGAAGATATTATAAGGATGATACGCGGTCTATGGCAGGTCATAGCCGACCGTTCCTGGCACGATAATCCCGATGGCCGCCTTGCCGTCATGCTCCTTGTAGGGACAGTCCCGGTGGGAATCGCCGGTCTCCTCGCTCACGATATCGTGGCCAACCACCTCCGCACCATGGAGGTCATCGCCTGGTCGTCCATAGTCTGGGGGGTCGCCCTCTGGCTTGCGGATAGAAAACCGGGGATGGATGGCGTCTCCCGTGTCGGTCTACGTACGGTCATTTTTGTCGGTCTTGCCCAGGCGTTGGCGCTCATTCCCGGCACCAGCAGATCGGGGATAACCATGACGGCCGGTCTCTTCATGGGGCTCTCCAGGAGCGGCGCTGCCCGCTTCTCTTTTTTACTTGCCGTTGTGGTTGGTTTCCTGGCAGGGGGGAAGGAGGGGGTGGAATTGATAAAGGGCGGCGCCTCGACCCCCTGGCTGGCCGTTGCGATCGGTTTTGTGGTGGCCTCTATTACGGCCTACGGAACCATTCACTACTTCCTTAAACTGATCACCCGCTTCTCTATGGCCCCCTTTGTCATCTACAGGGTTGCCCTCGGTGTTACCCTCCTCCTCATGACCATGGTGTGACACCCACTACTGCACAACGGCTCAATGTCCCTCATCCCTGCTTTCAGCGACAATCCTCTTCTCCTGTTCATGGGCCATCTCCTCGTAGTGACTGAACTCTTCGGCGTAGAGCCCCCGCCCGCCAGTCATGGAGCGGAGTGTAGTCGAATAGCGGTAGAGCTCCGATTGTGGCACCTGGGCCCTGATGATCTGGAAGCCGTTGGATGAGTCCATGCCGAGGATCTTGCCGCGCCGACTGGATATATCGCCCATGACGTCCCCCATACACTCCTCCGGCACCTTGACCTCTATAGTGGAGATAGGCTCAAGGAGACACGGCTTGGCGCTCATAACCGCCTCCCGGAATGCCTGTTTTCCGGCAATCTGGAAGGCTATGTCCTTTGAGTCGACGGGATGCTGTTTCCCGTCGTAAAAATCAACCTTTACATCGACAACCCGATACCCTGCCACTATCCCTTCCTCACTTGCCGCGTTTACCCCCTTCTCCACCGACGGCACAAAGGCACGATCCACATTCTGACCCCTGAGGGACTCGGTGAACTCAATCCCCGTTCCCCGCTCTCTGGGTTCAATGCTCATCCAGACCTCTGCAAACTGTCCGGCTCCGCCGCTCTGCTTCTTGTGTCGGTACTTGGCGCTCCCCTTCCCCTTAATCGTCTCCCTGAATGGTATCCTTGGCTCTGCCAGCTCCACCTCGACATTGAAGCGCCTCTTGAGGCATTCGCACACGGTCTGCAGGTGGAGGTCGCCCTGGCCTGAGATTATCAGCTGATGCAGTTCAGGATCGTTCCTGTAGAGAAATGTTGGATCCTCCTCGTGTATGGTGACGAGACCATCTGCGATCTTGTCTTCATCTCCCTTCGATTTTGTCTTCAGTGCGGCGTGGATATTCGGTTTAGGGAATTCAACCTTAGGAAGGGTGACGATATGTTGCGCGCTGCAGAGGGTGTTCCCCGTATGGGTGTCCTTCAACTTCACCGCCGCGCCTATATCGCCGCCGTGGAGGGCCTTGACCGTTCTCCTCTGCTTACCGTTAAGCACAAAAATCTGTCCGATCTTCTCTGTCATCTTTCTGTCGCTGTTGTAAAGCTCCGTGCCGCTCCGCAGCGTTCCAGAGTAGACCCTGAAGAAGGAGAGTTCCCCAAGATGGGCCTCTCCAAGGGTCTTGAATATGTAGACGACCGGCTCATCACTGTGGAGGGGGAGAGCAAACTCTTTGCCCGCTCCGTCGATGGCCGTCACCGTCTCCCGGTCAACGGGCGAGGAGCCGTATCGTGCGATGAAATCCATGAGACGGGCAATCCCCACGTTGGTCTCTGCCGAGGTTGTGAAGAGGGGGATGAATGACTGGCTCTGTATTGCGGTATGGAGCCCTCCGCGCAGTTCATCTTCGGTGAGGGCCCCCTGGTCAAAGAACTTCTCAAGGAGTGAGTCGTCCGATTCGGCAACAAACTCAATCAGCTCCCCATGGAGCGCTTTTACTCTCTCTGCCCACTCGCCTGTGGCCGGTGACGAATCACTTTTCCCACTCCCGTCGTTCGAGTAGGTGACGAAACCGTTCTGTATGACGTCAATGAGCTGATTAAAGCCGGGGCCGGGATTGACGGGGAGGGTCATAGGGAAGACACGTTTCCCGAACCTCTTCCTTGTCTCCTCAAGTACCTTGTCAAAGTCGGTATTCTCCCTGTCGAGGCCGTTGATGACAATAACCTTGGGGACCCCGTAATTGTTCGCGTACTCCCACACCTGCTCTGTCCCCACCTCGACGCCGTGACCAGCGTGGAGAACGACGAGGGCAAAATCGGCAACCCGGAGTGCGCCGAGTGATTCGCTGGTAAAATCGAGGTAGCCCGGTGTGTCGATTATATTGAACTTCTTCCCCTCCCACTCGGTATAGAGCATTGATGCGTGGATCGATATCTGCCGTTCATGTTCGTCATCGTGGTAATCGGATGCTGTAGTGCCACCGGCAATGCTCCCGAGGCGGTTGATTGCGCCGCTTGTCGCCAGCATGGCCTCGCACAGCATCGTTTTGCCCGATGAGCCGTGTCCCACCATGGCAAAATTCCTGATATCACCAGACTGATACTCTTTCATTGGTCATACCTCCTGACGTTTGAGTTTGTACCGATAAAGCCGATATGGCGTCAAAACGATATTCTTCTATCTCACACTTTCAATGGCTTGCCGCCACAAAAAATGGCGATACTTCCATCTATCGCAGCAGGTCTGAATTAATCAGACCTGCCCTATCCGATGGTCTCTACGAAGTAGTTCCTTTCCAGCACCGGCCTCTCTTCACCCTCTCTCCCGGCCAGGAAGAGGTCCAGTTCATCCTCGGATGCGTCCAGTATGAGACTTCCTATTTCATCGAGAGAGTAATCGGGAGAGGCGTCAACGTAGATATGGAGGTGGTCTGCTCCAAGGCCAAGGAGGTGTGCAACGCCCTGGAAGCTGCCTCCTATCCTTTGGAAAGCAACGCCCAGCCTTTCAGCACATCCCTCCTCGTCGGCTAAGAAGGTGTGCCGCTTTGTTGTAAGAAGGCAGAGGTGGTAGTGTAGTTTAGATTCAATATGGTTGGGATCCCGCTTAAACTGCTGTTGGGCATAGGCATTGAGCCACTGGATCTTGTCGGTAAAATCGGAATGGGAGATGGTGGGAGGCTTTTTCCCCTTTTCTGTCGGAGGGGAGTCGTCGGTCACGATAGAGAGTTGAGGCCTGAATGCAAAACATTCAAAGTGGGCCTCCCCCGCCTGGGCCGCTCTCGTTAGCTCACAGAGAATATTTTCAGGGAACTTGAAATCCTTGCAGATACGGCATCTCGTAGTGATTGTTTCATGGTGAAACTTGTAACATGTGGCGCACTCTTTTGTTCCGATCATAAGGGCGTAACCTCTGTTTACCCGTTATTCTGAAAGAGGGGAGCGTCGTTCTTTAAGATAATACAAAAATGACATGGGATAGACAAGCTATAAATAACCGCCACCAATACATTCACTATGGCTATGGTTATATCCCTGCATGTGAACACTTGATGGTGAGGGGATGTCTGCTTTACCCTAACCTTCCCTCACCATCAATCTACGATGTTTTTCAATTCTTGATCTGCGATAATCTGTGAAATCTGCGGTTAGATGGGTTTTGGTCTGTCAAAAAACAAGATAAAAGAGTTGAAAAGGAATAGGAGTCAGAAAAATAGTAGAGTTCAATAAAGCAATATGTTTTCAATTAAATGCGGCTGTTGTCCCTGTTATTACAGTGAAAGGCCTGAATTAATCAGGTCCTCCCTAAAAGAGTGAGGAAAGTTATGAGAGTGAAAGTCAGGTTGCTATTTCTAGGGTTGTTGGCCGGGATACTAATCCCTCTAAATGCCTCTGCGGCGACGTTGGATGTGTCAGGCGGTCAGTTAATGGGAGCCTCTGGGGTCAATGTAGGTGGTACTTTATACGATGTTGCGTTCAAAGCCGGTTCGTGTTTCACACTATTTGGAGGCTGCACACCGTCTGCCTTTGCGTTTCCTAGTATAGGTGATGCCGCCGATGTGGCGTCATCGGCGTTACTGGCACAGGTTTTCTTAGGTCCATTCGATAGCGACCCGAGGTTGACCAATGGTAATAATGCAATAACCATGGATCCAGTGGTCGCATGGACTCCCTTTGCTCTGGCAGACGGTGGATCGACTGTCGTCGCTAGC
>JBHHTR010000115.1:0-7566 GCA_046753505.1 Thermodesulfobacteriota bacterium
CAAAAGGAGAGTGGAACCTCGTCTGCATGGCCTGGAACCTGAAGCGATTGCATGTACTGACGGGATGAATCGCTGAAAGGGTCGTCATGTTACGCTGAAAAGAAGCAATCAGAGCCAACAGAGAGCGATTTGTGATGAGCGCTGAGACCAAAAGCATCAAGCGCAGATAATAGCAGAGCTTTTAAGCATCAATAAAGTGGATGCGTCGGTCAAGTCCGACAGACTGCTAGCCTCCACAAATTCTCGATACTTCTTCTCAGCCCGTCTCCTTCTTTTTCCAAACTGGCTCAATAGCCACTCAGTTCTCAAGCAGGGATGTGGTCTCTCAATTCCTGCTGTCCCTTGGTAGCTGCTCCATTCCCATTCTTCAGGATTTTTCACGGCCTTTGCCCTTACAGGATTTAATACAACATATCTGCATACCTCTAAAAGATGACTCTCTTTCTGTATCACTACGGCTTTATATCTGCCCTGCAATAGATGGCCAACTCTTTTATGACTCCTGTTGTACGCCTGCGTATAGACACCATTGAGTTGCCTCATGCCCTTTGAGAGGTTTCCGTCAGGCGTCTCTATGACCAGATGATAATGGTTGTTCATTAAACAATAGGCATGCGCTATCCAGTTGTATCGCTTGATTACTTTCTGGAAGGTATCAAGAAACGTTTTGCGGTCTTCATCATCCTTATAGATAGGCTCTCTCGCATTGCCTCTTGAGGTTACATGATAGAGTGCTCCCTCATATTCTATGCGTAATGGTCTCGCCATGTGGCATGTGTAGCATCGTTACGTTGATAATGCAAGATTAAAGACCTGACCCCATGATTTTTGCGACCCACGAACGTTGTGACCCCACGAACGTTGCTCTGACCCCACGAACGTTGCTTATCCGGCCATATTGTTATGGTAACTGTCTAGGTCACTCCCCTCGCCTCTTTGCACCATCTCTCCTGATAGTATCTTTCCGGAGGGACCCTGCCGGTAGCGTTGACGGTGAGAGGTACGAGGATTATCAGGAGGATAGCTATTAACTGCACATTTATTTAAATTATCTTTCTGTGCATTCTCATTTTGCGCAAAAAAAAGATTTGTGGCATAAACTCTTTGCAAGTTTTTCGCCATCATCCGTGAAAGGTGTATACCAACCACTTGAATGTGTCTCAAGATCAAAATGAGAAGCCGCTGTTTGTACAAGTTGTGCACCTAGACCCCTTCTTCTATGTTTATGGTGTATCCATGCCAGACCTATTGACCAAAGAGGCTCCACTTGCAGAGTGTTCTTACGTACTGCTTTCTCATACTCTTTCCAGGTGAAACTCCAAACAGTATCCCTTCTTTCTACTATTAGAAACCCAATGATTCTGGATTTTATGTATAAAAGGAAAATGTGGACATTTCGGTCATCAAGCGGTTCCCGAGAGTAGTATGGTGCAAAATCAAACGGCGTATCTTTATTTGCTACAACAGCGGCTTTTCCTGCACGTATTTTCTGAGTACGAGGTGAGAAATAATTTACGACTGTTATTCGGTAGTCATCTTTTTCCCATACAACTTCATCGCTCTTGATCCTGGGTGCATAGATCCCGTTCACAATTTTATCGTGGTATCCTCTGTGAACCTTTGCATCTTCAGGGAACTCAGCGACGTATTCCATTTTGCATTTGGGGCATTTCATAGTAGAACCATTAAGCAAACATTTGTAAGAACTAACTGAGGAGTATCGGTTGGGACAATAATGGGGACAACAGCGACTATTTTAGAAACCTCTTAACTTTCAAGTCATTCTACCTCTTTAGAAGTGGTTGTCAAACAAAAATATGGCAAGATTTTTCCTCAAATGGTAGGGTTTCAATGGCAAGTCTAAAGAGTATCTTTCTTTTACACTCATTATACAAAAAGGTTGCCTGGAGCCTTCCAGCTTTGGTAGTTTCATTCATAACAATTAGCATATTGGGCAGTTATGAGTAGTGCAATAATTAGCAGCCTCATACCACACATAAAGTCTGGAATCCCCGTCATCACGGTGAATGTGCGGCTCTCGCGGCGTCTTCGCCACCTCTACGATCACGAGATGAAGTCGGATGGACTTGCTCAGTGGCAGAGTCCTGTCATCATGCCACTCTCGGCATGGGTCAACTCCCTCTGGCAGGAGAGCTGGCCCGATGCCCCCCTCCTCTCTCCGGTCCGCTCAAAGGCGGTGTGGGAGAGGGTTGTGTCAAGGGACAGCGCCCTCGCCGCCCAGGGCATCCTCTCGACCCAGGGGGTTGTCGATACCTCCTACAAGGCGTATTCACTCATGAGAGAGTACCGCCTCCCCTTCCCTGACGATATCTACCTCACCGAGGAGGCAGCAGCCCTCAAGCGGTGGATAAGAACCTATAATACAGAGATAGATAAACTCGGCTTTGTCTCTCCCCTCACCCTGACGGAGCGGGTCATGAAGCTCATCAGTGGCGGCAGGATCACTATCCCAGGTGAGATCATCCTCGCGGGCTTTGATGAAATAACGCCACGGAGCGCTTCACTCCTCAGGGTGATAGAGACGGTGGGGAGTACGGTTGCCTTCTGGCCCGACAAACCGGAGCGCCTTGATTCCACCGTTAAACTGCCCGAGATGACCGACATGCCCGATATGACCGACCGACTGACGGTGAGACGCTATGCCGATATGACCGAGGAGGTCGTCCAGGCGGCGCGGTGGTGTCGGGAGGTCATCGACGCCCATCCCGGCACGACGATAGGCTTTATAGTTCCCGAACTCGAACGATACCGCAGTGTTATGGAACATGAATTTTCCGCAGAGCTGGCGCCTGCTTCTCTTTCCTCACGAAATGAAGCATCCCTCCCCTTCAACATCTCCCTCGGCGTCCCCCTCTCCTGGGAGCCCCTCGTCAAGCTTGCCCTCGACATCCTCTCCATCGACGGAAAGAGGCACGATATTGATACCATCAGCTCCATCCTCCTCTCACCCTATTTTGCATCCGGTGATGCCGAATATCACTGCCTTGCCCAAATGGAAGCATGGTTCAGGAAGGAGAACGCCCTCCATATCAACCTCACCGACCTCCTTCAAAGGGTGAAAAGTGATGAAGCAGATGGCGGCACTCCTCTCACCGCCTTTGCAGCCCAGGTTGAAGCGTGGAGGGACCATCTCTCGAAGAGCAGGGAAAAATGCGTGCCGAGCCGGTGGGCGAAGGAGTTCAACGCTCTCCTTTCAATGTTGGGGTGGGGCGCCGTTGGAGACACCCTGGACAGCGGCGAGTACCAGCTTCTCAAGGCGTGGCACGAAGTTCTCAGCAACTTTTCCGGTCTTGATGACATCTGCGAGGCGTTAAGCAGGAGCGAGGCCGTAAGCCGTATCACGAGGATGGCAACAGAGACGATCCACCAGCCGGAGGCTCAGGAGTGTCCGATTCAGATCCTCGGAACCCTCGAAGCCACCTCTGGCCACTATTTCGACCATATCTGGCTCCTCGGCTGCCATGACGAAGCCTTCCCTCCCCAGCCATCGCCCAACCCATTCATCCCCCTCTTCACACAGCGGGAGCGCAACCTCCCCCACTCTTCACCGGAGCGGGAGCTCGCCTTTACCGGGGTGGTTCTCAGAAGAGTGCTCCAGTGTGCGCCGCACATAGAGGTCAGTTGGCCTGAGGTGGTTGATGAAAAGGCAGTACGCTTGAGTCCCCTCATCAGAAAGCTGGGAGGGAGGGATGGCAGCTCGATCATAAAGGCAGGCAGCTCCATGAGGGATGCCGTTCACTCCCGGTACGGGTTGGAGGAGATGACGGCAGAGTGGCAGCTCCCCCTAGCGACGGGTGAGATGGAGGCTATACGAGGGGGGACTTCGATCATCAAAAACCAGTCGGCGTGCCCATTCAAGGCCTTCGCCACCCACCGTCTCAATGCCTCCGGGATAAATGTGCCGGAGCCGGGCTTCACGGCAGCCCAGCGTGGGAGCAACACTCACAGGGCCCTCAGGAATGTGTGGCAAGAGGTAAAGGACTCTGCAAGGTTGGGAGAACTCATTGAGAGTGGCGATATCGGTTTGTCTATCAATAGAGCTGTAGATGAGGCGCTCCGGGGCATTACCCTCTTCCAGCGCTTATCCAGAAGATATCTGGAGTTGGAGAGGAGACGGCTCATCAACCTCCTGGAAGAGTGGCTCACGATTGAGTCGGGACGTACTCCCTTCACCGTCAAGGAGACAGAAGAGCGGCGAGAGATCACTATTGGGGGTCTCACGATAAGGGCTCAGTTCGACCGGATAGACCAACTGGCAGACGGGCGACAGGCGCTCCTCGACTACAAGACGGGCGGATGCAGCCGAAACGACTGGCTCTCGGAGAGACCAAAGGAGCCACAACTACCCCTCTACACCCTGGCCGGACGATACAATGCCATTGCCTTCGGGCAGGTAAAGGTTGGCGATTGCCGTTTCAAGGGAATTGCAAAGGATGGGGAGACCCTCCCTGGCATAAAGAGCCTCAAGGATGACAAGAGGTGGATCGAGATGGTTGGAACAGAGGAGTGGGATGCAATGATGGGGCAGTGGCGGGATGTCGTCAATAAACTTGTAAAGGGCTTTGTGAGTGGCGACGCCTCTGTCGATCCCGCAACCTGGGGCAGCAGCACTTCACCATGTGACCACTGCGATCAGCGCACCCTGTGCAGGATATTTGAGGTCGGTCAACCTCACCCTAGATAGCGATGGAGAGAATGAAGAGTAGCAAAATCCACGACAGCGACGTAAGGGCGGAGGCCATCGACCCCGCGAGGTCGTTCATCGTACAGGCCCCAGCCGGTTCGGGGAAGACGGAACTACTCATGCAGCGTTACCTCACACTCCTTGCTGCCGTCGAAAAGCCGGAGGAGATAGTGGCCATCACCTTCACCCGGAAGGCGGTCGGTGAGATGCGTACCCGTATCATGGCGGCTCTGGAAGAGGCCGAAAGACCACCTGCATCTGAGAAGGAATATGAGGTGAGGAGACGCGACCTCGCCCGGAAGGTTCTTGATAGGGATGCCCTCAAGGGATGGAACCTCATTGAAAACCCCGGCAGGCTGAAGATACAGACCATAGACTCCCTCTGCGCCTCACTCGCACGCCAGATGCCACTTCTCTCCCGCCTCGGCAGACAACCGGCAATGAGCGATACACCGGGTGAGCTTTATCGTGAGGCGGCGCGGCGAACCATTGACATGGTTGAACGGAGCGATTCAAACGGTGAAACAGTGCGCCGCACACTGAGCCATTTTGACAACTCGATACGGGCCCTCGAAGAGCGGCTCATAGCGATACTGGGGAGACGTGACCAGTGGCTCAGGCATGTAGCTCCGGAGAGAGAGGGGGCGGGAAACTCGGAGGCACGCAGGGAGATACTGGAGGGTTCCCTGAAAAGGGTTGTCGAGGCTGCCCTGCTCAGGGCGGTCGAGGCGTTTCCTGAGGATAGTATTAAAGAGCTTTTGGGACCGGCCCGTTTTGCGGCGTCCAACCTGATGGCAAGCGGTAAATCGAGTCTTATTGTTGAGCTTGCCGGGTTGACAGGCGCCCCCGGCGCAGGTAGTGACGCCGACGACCTCCCCCTCTGGCAGGGGATTGGGGCCCTTCTTCTCACAACCTCAAAAACATGGAGAAAACCGCAGGGGATCAACAAAACACTCGGTTTCCCAGCCGACAAATCAGAGGAGTCTACAGGCAACAAGGCGATGTTCAAAGATATCCTCGCTTCGCTCAGCGGGAACGACCGTCTCCTCTCAGCGCTCATCGACGTGAGCCTCCTTCCAGATCCGAAATACAGCGACGACGAGTGGGCAATACTCAACGAACTACTCTCCCTCCTCCCCATTGCCAACAGGCATCTTACGAACCTCTTTGCCGAACGAGGGGAGGTAGATTTTCAGGCCATTGCCATGGCGGCTCTTGAAGCCCTCGGCCCTGAAGATAACCCGACCGATCTGATGCTCTCCCTCGATCTGAAGATACAGCACATCCTCGTCGATGAGTACCAGGACACATCACGGCGACAGCTTGAACTTCTGGCGGCCCTGACACGGGGGTGGGGACCGGGTGATGGAAGGACACTCTTTATCGTCGGCGACCCCATGCAGTCGATCTACCTCTTCAGAGACGCCGAGGTCGGCCTCTTCCTGTCCGCACAGGCATCCGGCATAGGAGAAGTCCCCCTCGTCCCCCTCACGCTGAAAAGCAACTTCCGGTCACAGGCCGCCATCGTTGATTGGGTCAACGATACCTTCCAGGATGCCTTTCCCGAAGGCGACGATCCATTCATGGGCGCCATGCGCTACACACCCTTTGCCTCCGTCAAGCCGGCCTTAGAGGGAGTAACCGTTACGACCACCCTCTTTGGCAGGCGTGACGATTCACAGGAGGCGGAGGAGATTGTAAGGAGTATCAAGGAGATCGACGATAGTGAGAGCATCGCCATTCTCGCCAGGTCGCGGAGTCACCTGAGGATGATTATTGAAACGCTGAAAAAAGAAAAGATCGATTTCATCTCACAGGAGATCGACCCCCTCATGGATCGCCCCGTCATCCAGGATCTCCTTGCCCTCCTCAGGGCCTTGAATCATCCCTTCGACCGGATCGCGTGGCTTGCCATCATGAGGGCACCGTGGTGCGGCCTCTCCCTTGGTGACCTCCACAGGTTATGTCTGCTGGATCGCACCTCACCTCTCTGGTCACTTATCGGGGAGGCGGCGCGGTTCGCCTCACTCTCAGCAGATGGACAGGAACGGCTCAGTCGTTTCAGGGAGGCCATGACACCAGCTCTTGCCATGCGGGGAAGGCTCTCTACCAGAACGGTGCTGGAAAAGCTCTGGATAAGCCTCGGCGGGCCCGCCTGTGTCAGCGATGACGCCATAAAGGATAGCGATCTCTTCTTTGATATGGTTGATAACGCCGACAACGGGGGGAGCATTGAATCGGTGGAACTCCTGGAAGGCAGGATCGAGAGGCTCTACGCCACCCTGAAGGGCCACAGTGAAAACCCGGTGGAGATCATGACCATCCACAAGGCGAAGGGGCTTGAGTTCGATCACGTTATCCTGCCCGGAGTGGGGCGGAGGCCACGGCCATCGGAAAAGGAGATACTTCTCTGGCTGGCGAGGGGCGCAGATCTCCTTCTCGCCCCCATTGAAAAAAGGGGTGACAGCAGTGGGAGTCCCATCTATAATTACCTGAAAGGGGTTGCCGCCGAGAAGGAGCGTCTTGAATCGACACGCCTCTTCTATGTAGCCGCAACACGGGCAAGGAAGGGGCTCTACCTATTCGGCCATACGAAGGGGGTAGAAACCGACGCGAGCGGAGCGGAGCTTGTCAAAGTGGAGTCAAGGTCACTCCTTTCGGTAATCGAACACACCCTTGATCCATCCGCGATTGTGGAACATGAGGCGTCAACCGATGAGGCGAGCGAGAGCGGAGGAGCGCCGCTCAAGCTTTCAAGACTCCCCTCACTGTGGCGCTCTCCTGAACCGGCGGAGGCCATTGAGGCCAATGTAGAGACTATCGAGACCACCGACAGCGCCTCACTCTCCGACACGCTTCGT
>JBHHTR010000116.1:0-7548 GCA_046753505.1 Thermodesulfobacteriota bacterium
AGTAAATTTACGGTAAAATTCAGTAAATGTGTCTGCAATGTCCAGCAACAGCAGAAAAATGCGATAAACCCACCAGGCTGATTGATTATCAGGACAGCATACAACAGCGCTGACTACTCTCTCCACTTTATGGCAGGTATCACACCATCAAAGTTGACCGTGTAGAAAAATCGTAAGATTATTAATTTCGGAGCCTGAAACTCTTGATTTTTTGTATATCTTGAGTTATTTTATCCTTTATGTCTAATCTCACTATACCCACTAATGAAGTAAGCAAGCATCCTGATCTCTCGGAGCACGACAAGAGGGTTAAGCAGCTCAACACCTTTAATGAGATTGGCAAGGCCCTCACCTCTACCCTTGATCTGAAAGAGGTGCTTAATATCGTGATGGAGAAGATCAGTGAAACCCTGACATCCAAAAATTGGTCCCTCCTTATGGTTGATGAGGAGAGAGATGACCTCTACTTTGAGATTGTTGTTGGTGAAGGCGCTAATACCATTAAGGATGTACGCCTTAAGCTTGGTGAGGGGATTGCAGGGTGGGTGGCCAAGGAGGGGAAGCCGGTACTGGTACCCGATGTCAGCAAAGACCCGCGATTCTCCACCAAGGTGGACAGAAGCTCGAATTTCGAGACAAAGTCTGTAGTATGCGTACCGATGAAGAGTAAGGGAAAGTGCCTTGGCGTCATCGAACTCATCAACGAGGTTGAGGATGGCTCTTTCGGCGAGGAAGACCTCCTCATGCTTATGATCCTCGCCGACTATACGGCCATTGCCATTGAAAATGCCAACTACCTGCGGGAGGTGCAGGAACTCACCATCACCGATGACCTCACCAAACTTTACAACTCACGTCACCTTGCCAGCTTTCTCGACTATGAGGTTGAGAGAGCCAGGCGCTACAACATGCATCTCTCTCTCATATTCTTCGACATCGATAAATTCAAGATTGTAAACGATACCCACGGCCATCTCATTGGAAGCAAGCTCCTCCAGGAGGTGGCGTCGGTAATACGCACACTCCTTCGCAAGGTAGATATGGCATGCAGGTACGGCGGCGATGAATTTGTCCTTGTGCTCCCCCAGACAACTAAAGAGCAGGCCTATCAGGCAACCAAAAAACTCCGTGACCTCATTAACAGCCACATTTTCCTGAAGGAGGATAAGCTGAACCTCCGCATCACTGCAAGCTTTGGAATTGCATCCTACCCCAATGATGCCTGTGACAAGTTGGAGCTGATAAACCTGGCCGACCAGGCCATGTACAGGATCAAAGCAAAAGATCGTGACGGCATAGCCTCATACTCATAAAGAAGAGCGCGGCAAAGGCATACTGAACAGCCTGCCGCCGCCGTTCGTTGCAAGAGTCACCCATGACACCCTCGTAAAAAGTCGTGAGATGGTGTCCCGTTATCGGTGGTCATAGCGCCGGATTTCTGGTATAGTGACGCGATGTTTTTCAAGCTCTTCCTCCTCTTTACCATCATTCCCATAATCGAGCTCACCCTTCTCGTACAGATAGGGATGAAGATCGGTATTGTCTACACCATTCTCCTCGTCCTGGGAACGGCTTTTATCGGCGCTTACATGGCAAAGATGGAGGGACTTGGCGTTATTATCCGCTTTCAGAAGAGTATGATGGAGGGTATATTCCCAGCCGAGGAGCTGATTGACGGGGCGATGCTCCTCGTTGCCGGAGCGCTCCTTGTCACACCTGGGATACTAACCGATAGTATCGGATTTCTCCTTGTCGTCCCATCGACAAGGGCTATCATCAAGGGTTGGCTGAAGAGATACTTGAAGGGAAAGTTTGACCCTATGACCATCGACCATATTCAGGGAAGGTCTGATTAATTCAGACCTTCCCTGCGTTGAAAGGCTCTACCGCTGGGGATTGATGATCACCTTGATTGAATCGGTCCCACCGGCAACAAGCTCAAAGCCGTATCCTGTCTCATCCAGACCGAGGCGGTGGGTAATCATATCCCTTACATTCAGTTTTCCAGCCCTCATCATCTCGATGGCAAGGAGGAGGTCCGCTGGTGGTCCGGCGTATGAGGTCACCAGTTTTATACCGTCCCTCCAGACGTCCCATAGCGGCAGCGCTATAGATGTATCGGGTTCGGCAGGGGCAAAGAAGAGGATAGTCCCCCCACGCTCAACAGAGGTAAAGGCCTGAGCCACGGCCGAGGGCGCCCCGGCGCAGACAATCACAAGGTCAGCCAGCAATCCGTTGTTAAATTCCCGTAGTCGGGCTGGAACGTCCTCGTCAGCCTTCATTGTAAGACCGGCGCCAAACCGCTCTGCCGCCTTGATGCGATAGTCGTTGATATCGGTAGCGGCCACCCTCCCCGCGCCCATCGCCTGGGCTGCCTGTATATGGAGAAGCCCTGATATGCCGCTGCCGATGACAAGCACATTCTGTCCCGGCTCAAACCCGGCCACCCTGAGACCCTTCAGGACACATGCGAGAGGCTCGACGAAGGTACCCTCCTCGTAAGAGATCTCCTCTGGAAGGGGGAAGGTGCCCCTCTCTACATTGACAGCCGGAACCTTCACATACTCGGAGAAACCGCCTGGGATAAAATTGGTAGTTCTCAGAGTTTCGCAGACGGAGTGATGCCCCTTGAGGCAGTAGCGGCACCGGTTACACGGCACATGGTGGGTAACGACAACCATCTCACCCCGCTTAAACTGGTCAACCCCTCCTCCAAGCTCTACGATATCACCGGCAACCTCGTGGCCGAGGACGAGTGGCGCCCTCTTCATACGGTACCACTCCATCACGTCGCTGCCACAGATCCCGCTCGCCTCAATCCGCACGAGCAACTCCCCGTGGCCTATCTCCGGCAACGGCTCATCCTCAATTCTTACGTCACGATTATTGTAGTACCTCGCTACACGCATCTTTAACTCTTCTTCTCGCTCTCGTATATCTTGTACCCCTCATCGACAGAGACGTTCTCGTGAACGATGGCCCGTACCGCCTTAATCATCCCCACCGGTGAATCGGACTGGAAGATGTTCCTCCCCATATCGACGCCAACGGCGCCACTCTTCACGGCATTCCAGGCAAGCTGGAGGGCATCCCTCTCAGGCGTTTTCTTCCCCCCGGCAACTACGATAGGGACGGGACAGTTATTGACCACCTTTTCAAAGCCGTCACAGTAGTAGGTCTTGACAATGTGGGAGCCCATCTCTGCGGCAATCCTGCATGCAAGGCCGAGGTAGCGGACGTCCCTGCCCATATCCTTCCCCACCGCCGTCACGGCGAGCACCGGTATGCCGTACTCCCCGGCCTCGTCGATCAGGTCGGCCATCGACTGGAGGGTCTGCCTCTCGTTAGATGAACCGACAAAGATGGAGAGGGCAACACCGGAGACATTCAACCTGATAGCGTCCCTCATGGAGACGGTGATACCCTCGTTGGAGAGGTCGTCCTTCAATACGCTCGTCCCTCCAGAGACCCGTAGGACGATCGGCACATCGGCGTTGCCATCGACACAGTTTCTCAGAACGCCCCTCGTCAGCATGAGGGTATCGGCGTAGGGAAGGAGCGGTTCAATCGTCTTCCCCGGCGTCTCAAGACCAGATGTGGGTCCAAGAAAGTAGCCGTGATCGACAGCAAGCATCACCGTTCTGCCTGTCGCCGGTTTGATTATCTTTGAGATGCGGTTTTGTAATCCCCAATCCATTATTCATTCCTCCTTTTATAATCGTTTATATGTTTATTTTGATGTGAATTTCGCCGTGAACGATACCAGAGGCGCCTCTTTCAAGTCAATGAAATTGTCCCTCTGTGTTGAAGTGGAATCAAGTCATTGAGGCAGGGCCCCTTACCCTGAAGCGGCTACATCTTCTCCGGCGCCGATACTCCCAGGAGGGCGAGACCGTTCCTGAGCACCACTCGTATGGCATCGCAGAGGTAGAGCCTCGCCAGAGACAAGGCGGTATCGTCGGTGACAATGCGGTGCTTGTTGTAGTAGGGGTGAAACTTTCCGCCCATATCCTGAAGGTAGAAGGTTATGCGGTGCGGCTCCAGAGAGAGTGCCGCGTCCCTTACTGTCTCAGGAAAGGAGGCGATGTGACGGATGATATCAAGCTCCTCCTTGAGGTCGAGACGATCCAGATCGACCCCTCCCGCCTCGCCTGGCGCAGGGAGGATGGCGCCGCTCTCCTTAGCAAAGTTTATGATACTGCATATTCTGGCGTGGGCGTACTGGAGGTAGTAGACAGGATTCTCCGGCGCCTGCTTCTTTGCGAGTTCGAGATCGAACTCCATCTGGGCGTCTGGCTTGCGCATCAAGAAGAAGAAACGGGTGGCGTCACTCCCCACCTCATCGAGAACATCACGAAGGGTGATAAACTCGCCTGAGCGCTTCGACATGGTAACCGGCTTGCCGTCCCGGAGGACTGTCACCATCTGGGCAAGGAGAACCTTCAGTGACTCCTGATCGTGTCCAAGGGCCTGAACAACGGCCTTTATCCGTGGGATATAGCCGTGGTGGTCGGCGCCCCAGATATTTATGAGGGAGTCGAAGCCGCGTTCGTACTTGTCGAAGTGGTAGGCAATATCGGAGGCAAAGTAGGTCGGCTCGCCGTTCTCCCTGATGACCACCCTGTCCTTGTCGTCGCCGAAATCGGTTGACCGGAACCAGACTGCCCCATCCCTCTCCTCTACATGCCCCTTCCCCTTCAATTCATCAACGAGCCGCTCAACACTGCCATCCCTGTAGAGGGCGCTCTCGCTGTACCACTTATCGAACCGTATATTGAAGTCACTGAGGTCACGCTCTATCCAGCCAAGTATCTCTTTCAGAGCGCCGCCGCCTATCTCGTCAACATCCTCCTCCCCGATCACCTCATCGGCCAGCTTCCCGATATACTCGCCCTTGTAGTGATTGTCGCCCCACTCTACGACCTCTCCTCTCCGCTCCCTCACCTTGAGCATTATAGACTCGGCAAGGTTCTTCACCTGGCTTCCGGCGTCGTTGATATAGAACTCCCTCGTCACGTCGTAGCCAGCCGCATCGAGAACGTTCGCCAGTGAATCGCCGAAGGCTGCCCCCCGTCCATGACCGATATGGAGCGGCCCCGTCGGGTTGGCGCTAACAAACTCGATGAGGACCCTCTTCCCGGCGCCCGTCTCCGTCTCCCCGTACCGGTCGCCCTGTGAAACCGCATCGGTAAGGAGCCCAATCCAGTAGGATCGCTCCATGGTGATATTGATAAAACCGGGACCGGCAACATCAACCTTCGTTACTAAAGGGTGCTCGCCTATGGGCCCCGTAATTGCCTCTGCAATCTTTCGGGGCTGTATCCCCTCCCGCGCCCCAACAAGCATGGCAATATTGGTCGAGTAGTCGCCGAACTGCTCTCGTTTCGGCCTCTCTACCTGCACGGGAGGCAACTCCTCTGCCGTGCTAATCCCCTCTGGGAGGCTCTTCTCTATCGCGCTCCTTACAATATCCGCAATCAACTCACTCACACGTCACCTCAACAATCTCCTTATAGCTCTCCACTCTCCTGTCCTGGAGGAAGGACCAGGTGTTTCGCGCCCTCTCCACCTCGCCCAGGTCAATCGATGCAAGCACAACCCCATCGGAGTGGCCACTCGGTTTATCTACAAATTCCCCGTAGGGATCCACACAGAAACTTCTGCCGTAGAACTCCTGCTTATCCTCCTTGCCGACCCTGTTTACCCGGAAAATGTAGATTCCGTTTGCATGGGCGCTTGCCCCAGCCGCCCTGTCCCACTTTGCATGGGATGGATAGAAGGCTGAGGATGTTGGCGTAAATATTATACGGGCCCCCTTCAGAGCCAGGACTCTGGCCGCCTCGGGAAAGAAGATATCCCAGCAGAGCTGGACGCCAATAACGCCATACCTCGTTTCAAAGACTGGGAACTCACTGCCAGGGGAGAAGTAGCTCCTCTCCTCCCAGAGCGGCAGTTGGGGCACATGGACCTTCCGGTACCGCCCTATCAATTCGCCGCTCTCGTCGATGACGAAGGCCGTATTATAGAAGGCATCCCCATCACGCTCAAAGATAGGGCAGATGAGTATCATCTTCAGCCGCTGCGCAATTTCACGCATTGCCGTTACTGTAGGGCCGGAACTCTCCTCCGCCAGCTCTCTATGTGCGCCCTTAATCTCACATGGAAACCAGTGGGTGTTAAAGAGCTGTGGGAGAGAGGCGATGGTGGCCCCCCTTTCGGCGGCCACCTCAATCAGCTTCCCTGCCCTCTCCATATTTGCCGTCTTGTCCAGACCAGACGACATCTGAATCCCGGCAATAGTCAACTTCTCTTTCATACTCCGCTCCAAAAGGACCTAAGGGGAGTGCTCTCGCGCCTCGCGCTCAGTCCCTTGCAATAGATAACGATTTATCAATCGGGTAATCGTAATAAGGGTGATCCCTTGCTCGCAGGAAAGGTGTGGTGAGCATCGTGCAGAAGTCTGTGCTACTCATTAAAGCGGTAGATCACCTCATTCTTGCCAATCATTCCCAACTCCTCACGAGCAATAGAGGCTATATACTTCCTGTCCGTCTTCAACCGCTCAATCTCTTCCCGCAGCGCCTCTTGAGTCACCTCCAACTCTCTTATCTCCAACGCTATGGTATCCCTGTCCCCTCTCATAGTGTTGAACGTCAGCAACCCCTTATCACCAAAAACAGTCAGGAGGAACATGACAACAAAAAATATGAGAAAACCGTAAAGATGTTTTTTGTACCTTCTCAAGGAGAGATTCATTGCATTAGAGTTAGCAAAATGTCAGTAAAAAGTCAAGAATATTGGGCAGTTGTTTTTCAAAGCCCTTGCCGGAATAACGTTAAGCTGAACAATCACCCTCCTCCCACCTTTTGAACGGCGTCTTCTTTTTACTTAACACACGCTCCCCGCCTGCCTCCAATAAATAGCGGCCGCTTCCATCATGGATATGCTCTTTCCTTGGGAAAACTTATTTACCATTCACCTACGCTAAAGTTTCTCACCCAATATCCGATGATAGAAAGAGGTTAACAGGAACCTGTGAAGTGTAAATAGTCGTCTCAGGAGCGCCTGTCTGAGAGTAAATATATGCCCAGCATACAAAAGAAGAGTACCATTCTATTCGTAGACGATGAGACGAATGTCCTGGAAGGAATACGCCGCACCCTTCGCCACAAGAGCAGTGTGTGGGATATTAAGTGTGCAAGGAGTGTCGATGAAGCGCTCCATCTATTAAATGAAAGATCTATCGACGCTGTAATATCTGACGTTTCCATGCCCGGCAAAGATGGCTTTACATTATTGACCACTATTCGCAGCACAGAGCAGATCAGTGACATCCCCGTGACCATCCTGACGGGCCTGAACGAAAGGGGTATTATTAACCCGGCAATCATATAAGACTCACTCATGCGGCATAGGCTATTTTTTTATGCTTAAAATACTTTCTCACTCTTCCAGGTTTTCTCTGCAACATTCTCATGTGTGAACGGATCTTTTTGCTCAGTTCTTTCTCATCTTTTGCCGGCACACTGGAGTGAACTCCAGCCTTCA
>JBHHTR010000117.1:0-7523 GCA_046753505.1 Thermodesulfobacteriota bacterium
GAGACCCATTGGTACGGCACGCCCTCGAAAAATAGCTGGTAAATCCAATCTCTGCACAATCATCACGGCAATTCATGAATAATGCGGGTGAATCTGATAAGATGCCCATTTTTACGGATGCGATTCACAATAGTTGAAACTCTAACCCTATTGCGGGGTGGTGTCAAGGGAGTGATGGTATCAATCGATGATGATATTCTATGTGGAACAGTGGTTGATGGGCAGCGTGACTTCCATGAATCAGCCATCAATCGGGAGTTGAGTGATGGCGCTGATTAATCTGAGGGATATCAATGTCAGTTTTGGTGGACCACTGGTGCTGGAGAAGATCAATCTCCAGGTCGAGAAGGGTGAACGACTCTGCATCATCGGTCGTAACGGCGAGGGAAAATCGACATTGATGAGGGTCGTCTGCGGCGAGGTAACGCCGGGAGAGGGGGAGGTTGCGCTATCACCGGCTCTGCGTATTGCCATGCTTACCCAGGAGATTCCACACGATCTTGACGGAAGTGTCTACGATATTGTTGCCAGCGGACTTGATGAGGTGGGCAATCTCATCGCCGAACACCACCGGATTACGAGAGAGATGAGTGAGAGCCAAGGTGAGAAGTTGTTGGCCCGGTTGGAGGATATTCAGCATCAACTGGAGGTCAAGGGGGGGTGGACCATCCAGCAGCGGATTGAAACGGTTATATCCCGTCTTGAGATGGATGGCGATAGTGAATTCAAGACTCTCTCCGGTGGGCTCAAGCGCCGGGCCCTCCTCGCCAGAGCCCTTGTGGTGGAGCCCGACCTGCTCCTCCTTGACGAGCCCACCAACCACCTTGACATCGAAGCGATACAGTGGCTGGAAGAGTTTCTTCTTACCTTCAAGGGGGCCCTCCTCTTTGTTACTCACGACCGGATGTTGCTGGAGAGGGTGGCTACCCGCATCATTGAGCTGGACCGGGGAAGGCTGACAAGCTGGCCAGGCGACTACCGGAACTATCTGCGACGACTGGAGGAGCGCCTTGACGCCGAGACAGCGCAGAAGAGGCTCTTTGACAAGAAGCTGGCCCAGGAGGAGGTCTGGATCAGGCAGGGGATAAAGGCGCGCCGTACCCGCAACGAGGGGAGGGTACGTGCGCTGGAGGAGTTGAGAGCGGTTGCGAGGGCGAGACGTGAACGTGTCGGCACAGCCACCCTGGAGCTTCAGAAGGGCGGCCACTCCGGTAAGATAGTTGCAAAGGTCAAGAATATCTCCTTCGCCTATGGCGATACCGATACAATGTGTGTCCGTAATTTTTCAACAATCATCCTCCGAGGCGACAAGATCGGAGTGATCGGTCCCAACGGGTCGGGGAAGACGACACTGCTTCGCCTCCTCCTGGGCGAGCTTAAACCGGACCGGGGAAGTGTGCATCCCGGCGCCCGTCTTGAGGTTGCCTACTTCGATCAGCTTAGGGCCACCCTGGATGAAGAGAGGTCGGTAGAGGAGAATGTGGCCGATAATGGCAGCCACGTTACGATTAACGGTAAGGAGCGCCACGTTATCGGCTATCTGAAGGATTTTCTCTTCTCCCCTCAACGTTCGCGCACACCGGTGAAGGCCTTTTCCGGCGGCGAGCGAAACCGCCTGCTGTTGGCAAAGCTCTTCACAAGACCGGCAAACGTTCTGGTCATGGATGAGCCGACAAACGATCTCGATGTGGAGACTCTGGAGCTGCTGGAGGAGCGCCTAGTGGCCTTTACCGGCACACTCCTCCTCGTCAGCCACGACCGCGCCTTCCTGAATAATGTCGTCACTGCCACCCTTGTTGTCGGGAGTGATGGAAAGATCGACGAATATGTGGGAGGCTATGACGATATGGTGCGTCAGCACAGTGTATCACCTCCTCAAACGACTGGAAAGGTTGAAAGGAAGGGCCAAAAAACGGAGGCGGTTCAGAAAAAGAGGGCCGTAAAACTGACCTTCAAAGAGGAGCGGGATCTGGAAGCCCTGCCGAAACAGATTGAGGAGTTGGAGAGCGAACAGGAGCGGTTACATGCAGAGATGGGCGCCCCAGACTACTATCAGCGTGGAGGCGACTATATCGCGGCGGCAAAGACGCGACTTGACGCTATTGAGGCAGAGCTGACCGACGCCTACATACGGTGGGAGGAGTTGGAGAGCAAGAAGAGCGCCGTTGCGGAAAAAAAGGGTTAGCACTCTGTCGGACTTTCTCTGTAAGCGCCTGTTTTAATCGAAAGCTGGTTTTGGAGTACATAAACGCAACTGTAATGTTGCCAGGGAGTTACGTAACTCTATCACCCCAAGTCCGGCAAGCTGCTGGCGGACGAACCCATTGCCCGAACCGAGTCTGCCAAGGTGGATTCAATCTTGCGCGAGGCAGCGCTTATGTGTGTATGCCCATCCCCCTAGAAGGGCCAGACGAACTTCACACCGGCCTTATTCTCGAATCTTGTCATCGAGTGTGTCCACATAACCCGTGCGGGGACATGGAGATCGAGGCCTTCAACATCTAGGATCAGTATCGTATCTCTGGAGAGGGCCGGCCCCGTATACTGTAACATCGCTCCACTGAAAGAAATATCCCTTACTATCGCCCTGACAGGGGATTTCCTCTTCTTGTGGCTTACCGTGCACTCCTTTCGGACCTGCAACCTCCCCTCACACCTCATGTAGGCGTCTGAGCCGGTGTGCTCCATGCCGCACTCGCTGCACCGCAGGTCGCTGTTATGACTATCCACGTTTGAAGTCTTACCGCAGTGTGGACAGAGTAACATCGCAATGGCCGTGTTTGTCATTTTAATGCACCTCCCTTCATGATTCTATGTCGGCAATTTTCCTGAGCTTCTTTAGAGAGCGTATGAACTTTTGTCTGGCCATGGCCGGATCAAAGCGCCTCCTTTAATAATAGAGTAAAGCAATAAGTGTGCCGCAATGCTGGCAGGGCGCTTGTGTGAATCGTGTGACGCAGTTATGCAGATATGATCCAAAATTCCGGCAGGTTACACGCCTCAAAGAGGGGCGCTCACACATATCGCCACTTATACGGCATGTCGGCAGGGCGGCTCTCCCTCTCCCACCGTCAATGAAGCCTTACACTGTTCCAATGGTTTGACGCTGTATGAAATGGTACGTACTAACATCTTCGAATGTCCCTGACTGCGTGGGCGTAGGCCAAAGCGCCTCTGCTCTCCGGGTTTGCTTTGGGATGAGATATGGCTTATAATCCATCTTCACCCCTATGGCGTTGGGGAGGCACATCCTGTTTTCCATCTGGCAGACATCTGTCAGAGAAGAGCAGGCAGAGAGGAGCAGGCAAAAAACTGACTAAGCTATGGATATCTCAGCATACAGAAAACTCTTTCCAGTGACGGAGAACCTCGTCTACCTCAACCATGCTGCGGTTGCGCCCCTCTCGACACGGGTTGTGGATAAGGTCGCCGCTTTTCTCGAAGAGTACCGTGAATTCGGCAGCCTCCACTACCCAAGGTGGATGGAGTACATGGATGAGGTGCGTGGCATGGCCGCTACACTGGTCGGCGCGGATAGGGGCGAGATCGCCTTTATCAAGAATACGTCAAGCGGTCTCTCTATGGTGGCGAACGGAATCGCGTGGGCGCACGGCGACAATATCATCACCGCCGACTGCGAATTCCCCAGCAACGTCTACCCGTGGATGAACCTTGCGCCGAGAGGTGTTGAACTGAGGCTGGTAAAGGAACGGGATGGACGGATTCACATCGGCGATATCGAGGCGCTCATTGACGACAGGACACGCCTCCTCTCCATAAGCTGGGTGGAGTTTGTCAATGGCTTCAGGAACGACCTGAAGGCCCTCGGCGATCTATGTGAGGCACGAAAGATATACTTCTGCGTAGACGGGATACAGGGCCTCGGCGCCCTCGAAATGGATGTGGAGAAATTCAAGATAGACTTCCTCGCCGCCGACGGCCACAAGTGGCTCCTAGCGCCGGAAGGAATTGGCATCTTTTACGTCTCCAGGAGGGTGATGGACAAACTCCGTCCCTCCCAGGTGGGATGGCACTCCGTCACTAATCCGTCCGACTACCTTCCCTACCACTTCGACTTCAGGGATGACGCACGGCGCTTTGAGGAGGGGAGCCCGAATATGATGGGTATCTACGCCCTCGGCGCATCGCTGGAGACGCTCCTGGAGATCGGCATAGGGTGTATCGAAGAGACCATCCTCTCCCTTACGAAAAATATTGCCAATGCTCTTACGAAGCGAGGACACTCCATCCTGACCCCGTTAGGAGACAATGAGCGCTCCGGCATCATCCTCTTTGCCCCCCCCAAGGGGAGCGTCGAGGGACTCTACAGGCACCTCTCTGCCAATCGTATCCTCTGTGCAATCAGACCGGGCGGCATCCGCCTGTCACCCCACTTCTATAACAACATAGAGGATGTGGATCGACTGCTCAATGTGATTGGAGAGTACAGGGGATAGGGGAGGGACCTTGTGACCGCACGGTGTCATGTCCGCAATATAAAAAACATAGCTATTTTCAGGATAACGCTGTAGAATATCGCCTGAAAATAGGGTACACAGGCTTGGTATACAGGGCGATCAATTAAGAATTACTAACAGGAGGCAGAGAATGAAGGACACTAAGACACTACTCTCGCTACTGCTCATAATGGTAGTGGCATTCACTTTTGGTTGCAGTAAGTCGGAAGAAAAGGGTGATACGGCTAAGAAAGAGGCGCCGACCTATGAGTCGGCTGCACCAGCGACCGAGGCGGCTCCAGCAGAGGGAGAGGCCACGGCTCAGCCTCCGGCAATTAAGATGGGAGGGGTTGTGCGGGAGGTTATTCATGCCGACGTCTACACCTACCTCAAACTGGAGGACTCTGAAAAGCTGCAAGTATGGGCGGCAGTCCCCAAGATGGAGGTCAAGGCTGATGACTGGGTGGAGCTTTTCGGGGCCAACATGATGGCTGATTTTCACAGCAAGACCCTTGACAGAACCTTTGATACCATCCTCTTTGCAAACTCGGCAAAGGTGGTAGGCCAGGGGGAGGTAACTCAGATTACAAAGACGTTGCCGCCCGACCATCCGCCCCTTCCGGAAGTCGCCACTTCGGGAGAGAATATTGAAAAGAGCGCGGACGGCTACACGGTGGCAGAGCTCTACGAGAAGAGGGATGAGTTGAAGGGAAAAGAGGTTCAGGTCCGTGGGAAGGTAGTAAAATATTCGGCGGGGATTATGAACAGGAACTGGCTCCACCTACGTGACGGTAGTGGCGAAAATGGAGCCAACGACATCACCGTTACGACAATGGAGACCAGCGCTGTTGGAGATGTTGTCACCGTAACAGGAAGGCTGGAGACAGATAAGAACCTTGGCGGCGGCTATCACTACGACGTTATCATACAGGACGCATCAATCACCAAGTAATTAGTGGTGATGCCCCGCAGTAGTGTCCTGTCGTGCTGTGCAGACAGTATAATTTGAAGTGTCCATGATGAGAGGGGTTCCGTGTGTTGCGGAATCCCTCTTTTTTGTTTAGAGGCGCCTTATGATAACAAAGTGGTCCCTGTCCATCGTCGTTTTGCTCGTACTCCTGACGGGATGGTGCTCTGCCTCGGATATTCTGATTATTGATCGCTTCTCTTCCGGAGCTGGAGTAGATGGGATCCCTACCGGCTGGCGCCCCCTCCACTTTCCCAGGATAGGTCGGCACACACGCTACACCCTTGCACATGACAGTGGAGAGACTGTTGTAATGGCGGTGAGCAACCAATCGGCTTCCGCCATATTCAAGGATATTTCCGTTGATCCGAAAAGCTATCCCCTCCTGACGTGGAGGTGGAAGGTTGATGGTATCCTGAAGAGGGGGGATGGCCGGGTGAAGTCGGGTGACGATTATGCCGCCCGTCTCTACGTTACATTCCTCTCCGACACCACCGACATTGGAATCACGGAGAGAGTAAAGAGGAGGGTGGCAAAGAGGATATACGGCATTGATCCCCCCGGCAGGGCGCTCAACTATATATGGGCAAACAGGATTGAGAAGGGCGCCTCTATTCCCAACGCATACAGCAGCGAGGCGCGGATGATCGCCGTTGAGAGCGGTCCGTCAGAGGCAGGTAAGTGGATAAGCGAGGAGGCCGATATCTACCGTGACTACACAAGACTCTTCGGCGAAGAGCCTCCCCGGGTTACCGGAATAGCCATCATGACCGACACGGACAACACGGGGGAGAGTGCTACCGCCTACTACGATGATATCCTCTTCAGGAAGCGGTGATGGCGTCGTAAAAAGTCCGATCTACTGGGCCAAGCAATTTTTCAGACACTCGACATACCACATGTATGCCTTCGCGTCTGAAAAACCACTACTCCTTGTATATCGAATTTTTTACTTAGCCATCTCCCGACTTTTTACAAGGGCATCAGATTTAGCGTACGAAATAAAGGCACTATCCACAGATGACGCAGATTTTCGTAGATAAACCCATCTCACACAGAGCCACTCAGTCACGGAGATGATTAAGAATTATAGATCAAGCCTACACCCACTCGTGTTACTTTAATCCGTGATAATCTGTCCTGCCTTTCTCCGTGTTCTCCGTGGCTCTGTGAGAGATATCTGTTTCGATTTACCCGGTTCTATCGAAAGAAGATAATTCATTAACCGCAGATTTCGCAGATTTTCGCAGATGAACTCATCTGTGTAATCTGCGTCATCTGTGGATAAAATCTTTCCCCCCGTGTTCAGAACTTCTTCGTGACCTTCATGTGCTTCATGGTTAAAACTCATGGAGGTTATTGAGATAAAAGCATCCCCACACAGAGTCACTAAGCCACAAAGCCACGGAGATTATTACGGACAAATATACAGGGTTTTGCAAGGTCGCTTCGCAGTGCACAATGAAACACTTTGTGTCGCACTTCCTTTGTGTGAGTAAGCCCTGAAAATCCGTGCAGAGCCCTACCTGCTTTTCTCAGTGTTCTCTGTGCTCTCCGTGTGAGGTCGCTGGTTTGAAAATATGTCAGGCTCTATCGGAAGATGGCAATGGAAGAGGTGGTCGAAGCCTCCAAGCGGTTAAAAAAGCCCACCGGCCATGGAGACCGATGGGCTTGAGATCTACTATTCTGTAATTTCTAGCTCTTAAACCTTCTCCTCACAAAGCCAAGCCCTGCAAGACCGCTTCCGAGAAGGAGAAGGGTGGAGGGTTCGGGGACGGAGGCAGCACCTGCTCCGCCGGCGGCTGAGGGTGACCACACGGCGTATACACTAAACGGATCTATCCCGAAGTCTGCCCCTATTCCTGTACCCGTAACCCCGTGAGCGTGATCGGGCTCCGTGCCTGGCTTGTTCCCTGCCCAAGCGTACATCACTTTGTTGCCGGTTGTGTCGAACCCCCATGGCGTCATCACTTGGCCTATCCATGAAGCACTTATTCCAAATGTCAAGTCCGGAGCGGCGTCGAAATTACCGTCCGGTCCGTCTATGAGCACCTCGGTCAATAAAGCGTTCGATGCTTGCCATGCATCTGCATTTGTGC
>JBHHTR010000118.1:0-7459 GCA_046753505.1 Thermodesulfobacteriota bacterium
GAGCATCTTCCTGGTGATGAACCTGCTGGTTCTGGCCAAGGCCTTTTTTGTCTCTATTGCAAGACGACGCTATCTCGCCATGATTGCATCGATAATCGGCAACAAAGAGTTGGCGCCTTCCTTTTTGCCCTGCAACATGAATGAACGAAGGCTGAGACAGATGACTTTCTGAGGAAACTCTAATTAGCCATCTCACGATTTTTGCGAGACCGTCAATCTTGTCCGTGCCAATAAAGGTGGCGTCGTAAAAAGTCCTATCTACTGCGTCAGCCCTCAAAAACCGTATGTGCTTTCGTGCCATAGTGGATTCGTGACACCTGCCGAGTTAGATTTTTTTCCTTCACTGTGACATAATGGCTTCACTATGCCTCTGTGGCCGGTGGGGTTATGGCGTTGGAAGCTTTGCGCCGACCTTTCTGACGGGCGCTCAGTGGCTGGCGCCTCCAGGTTATGCACACCATGGGATACACTGCTTTCACATACCCTTGCTGAAAAATGCGTCACTCTACCCTACTGCTGCTCTATCTCCTTCTCCTCCTCTGCCGGACAGCCACCTGCTCTGCCGATAGTGCGGCGGCCCCGTGGCGGCTCTCGGCCGGTATCCACGCCTACAGGAGCGGCCTCTTCAGCGATACCATCTCCTACCTTGAACCGATAAACAGGAAGGGTGCCCTCCTCAATGATCATGCTCTCTATTTTTTGGGTGAGAGTTATGGCGCGATGGGGAGGTACGAGGAGGAGCTCCATACCTTCGATACGATTATTAAGGGACACCCCGATAGCCTCTGGTGGTTAGCCGCCTACGAGCGGGCCGGCGATCTGAACATGACGATGGAGCGATACGAAGATGCTGTCCGCTACTACAGAGTCCCTCTTCTGAAGAGAGGCAGGGGGTTGCCGCGTATAATCTATAAGGTTGCTCTCGCCCTGGATGGGGCGGGGAGGGTAGGCGAGGCGGAGACATTTCTGAGAGAACTCATAACGGCCTTCCCCCATACACTATTCGGTGAGATAGTCGAGAGGAGTGGTCAAATGGAGCGCCTTCTCAGTGTGGATCCTCTGACAGCGGATGAAATATTGGAGCGGGGATACCGTCTCAACAGGGCCGGTCGCTACGATGACGTCATCGGGGAGGTTGCATCTTTACTTGATGGGTATGGTGACGGCGGCGAGATTGAGGCGGCGCAGAAGGAGAAGCGTAGTAGCCTTACTACCCTTCTCGCCCAGGCCTACTATGGGAAGAGGGATTATGAAAGGGCTCTCTCCCTATTCCTGAGGCTCTTTGCCGATGGAAGCCGGGATGGAGCGACAGAACTGATGGAGAAGGCACTCTACGGCGCACTTCGCTGCCACCTGCGGTTGGGAGAGACAACGGAGGCAAGGGTGACCATTGAGACCTTCCTGGATCTCTATCCCGATAGCGGGAACGCGCCAGTTCTACTTATGCGTTTAGCATCTCTCGATGAGAAGGAGGGGGAGAGCGATGGGGGAAGAGAACACCTGGAGGAGTTGTTGGAGAGTTATCCCGACACCGCCTATGCCGAGCGGGCGGCATGGTTGCTCTCGTGGCGCTTCTACCGGAGAGGGGAGATAGAGCGGAGTATCGGCTATCTGGCCCTTCTTGAAAACTATCCGTCGTCAATGAAGAGGGCCCTCTACTGGAGTGAGGAGGCCAATAGTATCCTCCATCGTCTTGCGAGTGGAGGCATCGGCTACTATGCCTACCGTGCCGACGATATTCTCCAACGGGAGGAGGGGTTGAACGGCAGAATAATGATCCTTTCGGCGGAAGATGGTGGTGCGGAGGGAGTCGCGGAGTGGAGCGGTGATCCTCGCTTTGAGAGGGTGCGGCTCCTCCTGTCGGTCGGTCTCAAAGAGCTGGCAAGGATGGAGTTGAAGCGTGCTGATCCGTGGAAGAGTCCTCGTGAGGCCAGCATACTCTATGGGGCAGCGGGAGATCTGTCGAAGTCCAGCTCCCTTGCCGCTGGACAGGTGGATGATGTTTACAGCGTCCTCGCGCGGCTTGCTCTACCCATCGGCTATGCAGAGACGGTCGGCAGTGCCGCGTCTGAGTATAGGATTGATCCACTCCTCATCAGTGCAGTCATCATGCAGGAGAGCAGATATAATCCAGAATCGTTCTCACGAGTAGGGGCAATGGGACTCATGCAGATCATGGCGGAGACAGGTGACGACATAGCCGCAGGGATTGGGGAGCATAACGGCTTGAACCGTCTCAACCTCTTTCACCCGAAGACCAATATCTACTTCGGTGCGTGGTATCTCAGATGGCTACTGAAGCTATTTGACGGAAGGGTAGCCTACGCTCTGGCCGCCTACAACGCCGGTCCTGGGGTTGTGCATAGGTGGGTCAAGAGGGAGGAGGGGAGGGAGATGGAGGAGTTTATCGAGGATATCCCCTACCGGGAAACACGAAACTATGTCAAAAAGGTTCTCGCCTATTATGAGGCGTACCGTAGGTTATACGGAAGTGACGGGAGGTAAACTCAATTCTCCCTTCATCTTCATCCGTGAAATCTGTGGATTTTATCTCTTTTCGATTCAGAATAGCATGTCTAATACAAGATATTTACCATGAAGCTCATGGAGCATGAAGGCCATGAAGAAAAAATACCGTATGATGTTTCGTTCACAGACGGGTCATGTGTAGAGCTATTTTCAGGATGTGACCAAGCGGAGGATTTTTTTTGGCAAAGTCTCTTAAGCATTGAGGCTGCGAATGATGCGTTGGCTGCTCAGGTTGCTCAGGCTGTTGCGGGTGCTGAAACGCCCAGTTTGAGTTGGCAGGCACAGTGGGATCCTGAATTGATTGGTGCGCTGATCTCAGTGGCACCGGGGCCCATCTATGAGTGGTTTTCCGTTCCCAGTGGGGCATCTTCTTCACAGGGGTGCAACTCAGATTATCTGGGCAATTGTATACCACCAGAGGAGGAGGAGTGCGAGCCCGATGAGTATTGGTCAGGCCTTTACCTGGTTTGTGTTACCCGTCCCGTGATATATGAAACCACGGATGCGAAGTACCTGGTTTGGAGTTTATTATCGCCCAGCGAAGAATCACCGGCAGCAGTTACCGAGCCAACAACAATGCTTATGCTTGGAAGTGGTCTGTTTGGACTTGTTGCTTTCAGAAAGAAATTTAAAAAATAGGCTCTTTATATCTTTACCGGACACTACTGAAACAGGACAGGAAATCAGATGGATAGAGTAGGCTCGTCAGAGCCGGAGCTACAACAGGTTACCTTCAGTACCCTCTTCGTCGTCTCAACAACCTTTCCCGCCTCTGACCGCCTTACACCAACAACCCAGAGTATCTCACCCCCTGAAACAAGAAGGGGCGTCCTCTTCCGTCGCGGCCTCGGCATCTTCAAATCTATAAAGAGATCCTTGACCTTTTTGTGTCCTCTCATCCCGAAGGGAACCAGACAGTCTCCGGGGATGAAAGCGCGTATCACCAGAGGAAGGGTCAGGGTGTCGTAATCAAAGTATGCTGTGCTTCCGTCATCACTTGTGAGGCTAAATGGCGCCTCTTCCAGGAGAGTCGTTTCACACTGGAGACCAACCTCCTCAAAGCGAGTCACTCCAGGGATTCGCAGTTCCTCCGCAAATTCAATGGGGGCGTCACGACCTTGCAGCGTCAAAATAATCGTGTCGTACTCTCTGACCAGCCTCACTCCTCCGGGCAGGTCGATGGCTCCATTAGGCGCACCAACTCGTACAAGGCCGACCACAGCTTCAAGGTGTCTGCTTGTAATATCTATGCTCTTTTCAGTCACTTGCGCGACTTCTACTATGAATATTCTCATCATAATGGCGTCATGCAGAGCGGCAAGTCTCGCGCCGTCAAGGGCTACCCTCCCCGCCCCTCTCTCGATGACGACATCACCTCTCACTCTCTCCACCTCACTGCTGAGATAGTCGTCATCTCGCGCAATGACAGCAGCCTCTCTGTTCAGGGTCGCACGGAGATTGGGGTTGTATTTCTCCTGGATGAAGGGGATTAGCTCCCCTCTGACGCGGTTACGCAGGTAGTCCATCGTACGGTTTGAGCTGTCCTCCACATAGTTGAGCCCCCTCCCCTTGATGAACGCCTCAACCTCGCTCCTTCCCGTCTCGATTAAGGGTCTTATGTATCTCCCCCTCACTGGTGGTATACCCCTGAGTCCAGTGGTGCTGCTCCCCTTGATAAACCTCATGAGGACAGTCTCGGCATTGTCATCGCTCGTGTGACCGAGGGCAACCTTCGTAGCCACCACTCTTTGAGCAACCTCTTCAAAGAAGGCGTATCGTATCGACCTGGCAATCTCCTGGAGCGAACCTTCCCTCTTCCCTGCGATGCTCCTGAGATCCTCCCGTCCACATTCAAAGGCAAGACCAAGGTTGTTCGCCAACCTCCGTACAAACTTCTCGTCACGGATCGACTCCTCGCCCCGGAGGGAGTGGTTCAGGTGGCAAACGGTGAGTTGAATGCCCAATGGCTCCCTCAAAGTCATTAGTAGATGAAGAAGGGCGACCGAATCCATACCGCCAGAGACGGCAACGAGAAGGTGGTCTCCACTCTCCGCCATACCGAACCGCTTAATTGTCTGCTTAACTTTCTCAATCATTTCAAAAACAAAGGCCCTTACTCGTAGAGAAAGGGCCTTTTACTTATATTATCCAAACTACTTATGATGTAGCCATATTGCAACAGGTAGGTCACAGGGCAGAGAGAGTCGGGCGCCCTTCCCTCATGACGGCGCTATTGCGTCTTCTCTGTTCGCTCAATATTGAACTTCTTCGCCACGCTATCAACAATCTCCGTCGCCTCATCGACATAGTCATCGTCAACATTAAGCTCAAGAACCATCTCCTCCGACTCCTCATCACCCTCATGCTTTGTATAGGGTATCTCCTTCTTGAGAAACTGGTTTATCACCTCAAAACTTATCTCCATTGGTATCGAAAATATCATCTTCTCCCCTTTCGTTAAAGATTCACAAGAAAGCAGTGAACCCTCTCTTTTCACGCGATACTACCACTTCATCTGCCCTATTGCAATATCTTCCGAAGGAAGGCGCTCGCCAGTTCATATATGCCCACCATAGTGCTCTCACGTGGCCCGGCGATATTAAGGGTCTCTATCCCCTCTGCCTCCACCCACTCACGGAAGGTCGTGACGCCTGTTGCGCTTGACGGGTCAATGGTGATGCAGGGCCTCCCCATCTCCTCGGCGGCCCTGATGGTGAGGGCCGTTCCACCTGTCGGCTCTCCGACGGTCACAATGAAGGTGCCGTCTGAGTCCCGGACATTCCACTCAGTCCGGCGGGCATAACTCTTTGAACTGGTCTCATCAAGGGGATACCGGCTGTTTATGACGCCATCCTCGGCCCGCCGCCCCCTTGGACACCACCCACCGCACCGGATACCCAGCGCCATGGCAACATCAAGGGCGGCCCTGTCAACGCCTGTCTGACCGCCCGAAATAACCTTCCTGATGACCATCCACTCTCTCCGTTATGGGCGAACGCTATCCCCCAATGATCTTGACGAGGACCCTCTTTCGCCGCCTCCCATCAAACTCACCGTAGAATATCTGCTCCCACGGTCCGAAGTCCAACTCCCCATCCGTGATGGCCACAACGACCTCCCGGCCCATAATCTGCCTCTTCAGGTGGGCGTCCCCATTATCCTCGCCCGTATTGTTATGACGGTACCTGGATATGGGCTCATGGGGCGCAAGCTCCTCAAGCCATCTCTCATAATCGTGATGAAGCCCCGATTCGTCGTCATTAATGAAGACAGAGGCCGTTATGTGCATGGCATTGACCAGCATTAGCCCCTCCTTGACGCCGCTCTCTCTGAGACAGTCGTTGACCTGAGGAGTGATGTTAAGAAAACCCCTCCTATCCGGTATGTTGAACCAGAGCTCTTTACGATAACTCTTCACTATTCCCCCTCCACTGCAGCTCATCTTGTTGCTTTTATGCTCATTCTCTCTTATACAAGGAGCCTACTCTTGAGTAGGCAGAGCGAGGCGGAGCCCGAAGCTGCCGTACCTGCCGTCCGGCACATAGGTATATCGGGAGGCTGCACGCTGGCCTCTGGGTACGAAGTCCCATGAACCGCCGCGGAGTATCTTTTTAACTCCAGTTGAAGGCCCTCTGGGATTCCGCCGTGGAGCATTCATGACGTAATAAGGCTCTCTATACCAGTCCTCTACCCACTCCCATGCATTGCCGTTCATATCGTAAAGACCAAGAGCGTTTGGTCTCTTCTGCCCTACCGGGTAGGTCCTCTTGTACGAGCTGTCTTCGCCCCATGCAACTGAACTGATATCCACGTCGCTTTTCGTGGCGGACTCGTTCTCCTCCTTGCCGCCACCCCTGGCGGCGTACACCCATTCAGCCTCAGTAGGGAGGCGGAATTTCAGACCTGTAATGTCGTTCAATTTTATTATGAACGTCTGCGTATCGTTCCAACTCAATCCACCTACGGGACACGTCTCGCAACCTTTGAAGTATGATGGATTGTTTCCCATTACTGCAGACCACTCCTTCTGTGTCACTTCATAGGTTCCTATATAGTAGCTGTCAACGCATGTCTCGTGGCGCCGCCTGTCGTCACGATTACCATCATCCTCGATGCTCTTATTCAGGTAAAAACAGCCGCCCTCTACCAGTATCATCTTATCTCTAATCTCTCTTCCTATCATCTGACGATCTCGTTCAGCCCTTTCGGCAGCTTCAGTCGTACTCTCCAAATTCAACTCTGTGGCAGCCTCTGCCTCTCTCTCCTTATCATCGATTGCGTTCAATAAAAGCATTGTCCCTTCGTAATGAGAGCCCGCTGCTCCAACTTCGGCGATATATTCGGTAATAATAGATCTGGCCTCTTCGTGCCTGCCCTCACCGGCGTAGACTTCAGCAATCTCCAGAAGAATAGCCCATGCCTCACTGTACTTCAGTCCACGTTCGCCGTACTTCCAGATATATGCAGTGAGTTTTTTTTGCGCATCTCCGTACCTCTTGAGATTATACTCCGTCTCTCCACGGTAAAATGCAAAGTTCGCGGAGAGAGGTATATTGAGGTCGGCAAGTTTATCGAAATATTCTAATGCCTTGGCCCACTCACCATTCATCCGGTGCCTGGCTATAGCCGTGATATACTCTCTCTTCTCTATCTCGAAGGGTGACTCTGCACCAACTATGCTGGGACATAAGAGGGTTGAGGTGATTAGAAGCAACAGGATCACCAGTGTAGTTCTGTAGCAGCTCTTTCTTTTCATATAACTTCCTCTCCCTCCAATACAAGATGACCGATTCCGCCAATAGCTGTAACAAAACGAGAGAGTTGTGTCAACACAGCGGAAGGAATTGTCACTTTTTAATAGCCTCGTAAAAAGTAGTTATATAGTATAAATCCGATCATAGAGGGATCGTGTTTGCCGGAGAATAGCCTG
>JBHHTR010000119.1:0-7411 GCA_046753505.1 Thermodesulfobacteriota bacterium
AAGACGGGACTTTACCGTGGAGAGCAGACCTGCGCGGCGGCAGATCTGACGGGTGGGGAGAAGGCGTGTGTCTACAGCTGTCTCGGTTACGGCGACTGTGTCGGCTCTTGTGAGTACGACTCGATGGTAATGAACGACAACGGCATTCCAGTCGTATTCTATGATACCTGTGTAGGGTGTACGGCGTGTGTCAAGGCGTGTCCCAGAGACCTCCTCGAGATGCACCCCGTAGACCACAAGCTCTTTGTCTACTGCAAGAATAAGGATAAGGGACCAGTCGCCAAGAAGGGGTGTACGGTTGCCTGTATTGCATGTAAACTCTGTGTCAAGGATTGCGAGGTCGATGGTGGAATGGAGATGGCAGACAACCTGGCGATCGTCAACTATGACTCGTGTCCCCAGGACGATAAACCTATCACACGCTGTCCGACTCACTGCATCCTCTTCGACAAAGAGGTTGAGAACACAAAAGAGGCGGTGCGGAGCTCACAGATGAAGCAGGTTAGTTGACCGTTGTTATTAAAAGGTAATTGGTTTTTAATCTTCTGTTAACCCCGTTCTGCTATCATTATTCCAGTCATGGTGAAGCACAGTATGAAAAGCGGCTCGAAGAGCCCCTCAGCGGCCTATGGGATATATAAGAGGGGAGTAGTACCCCTCAAGCAGGATAGTAATCGACACAAGCTTTTCATCGTAGTGAACCTCTGAATAAATCAGACCTTCTCCAGACTTTTACGAGGCCAACAATCAATGAAGAATACTATTATAATTGTCATAATCCTTGTGGTGGCCGGTGCGGCGGGGTATTTCATCGGCAGGGGGGGAGAGAGTGGTGTGCCCGTGAACGGGGCGGGACTCCAGGGGACAAGCGGCGCCGTTCCTCCAGCATCTCTACAGGAGAGTGAGGAGCTTGAGATGATCAACACACTCAAGTCGAAGATTGAGGCCAACCCTGAAGATGCCGACTCCCTCGCTTTTCTTGGAAGTATCTATTTTGAACGCAGAGAATTTTTGGATGCCATTAAATATTTCCAACTGGCTATTGCGGTCAACCCCCAGGACGTGAGCGCCTATAACGAACTTGGTCTCGCCCATCACTATAACGGGAACTCGAAAGAGGGGTTGCGCGTTGTAGACGATGGGATAAAGGTCGATCCCTACTTCCAGAGAATTTTGCTTACCAAGGGGTTTATCCTTGCGGCTACCGGAAAGATTGGAGAGGCCAGAGAGGCATGGATGAAGGTTACAGCCATCGATCCCGATAGTGGCGTCGGCAAGGCGGCTTCAAGTTTTCTGGCCCAGTATCAGGATTAAGGGACGCTCCGTCAGGGGCCGAAGGTTGACTGACAGATGGGCAGCGCAAGAGCGCCTATAAAATAGCAGCTGGAGCCACGATTGTACTCAAAAAAAGTAGGGCTCTGCCGATAAAGATAAATGAGTGAAATAATGGGAACATCAAATAAAACAGTGACTGCACAAAAAAAATCGACTGGTCGGCGGAAACGCTCCTTTGGCGGGAAGGTATGGTCTCTTCTCAGCTCTGTGAAGGTTACTATCGCCCTCCTGGGCACACTCGCCACCGTCTCCATTATCGGCACGGTCATTCAACAGAACCAGCCCGTCTCATTCTATGCAGGCGCTTATGGAGAGAAGTGGACCAACTTCATATTCCTTGGCGGTTTCAACGATATGTTTCATGCACCCTGGTTTCAGGCCCTCCTGATATTTCTCGTTGTCAATATCGTTGTCTGCACCTACGAGAGATTTCCCGCAAAATGGAAGAGCACTCTTGAGGTCAGGGAGAGCCTGACGCCCCGTTTTATAGCGAACCTCTCCCTCACTTCAAGTTTCTATGCCGATGGCGCTGAGGCTGATGCGAAGCAGCGGGTGACAGAGATTCTCCAGAAGCGTAAATACAAGGTTACAGAGCTGAATGGTAAAGAGGGAGAACAGCTCTATGCAACCAAGGGCATGATAGGCCGCTTTGGATCGGATTGTGTACATGTCGCGCTTCTCGTAATTATATTAGGCGCCTTCATGGGGAGCGTTATCGGTTTCAGAGGGTATCTTGTAGCCTATCCAGGCGTTACAAGACCAGTGGAGAATGCAGGTTTTGATGTAAGGCTCGATGATTTCTGGATTGACTACTACGACACTGGTCAGATAAAGCAGTATTACAGCATCCTTACTGTCATAGATGACGGAGAAGAGGTTGTTAAGGGTGAGAAAATATGGGTCAACAAGCCGCTCACATACAATGGGGTCACCTTATATCAGAGCAACTACGGCGTAGCCTGGGATAAGATAGAGGCCGCTCAATTTGCTTTCAAGGGGACCGATGATGAGAATCCCGGAACTCCCTTTAATGTCAAGTGGGATGAGACTGTGGAAGCGCCTGTTGAAGATTTCTCGGTAAAACTTGTCGGTTATGTCTCTGATTTTGGCTATGACCAGCAATCGAAATCTGTCTTTGCCAAGTCGGGCGAGCCGAATAACCCTGCCGTACAGGTTGAGATATACCATGAGGGTGAGTTGGCATCAACGCCGTGGATCTTCCTCAACTACCCCGGTCTTTTTTCCAACCTCCCCGGCACAGACCTGGATCTGATCTTCATGGGTTACCGTGGCATCCAGTACTCCGGCCTCTCCACCAACAGGGATCCCGGCGCCAAGGTTGTCTGGGTAGGCTCAACTATAATGGTGATAGGCTTCATACTCTCTTTCTTTGTATTTCACCGGCGGGTATGGGTGATGATTAAGCGGGACGAAGATAAGGCTACCACCGATATTCACGTCGGTGGTATGATCAATAAAAACAGGTTCCTCTTTGGTCGGGAGTTTGATGAGATAGTGAAAGAGATCAAGGGCAAGGTATAAATTTCCCTTCCAGAGATTTCATAAGAAGGAGAATGGGCTCTTGCTCAATAACCACTACACGCTCTTGTCGGATTGTGTGTAGCAGTTACACCGTTTAATAAGGAGGTACAATGATTTTATCTTTGATGTTTTTTGATATGGCCTTCTGGTTCTTTCTGGCCGCTTCAGTATTTTACATAGGTTACTGGGTTATCAAGAAGGAGTGGATTGGCAGCACCGCCACGGTACTGCTCATCGTAGCCTTTGTTGCCAATACGATGTCCATGGTTTACAGGACCATAGAGACGAGCCATATGCCGTGGGCCAACCTCTATGAGTCGATGACCCTCTTCATCTTTGTTACGACCATCTCTTATCTCTATCTGGAGTTCAAACACAAGATGAAGGTGTTAGGCGCCTTTATTGTGCCGATTATCTTCATTGCGGCCTTCGCTGCATCCTCACTTCAATTCAAGTATCAGAACCCCCAGCCGCTCAACCCCGCTCTTCAGAGTATCTGGTTCAAGCTCCACGTCTTTTCCGCCTTCATCGGTTATTCGGGCTTTGGTCTTGCCTTTGGTCTCGGACTCATCTACCTGCTGAAGAACAAGTACGAGGAGCTGAGGAAACCTAATGTATTGATTGATCGGCTGCCGAAGGCGAATATGATTGATGAACTCAGCTACAAGGCCATTGCCTGGGGATTTATCTTCTTTACTATGGGCGCCTTGGTGCTCGGGGCCGTGTGGGCTAATAGGGCGTGGGGTTCCTACTGGAGTTGGGACCCAAAGGAGACATGGTCTCTTATTACCTGGTTTGTCTACGCTGCCTATCTCCATGCGCGGGTGACGAGAGGGTGGAGGGGGAAGAAGGCGGCATACATAGCCATTATCGGCTTCCTGTCCACCGTATTCCTCTACTGGGGAGTAAGCTTTGTCCTGCCCGGTCTTCACGCCTACGGTTGATACGTTAATGAGCACGGAATACTCCCCCTGATTGGTGACGGGGGTTGTGCACACGATATTTTCTGCTTGCACAGCTTTTTATACAACATAAGCGGATTTGTGCAGGATAGCATGTTTTGATGGCCTGAATGGAGGAGTGAGCATGGACGATCAGGGCAGAGACGAGAAGGCAGGTTCCAGCGGCACGATCATAGCGGTTATCATTATTATCGTTGTCGTTGTCGTAGGATTCGTCATGTTCGGCAAGAAGGGGATGTACGAGCCCATCGTGGCCGGGAAGGCGGCCCCCGCTTTTGAACTGCCCGACCTTGATGGCAATATGGTGCCACTCTCTAAATATAAGGGGAAGGTTATATTTCTCAACTTCTGGGCTACCTGGTGTAAACCGTGTGAGGAGGAGATGCCCTCTATGCAGTACCTCTATAATAAGCTGCGGAGCAGGAACTTCGAGATGGTTGCCGTGAGCATCGATTCAAAGGGAGGCAACGATGTTCAGGAATTTGTGGAGAAGTATGGTATCTCCTTCCCAGTGCTCCGTGACAAAAAGGGGAAGGTTAAGGAGACCTACAAGACGACAGGGGTGCCTGAAACATTTATCATAGACCAGAACGGTGTTGTCGTTGAGAAGGTTCGTGGTCCGAGAGAGTGGAGTGCTCCTTATGCCACAAAGGTAATCTATGACCTCCTCGATTCACCTCCAAAGCCGTCAGAACCGTTGCCATGATCTTGGTAGAGGCTACCCTGTGTTAATTAAACGGCTCATGCTGCCACTCATCTTTATCACCTTATCGTATGCCTCTGCGACTCAAGCCGGTGACGCATGGGATGCAATGGGGGTACAGCGGAAGGATGGCGCTCAAGCTCCCGATTTCACCCTGGACGGTCTCGATGGCGAGCCCATCTCTCTAAGCGACTTTAAGGGAAAGGTGGTTTTTCTTAACTTCTGGGCTACCTGGTGTCCCCCCTGCAAGGCTGAGATGCCGGCCATGGGGCAGCTCTACAAAAAGTTCAAGGATAAGGGAGTGGTCGTTGTCGCTGTTAATCACTATGAAGAGAAGGGGAAAGTGATGCATTTTGTTGCCGATGGGGGATATACCTTTCCTGTCCCTTTAGATATCAAGGGAGTGGCCAGTGATAAGTATAAGGTGCGCTTCCTGCCCGTTACCTTCATTATTGACAGAGGCGGTAAGCTGATAGGGCAGGTTGTGGGGATGAGACAGTGGGACAGCTCCGTCTCCTTCAGCTTCTTCGAGGAGCTTGTCGGGGAATGACGGAGAATGTATCAATAACCTTTGCCTTCCTGGGCGGCCTCCTCTCCTTCGCTTCGCCCTGTGTCCTTCCCCTTGTGCCGGCCTATGTATCCTTTGTAACGGGCATATCCTTCGAGGAGCTCACCAACAGCAGTGACGATAAGGGCATCAAGAAGACGATCTTTGTTAACTCCATTGCCTTTGTCCTAGGATTTACAGTGGTCTTCGTAGGGCTCGGCGCCTCCGCCAGCTTTATGGGGCAGTTCATTCTGACCTACCAGGATATCATCAGAAAGGTAGGGGGCATTGTTATCATCCTCCTCGGCATCCACATTATCGGGATAATCAACTTCAATATCCTTCAGAGGGAGAAGCGTCTCCACTTCTTCCGTGAGAAACCGGCAGGGCTCCTTGGCTCATTCTTCGTTGGAATCGGTTTTGCCGCAGGGTGGACACCCTGTATTGGCCCCATCCTCGCCACAATCCTCATCGTCGCGGCGTCGTCGGATACCGTAGGCTTCGGTATCCTCCTCCTCGTCGCCTATTCGATGGGCCTTGCCGTCCCCTTTCTCCTCACATCTGTGGGGATTAACACCTTCCTCAAACACTTCAGCCGGCTCAAGCGGCACATGAGAGTGGTCTCCATTGTTACCGGTAGTTTCCTTGTTGTAATGGGACTCTTGATTTATTCAAATTATTTTGCTATATTCACTGCGTACCTTAACAGTATTATTCCGTCACTAAACTAGCGGGGTGAAGCAAATATGAAGACAAGGGTTGAGGCTTATGTGAAAGAGGGGTGCGCCCTCTGTGAAGAGGCGATGGAGATTATCTCAAGTGTCCATGAGGATATGCCGTTTAACCTCAAGAAGATCGATATTACTTCGAGTGAAGACATCTTCAGGAGATACCACGCCAGTGTACCGACGATCTTTATAAACGGCGTCAAGTCCTTCAAGTTCAAGGTAGACGGAGAGGAGTTCACGAAGAAGGTACGTATGGAGATTATCAAGGCGAAGGTCCGGCGTATCTCCAGCAAGAAGCTTCAATATAAGTAAATAGTACGCTGCCATCCTGATGTGACGGTAGCTCTCATCTCAATACTTCCTCATTAACCATAGGTTCACGCCCAGGGGAGAGTGCCAACTCTCTCAAGATGGGCGGCTCTCTGTAGCGGTTTTAATCATGGCTGCGCGTTGCCGTACATCAAAGCACACCATCGGCACGGCCTCCTCTGCGGGATAGCGCTGGAGCGCTCCGCTCTACGGCGAGTAAATCTTGCTTTCCTCTACAAATTCTTATAACATAGCTGTTGTGTTAAAAATGAGACATTTCTTGCTTGTTGCCGTAGTGGTATCGTTTTCACTCTTAATGGTTTCCCCGGCCTCTTCGGAAGATGCGTCGATAGAAAACGTTGTCATAACCAGAGATGGCGACCTACGGATCTCTTTTGAGGTGGCCAATGCATTCACCGGAGAGGTTGAAGAGGCTATCGCGAGTGGTATCCTCACCTCTTTGGCCTTTACGATAGAGCTCCACAGGAAGAGAAGACTCTGGTTTGACGGAGCGGTGGCTAGGCGTTATTTCAGACATACCGTCAAATACGACACACTCCGTGAGGAGTACTCCCTTCTCCGCGAGGAGAATGGGGTAGAGAGTATCGTTGAAAAGAGCCTTGCTGTCGTTCAAGAGGCGATGACGAAGGTTGAAGGTCTGCAACTAATATCCATGGCAGAACTCAAGAGAGGGAAGAGCTACAGGATTACTCTGCAGGCGGAGAGGGATGGAGCACACCTCCCCTTTCCACTAAACCGACTCCTCTTTTTTTACTCTTTGGGACGCTTAAAGACCGAAATCCATGTAGAGGATTTTGTCTACGAGTAATGTGAAATCCTGAACACGATTACGGTGTTATCTTGAAGGACCACTATCACTCCAATCTCAGCCATCGACCTCCTTTACAGGCGAGCAGGTTCCACAGCCGCCCTGCCTTTAGACTATGAAGAGTTCTCAGATAAGCCGTGATGAGCTAAAGAGGAGAAAGCGAGAGCGGTACCTTGTCGTCATCATCGGCATTGCTATTGTCCTCTTCACCTTCCTTGAGACCTATATCTCCAGCACCGATAGCCCCCTGCCGATAGCCACCAATATCTTCGTTTACGGGCTGATAAACCTCAATATCATCCTCCTTGTGCTCCTCATCTTTCTCATACTGAGGAATTTTGTCAAACTCTACTTTGAGACCAGGAGCAGGGTAATTGGATCGCGCCTTCGGACAAAGCTCATTGTTGCCTTTATCAGTCTCTCCATCATTCCAACACTACTCCTCTTCTTTGTGGC
>JBHHTR010000120.1:0-7289 GCA_046753505.1 Thermodesulfobacteriota bacterium
CGCACAGACAGGCGCAGACAGGCGATCATCATAACAAGTTAGGGGCAATTCATGCACAGAGCGGGGTAGGAATCAATAGTTGTCTTTATAACTCTCCCCAAAAAACGGAGGGGGCATCGCCCCCTCCTTAAAGATTCTACCATCTATTCTTTCTCGCACCTACCTTGGAAGTATGTTATCGCCCTTCCCAGCGTTAGGGTCTGCGTCCGGCTTGTTCATCAGGACGGTAATCGCACCGCGCAGCGCCGCACTCATGGTGTGATCCACGATCGCATTGTTGGTTGGGCGGTCTGCCGGCGAGACGATATCGAAGATATCGGCTGACGCCACGGCTACGCTGTAAGTCTGCACGTCATAGAGGGTATTTTTAGGGCTGCCGTTGATATAGATACGGTCCCATATGCCAGCAATCGGATGGAAGGCTACCGGCATGTTGATGTTGGCGTTCACAAAATAGATACGCACCCTCTCGCCAGGCTTGGCCTCCAACACCAGTGAGGCATCCGGGTCGTGGACAGGGTCGTAATGAAAGATCTTGCCGTTAATTAGGGCGTTGGTCCACCCCTTGTTCTCCAGCATGGCCTTGTAGTTATCGGCGTCGGGGAAGAACTGCTGCTGTACCAGCACATACTCGCGGTCCGGCTTTGGAAACTTCCTGCTGTAACCCTTCGCTGGGTCCACGATGATGATGCCGTACATGCCGCGAGCGATGTGTTGCACCATCGGGTTGGCGCCGCAGTGATAGATGAATACGCCGGACCGTTTGGCCTTGAAGGTGAAGTGCTTGGTCTGCCCCGGCTTGACGGGAGCGAATTCATCCAGCACATCAACCTCGGCTGCATGGAAGTCCATCGAGTGACTCTCCTTGTTGCTCTTTGGATTGATGAGCTTGAAATCGACGACATCCCCCTCCCTCACCCTCACCACTGGCCCCGGAATGGTGCCGCCAAAGGTCCAGGCCGGATACTCGGTCCCCTTATTGTCAATGACAACGTTGGTTTCCTTTGCAGTCATGGTTACGCTGACGGTCTTTGCCATTACGGCTTGGGCTGCAAATACCATGACCGCCGTTGTCAGCAGAACAAGCGACCTCCTCGCCCAATGTATACTCCTTCTATTCAACATAATCGTACTCCTCCTCGTTATTGTTATGGTACTACTATGAAAAGTCTGAATAATTCAGGCCTTCCGCTTCATGAGTTGTAAGTTAAAAACCTTTCCTGCAAAAACCGATACATATCACGAGGCGTTGCCGTGCCTACAGCGACACAGTGTGCGGAGATATTTCACCAGATCGTGAATCTCATCATCCGTAAAGGTGCCGCCCCATGGCGGCATCAGCACCGACTTGTTGATGGCCTGCCCCCCCTCCTTGATGGCCTTGAACAGCTCCTCGTCAGAACGGGTGGACATGTCCTTAGCGTCGGTATGATCCCGCGGCTGGACCGACATATCGCGAATGTTGACTCCTTTCCCGTCGCCGTTCATGCCGTGACATTGCCAGCAGTACGACTTATAGTTATCGGCTGCGCTCTCATAGCCATGAACCGTGCCTGTCGTCAGGATCATTGATATGGATAACGCCGCGACAAAGGATATAATCCATTTTTTTTTCACTCTTCCATTCATTCGCCGCCCTCCTTAGCCAGGCCCCGCAGGTAGTGGACGAACTTCTGAAGGTCCCTCTCCCTGATGTAGTCGCTCGGCATGACCGCCTTCGGGTCCCACGCCTTCGGGTTGCGCATGTAGCTGAGCAGGTAATCCTCCTGAAGACGTTCACCCGCCGTATAGACCTCCGGTGCGGAGAAACCGCCATAATCGGGTTCGATCTGATGACAGGCAAGACAGCCACGGAATTTATCAAAGAGCATCTCTCCCATCGACATTGAGATCTTGCCGGGTTTGTATTCCCCCGTTCTAATCAGCTCACTCTTTGCCTTGAAAGTTGCAAGCACCGTACTGACCGCCTTTGCCTCTTTCGCGCTCAATGCCGTGTGGGGTTTCAGGGTCGCTGTGTCAACCAGATCCCGCTCCTCTCCCGATTTCAGATGGTTGGCATAAAACATCCCAGCCGGACGAATCCGCTTCGGCTTCTGCAGCCAACTCTCCAGCCACTCGCTCTTGTACTTGTTGCCCGCATAAAAGAGATCGGGTCCCTTTCTCTCCCACATCCCTTTAAGCGTGGTGGGCGCCGGGCCTGTCAGACTGTGACACCCGCTGCACTTAGCCTCGAGAATCGCCTTTCCCGACGCCGCAAGCACGGTGGAAGCCACGCCGACTGTCAACATCAGCACGGTGACTGCAACCGTAACGAGAGCGGCCCGGCCCATTCCTGCCTCATAAAAGCTCATTACCGCCCTCCTCGTCTCCTCCGCTCACGCTTCACCGGCTCACCCTTGAAGCCTGCCTGCTCATGAAGTCCGTACCCTTTCTCCATCGATTCAGCGAAGAAGAAATCGGGATCAAAGACCTTATCCTTCCAAGCGTACCAGTCGTCCACCGGTATCTCTTCATACTCGATAATCGTAATAGGGCCACCGGGAAATTTTCCTGCATTGGTTACATGGGAATCAACATGATCGTGAAAGATAAAACGCCCCGGGTTGTTCATCTCGATAATTACATCGTACCGCTCACCAGGGCCAAACAGCACCGTATCGGCATAGTACGGTTTCGGCAGCGCATTACCGTCCTTGTGGGTAACCAGCATGTCGTGGCCGTGGCTGTGCATGGTATGAATCTCACCACCGGCGCCATAATAACGAATACGAACAACATCGCCCTTCTTCACCCGCAGGGGCTGGGTGAGAGGGAATGACCTGCCATTGATTGAGAAATAGTCGGCTTGGTCCAGGGGGCCGCCCCCCTCTCCATACTTGCCGGCATACTTAGACTCCCAACTGCTGAACATCATGATGATATCCTTTGTAACCCTCTTGGCGATCTTCTCCGGTTTCTTTGGATCCACGATGAGAGGCCCCCACATCCCACGGATGCCCACATGCTCGTTGACGTTCACATGACAGTGATACCAGAGGCTGCCCGTTTTCTCGGCCCGCCACTTGTAGGTAAAGGTGTCGCCGGCCTCGATATTCTTCTGCGTCACACCGGGGACACCGTCATTTTTCCAGTTATTGGTCTGATACATGCCGTGCCAGTGGATGGTATGGGCCAGGGAGGTATTGTTCGTCACATGGACCGTCACGTCGTCGCCCTCGCGAACCCGGATAAGCGGCCCAGGCACCTGACCATTAAAGGCAAAGACCTTGTAATCGAGAGCGGGAGCGACCTTAATGGTCATCTCTTCAATGGTCATCTCAAATTCACGCTCTTCTGCAGACGCTGGTACTGGCAACAAAAAGAGCAGGCAGAGCCAGACTATCAGCAGTGCCGATCGGCTAAACAACATCGTACCTCGATGGGCGCCATCAGATCTATGATTATTGGAGCTATGCATTTTCAACACCTCCCAATTATTTAGAATGTTATGAGCGCTATTTTCGTTATGCAGACATGATGGCGTTGTAAAAAGTCCGATCTACTGGGCCGAGCAATTTTTCAGACACTCGACATACCATATGTATGCCTTCGTACTTTAAAAACCACTACTCCTTGGTATAGCGAAATTATTACTTAGCCATCCCACGACTTTTTACGAAGATATCATATATGAACCATTAGCAAAAAAGCGCTCTTAGCTACGATCAGGACATGAAAGGATATAGAAGACCTCTTTTATCTCAAATGCCCCCCGTCTGTCAAGTTTTTTACTATTTGCTCAATTGAGGGCAAACTGGCTGGGGGCACTTTTCCTATCATTGAATAGTGGGCAAATCCAACCTCTGGACGATCGTCTTCGTGCTTTATGGGCAATTCATGAATAAAGCGGGTCAAAGACAAACAACTTGACCACCCCACTGCCAATCTGGTATAAATACGCTACATTTTCGCACTACTCACCTATAAAAGCCTAGCCGCCAAACGTACTTTATGATGCTTGTCGAATAGGCACTTCTAGTTTACGTACAGAGGAGGAATTTTCATGAGCGCAATAAATCCCACGGCTGAAAAAACATCCAGGGGGAGTGCCGCCGCGACGCCGAAATACCCCGGCATCCGCACCACCACCAACGGCAACCAGCTCGTTGCCTACTATACCGAGGCGCGCCTCGCCGACGCGGGGATATTCTACCCCATAACCCCCAGCACCGAGATGGGCGAGATGTTCCAGCTCAGCTTTGCCCAGGGAGAGTTGAATGTCTTTGGCAACCAGAAGGTTGCCATCGAGACAGAGGGTGAACATGCGGCACAGGGGGGAGCAATCGCCATGTCCCTTACGGGGAAGCGGGTTGTCAACTTTACCTCCTCTCAGGGAATACTATACGGGATTGAGCAGTACTATCACGCCCCCGGCAAGCTATCCACTATGGTGCTTGAGGTTGCCGCACGGGCCATAACCAAACAGGCTCTCAATGTCCATTGCAGCCACGACGATGTCTATACAACACTCGATACAGGGTGGATCGTCCTCTTCTCCAAGGATGCCCAGCAGGCGTCGGATCAGGCCATCATACTTAGAAGGGTGACGGAACTCGCCCTCACCCCCGGCATCAACTGTCAGGACGGCTTTCTGACCTCACACCTGGAGCGGACATTCCTCATACCCGAAGCGGAGTTGATGCGGGAGTACCTCGGACGTGCCGACGATATCATCGACTGTCCGACAGAGGCACAGCGTGTCCTCTTCGGTCCCAAGCGGCGGCGTGTCCCCGAATCTTTCGATCTGAAGAGTCCCGCCCTCCTCGGCTCCGTCCAGAACCAGGAGCACTACATGCAGGGAGTTGCGTCGCGCCGTTACACCTTCGTCGAACCTATCCTCGGTTTTCTTGAGGAGGCGTACGAGGAGTTTGCCCGCCTGACCGGACGCCGTTACGGTATGCTGAGCGAGTATAATACCGACGGCGCGGAGACCGTATTTGTCTCCCTCGGATCGTCAGCCGAGAATATCGAGGCGGCAAGCGACTACCTTGCCGAAACGCGGGGTGAGAAGGCGGGGGTTGTCCACCTCAATGTCCTGAGACCCTTCCCTGAAAAGGCGGTAGTCGAGGCCCTCGCCCACCGTAAGAACATCATCGTCCTTGAGAGGGCCGACGACCATATGGCGCCGGAAAACGCCCTCGCCAAAGATATCCACAGCGTCCTCTACCGCGCCCGAAAGAGGGGGGACATTTCAACACTACCGCGAATATTTAACGGCGTCTACGGCCTCGGCTCACGTGATTTTCGTCCAGAGGACACTCTCGGAGCGTGGGATTTTGTCACGGCCGACCGGCCTCGACAGGATGGCAAGAAGGCCTCAGATGGAGAGAGCTTCATCTACCTCGGCATCGACCACCCCTACGCCGTCAAGGGCGATGAGACCCCCAGTCTCCTCCCGGAGGGGGCCATTGCAACGCGGCTCCACTCTGTAGGCGGATGGGGGGCCATCACGACGGGAAAGAACCTGGGCGAGATCTTCGGCCAGATGGGAGCATACATCGCCAAACGGGATGGCCATGTCGATCCCGATACCGGTGTTGTTCATGAGGTATTGCATGTCAGCGCCAATCCCAAATACGGCTCAGAGAAGAAAGGGGCGCCCACCAACTACTTCCTCGTCGTCGCCCCGGACCGTATCAGGGTCAACTGCGACCTCCGCCACGTTAATGTCGTGCTCTGCTGCGACCCCAAGGCGTTTACCCATACAAACCCGCTCAACGGCATGGCCGAAAATGGCGCTTTCATATGGGAGTCGTCGGAGACCGAAGATGCCCGCGTATGGGAGAGGATCCCCAGGCATCTTCGGCAGGAGATTATAGACAAAAACATACAGATATATGTCCTCAACGGCTTTGATATTGCCAAGGCGGCGACCGACCGTGAGGACCTCCAGTACCGTATGCAGGGCAACGCTTTCCTCGGCGCCGCTTTCGGGGTCTCCACCTTCCTGAAGGACAACAACATCCCCGACGATGAGTTCCTGGCGATCGTGCTCAACCAGTACAAACACAAATTTGGCCGCTTCGGAGACGCCGTTGTCGAGTCGAACATGACGGTCATGAAGGCCGGCTTTTCCCAGGTTCGTAATATCCCGCACGGGCCGGTTGATGCACCCGACACATCGAGCATGAGGGGACCCGTCATCTGCCCCGAAAGGGTTGATAAGCCTGACGATATCGAGCGTATCCCCATGCATCAGCGTAAGACATTTGACGACGAGTTCCGGTCGGGAAAGGGGTATGACCAGCCCTCTACGCCTTATATGGCTACCGGGATCATCGCCTCGGGGAGCGCCGATGTGGCAACCAAGTATGTTGCCCGCCGCCGTGTTCCCGTCTATATCCCGGAGAACTGCACCCAGTGCATGGCCTGCATCACTGCCTGCCCCGACAGCGCCCTTCCTAACACCGCACAGGACATCTCTACCATCCTCCGAACTGCGGTGAATCACTATGTGGAGAACAAGGATGCCAGAGAGCGGCTCCTTGGCGCTGTCGATGGAGTAAGCGCCACTACGCGCCAGGCGATGGTGACCGAAGCCTCCAAGAAGGAGGGAGTGAAGGCTTTCACCCAGATTGCCATGGAGCAGTTTGAGGCATGGACGAAGGGAGACAGCTGGTTTACGGAGCATAATGCGGAGGGGAGTGAGGCTCTCGGTCAACTTGAGGCAATCGTTAAAAACCTCCCCATTGCCTACAACAAGGCAAAACAGATATTCGGCGCCAGGGAGAAGAAGGAGGCTGGTTCGGGTGGAACCTTCTCCATCTTTGTCAACGACCTCTGCAAGGGTTGTGGCGAGTGTGTTGTCGAGTGCGGTGATCACAACGCCCTCAAGATGGTGGAGGAGACTCCAGAGGTTAACGGCATGCTCCTTACGGCCCACGATTTCCTCAAGCTCCTCCCCAACACCCCCCGGAAATACCTTGGCTCCTACGACTCCTCCACACCTCTGGAGTCGAAGGCCGCCGTACTGCACAACCACCTTATGGTGCAGAGCAACTACACCGCCCTCATCTCCGGCGATGGCGCCTGCGCCGGGTGTGGTGAGAAGAGCATACTTCGGGCCATCACAACCCTCACAGAGGCATACATGCGCCCCCTCTATCACGCAAAGGCGGATCGTCTAGCCTCTCTGGCGGATGAGATGACCAAGACGGGCATTAAGAAACTGACCCACCTGAAGATGGAGAAACCGGAGAGCTACAACCAATTCCGCAATACCATCCTTCATACTATCATGGGGATAGGGG
>JBHHTR010000121.1:0-7201 GCA_046753505.1 Thermodesulfobacteriota bacterium
ATTCCATCTTATTATTTGCAGCAAAGCCTACCAGAATTAAGAAAAGTTGTAAAGGATAAAGAGGACCATTGAAATACTACATATAGCATAAAAAAACAGGGCAGACACAATATGTAGGTGTTCGCCCTGTTTCCAGTAGATGTTGTGTGGAAATGAGGGAGAGTCACGCTCTTCTCCCGGCTCGCCGACTCTCCTACTCTATCGCCGCCTGTGCCGCCGCAAGTCGTGCGATAGGCACCCGGTAGGGGGAGCAGCTCACATAATCCAGTCCTGCTCTGTGACAGAACTTGACAGACGATGGCTCTCCGCCATGTTCACCGCAGATACCGAGCTTGATGTCAGGCCGTGTAGCCCGGCCCCTTTCTATTCCGATCTCGATGAGCTGACCGACGCCGGTCTGATCGAGGGCGACAAAGGGATCCTCATCATAGATCCCCCTCTCTATGTAGAAGGGGAGGAAGTTCCCGGCATCGTCACGGCTTAGACCGTATGTGGTCTGGGTCAGGTCGTTGGTGCCGAAGGAGAAGAACTCCGCCTCTTTCGCAATTGCATCTGCCGTGAGCGCCGCACGGGGCAGTTCGATCATGGTGCCGATAAGGTACTTGAGCTTTGCGCCGCTCTTCTTGATGACCTCCTCGGCCACCTTGACAACCCTCTTCGTAATGAATGCGAGCTCCTTGACGTCGCCGACCAGGGGGATCATTATCTCGGGGACAATGGTAAACTTCTCCTCCTTCACCAGTTCACATGCGGCCTCGATGATGGCCCGTACCTGCATCTCGTAGATCTCCGGGAAGGTGACGCCGAGCCTGCACCCCCTGTGACCGAGCATGGGGTTCTCCTCTCGGAGGCTCTCGTTTTTGTCCTTCAGTCTTTCAACAGGCACTACCATATCGACGGCAATCTCCTGGAGTTCCCGTGTCGTATGGGGAAGGAACTCGTGGAGGGGCGGGTCGAGGAGCCTGATGGTGACTGGAAAGCCCTTCATTTCTCTGAAGAGTCCCTTGAAGTCTCCCCTCTGCATGGGGAGGATCTTGTCGAGGAATTTTTTTCTCTCTCCCTCACTGTCGGAGAGGATCATCTCTCTCACCGCCATGATCCTCTTGGCTTCAAAAAACATATGCTCCGTTCTGCACAGCCCTATCCCCTCCGCCCCGAACTCTCTGGCCTGACGGGCGTCCTTGGGGGTATCGGCGTTTGCCCTGACCCTGAGCCGCCTTACTTTGTCGGCCCACTCCATGAGGGTGGCAAAATCGCCGGAAAGCTCTGGCTGGACGGTAGGCACCCTGTCGAGCATGACCTCGCCTGTGCTGCCGTCGAGGGTGATGATGTCGCCCTTCTGTATCACCGTCCTGTGTATGGTGAACTGTTCGCTCTTGTCGTCGATCTTGATATCACCGGCGCCCGCGACACAACACCGCCCCATCCCTCTCGCCACCACTGCCGCATGGGAGGTCATACCCCCTCGTGCCGTAAGTATCCCTTGGGCGGCATGCATACCGTGAATATCCTCCGGCGAGGTTTCCTGTCGTACCAGGATCACCTTGAGCCCCAGTTTTGCCGCCTTTTCAGCGTCGTCGGCGGAGAATACCACCTCACCGTAGGCAGCGCCAGGAGAGGCTGGCAGCCCCTTGGTAAGGACATTTCTCGCGGCTGTCGGATCAAGCATCGGGTGGAGCAATTGAGCGAGTTGTGCCGGATCGACTCGTTTCACCGCATCTTTTTCATCTATGAGCCCCTCCCCCACCATGTCAACGGCAATCTTCACCGCTGCTGCGGCTGTCCTCTTACCGCTTCTCGTTTGAAGCATCCAGAGCTTGCCCTTCTGAACGGTAAACTCAATGTCCTGCATATCCCTGTAGTGGCTCTCCAGCTTTGTGTAGACGTCAACCAGTTCATCATACGCCTTGGGCATGACCTCCTCCATGGAGAGGAGCGTGGAGTGTTTGCCTCCGGCCTTGTTAATAGGCTGGGGCGTTCTGATACCGGCAACTACATCCTCGCCCTGGGCATTAATGAGGAATTCACCGAAGAAGATCCTCTCGCCGGTTGAGGGGTCTCTGGTGAAGGCAACACCGGTAGCACAGTCGTCACCCATATTTCCATAAACCATGGAGCAGATATTTACCGCCGTCCCCCAGTGGCCGGGTATATTGTTGAGCTTTCTGTAGGTAACCGCCCGCGGCACCTCCCACGAATCGAAGACGGCGCTGATAGCGCCCCAGAGCTGCTCCCAGGGATCATCTGGGAAGGGTCGTCCTGCCACCTTACGAACCTTCTTCTTGAACTCTCCGACAAGCTCTTTCAGATCATCTGCAGTCAGGTCGGTATCCTTGTTGACGCCCCTCGCTTTTTTCTTCGCCTCCAGTATCTCTTCAAGTATCTCGCCATCCATTCCCATGACAACATTGCTGTACATCTGTATGAAGCGGCGGTACGAGTCGTAGCCAAAGCGTGGATTGTCGGACTGGTCTATCAATCCCTTAACGGTATCGTCATTGAGGCCGAGATTTAACACCGTGTCCATCATGCCCGGCATTGAGACCCTGGCGCCGGAGCGGACAGAGACGAGGAGAGGGTTCTTGGCATCACCGAACTTGGCCTTCATCACCTTCTCAGTTTTTTTCAGATTGTCCTTTACCGCCTTCTCCAGCCCCTTGGGGTATTTTTTACTGTTCTTATCATAATAGGTGCACACCTCTGTGCTTATGGTAAAACCGGCGGGCACGGGGATGCCGAGGTTGGTCATCTCCGCGAGATTGGCTCCCTTGCCACCCAGGAGATTCTTCATATCAGCCTTTCCCTCTGCCTTGCCTGCCCCGAAAAAATAGACGTACTTTACCGCTGCCATAATGGTGCCTCCTCATTAGGACGTTAGGGAAGGTCTGATTAATTCAGACCCTCCGCGATACATGGAAGTTCCTTAAATCGTTATCTTGGACATATCCGCTATTCTGGAATAGAGCCGCTCTATATAGCGCAAGAGGGTGAGGCGGTTTCTACGCACCTTCTCATCCTCTACCATCACCATGACCTCATCAAAGAATGTATCGATCTGCTCCTTTATCGAGATGAGGGTCATAAAGAGCCCCTCATAGTCGCCTGCCTCTCGTTGTCTCTCAATCTCGGGGGCTATCGACTCGGCAACGCCCATGAGTCCAGTCTCATACTCTCCCTCAAAGAGGGCTGGATCTGGCAGTGCATCGGCCAGGTCCTGACCCTTCAGGATGTTGGAGACCCGCTTGAAGGCCATGACGAGCCGCTCACAGTCGGGGTGACTCTTGAATTTATTGAGGGCGTCCACCCTCCTCACCGCATCGGCTACATCGTACCAGGAGGGGGTCGATAGCACTGCGTCGATTACGCCAAAGGGATAACCCCTGGAGAGGAGTTGGTTCCTGAGCCTCTCCTTAAAGAAATCGAGGATATCCAACACCGTCTCATCTTGAGGCCGCGTGAGCTTATCCTTTAAGAGATCAAGAGCCGTGTGGACAAGAGCATCCAGGGGAAGACTGAACCCCTTATCCTCGATGATGGCAATAATACCAAGAGCCTGCCGCCTCAACGCATAGGGGTCGGCTGTGCCGGTAGGGAGGAGTCCCACACCGAAGCAGCCGCAGATGGTATCCATCTTATCGGCCACACTGATGAGGGCGCCCCAGGGAGATGATGGAAGCTCTCCACCGGCTGAGGTTGGGAGGTAGTGTTCAGCTATAGCCTCAGAGACCTCTTTGAGCTCACCTGCGCGTTCCGCGTAGATGGCGCCCATAATCCCCTGAAGGTTGGGGAACTCACCTACCATGTCGGATACAAGGTCGGCCTTGGCGAGCATCGCCGCCCGTCCGACAACGGCCTTTGCGCAGCCTTTATCCTTTAATATATCTGAACCACCCTTGACGGCGCTCGTGCTCAGGAAATCCTCCACCCTCTCACCGACCTCCATGTCCTTCGTCAGGCCGAGTGTTGAGCCTATGGAGAGGACAAGCCGGGTGAAACGAGTCATCTTTTCATAAGAGGTGCCGAGACTCTCCTGGTAGACGACCTCCTTGAGGGCCTCTGCCCGTTTCGTCAGTGGGGTGCCAATATCCCTGTCGTAGTAGAAACGGGCGTCATTCAGCCGTGCCTTGAGAACCCGCTCATTCCCCTTGATGATGACCTCCGGTCTCTCGGCCTCTATATTGGCAACGGTAATAAAATGAGGCAGGAGGGTGCCGTCGCCGTCTATCACAGAGAAGTAACGCTGGTGCTCCCTCATCGCGTTGACAACCACAACCTTTGGAATGTCGAGGAATGAGCTATCAAAATTACCACGGAGGACAACGGGGTACTCAACAAGGTTGGCGACCTCCTCAAGGAGGGGGAGGTCTTCAATGCAGCTCCCTCCAACCTCCCGTGCCGCCTTCTCAATGCCGTCCCGGATGAGCGTCTGCCTCTCTCCGGCGTCGAGGATAACGTTGGCGGTCTTCAATTTGTCACGGTACATCTTAAGAGAGGTAATCTTGAACGGTTTCGGCTTGAGAAAACGATGTCCCCTTGAAAGGGAGCCGCTCTCTACGCCGCCGACGGTAAAGGGAACCACTTCGCTTCCATAGAGAGAGAGTATCCAGTGGATGGGACGGGCAAAGGCCATCTCGCTGTCACCCCATCGCATGACCTTTGGAAAGGGTATGGACTCTATCAGCGTGGGGGTAATCTCCCTGAGGAGGTCAACCGTCTTACCTCCTACGGTCATCTTTTTGTAAGAGAGGTAGGCGCCCTTCTTGGTCTCAACAACCTGAAGCTCCTCTACGGCAACCCCCTGGCCACGGGCAAAACCCTCCGCCGCCTTTGTAGGCTTCCCATCCTTATCAAAGCCCTTCTCCTTAGAAGGCCCCATTACCTCCGTAACGACATCCTCCTGCTCCTCCCCAAGGCGTTCTACAATAACGGTGAGCCTGCGGGGTGTTCCAAGGGAGCTGATGGCGCTGAAGTTGCACCGGCGCTCACGGAGGAGCGTCTCCAGTCGTTTTTTAACTGCACTGAGAGCCAGCGTGATGAACCCGGCGGGAATCTCTTCCGTGCCTATTTCAAGAATAAAGTTTTTTGACATGGGTGAATTAGCGGTAATTATCGAACGCTCTCACTGTACCAGATTTGTGAGGGATTACCAACAATTTTTCATCTCCCGGCAGCTTGTCGGACTGAAGGCAATATAGTTACGTAACTCACTGAAAATATTACAGTTATCTTCTTGCACTCAAAAAGTGACTTTCAATAAAAACAGGCGCTTACAGAAAAGGGCCGACAGGCTGCTGAAAAAAACAGCATAAGAAAAGGTTGATGCCATCAAGGTTAACCCTGATATCAGTGGCAATACGTGTCCGACTTTTTACGAGAGCGTCAATCTTCACTTTTCACTTAAGCCCCCTTTTTTGACAGCCCCACGTAATATGAACTCCTCGACAGGGCCGGACTCTCTATGAAGCGCCACGATACCATCGCCACCGTAATAGTAATGGCGAAGCTCAGCGCCAGAGCTGCAAAGGGGTGGGAGTGATAGAGTCCCGTTGCAACCAGGGTCTGTACAATGGGAAAGTGATAGATGTAGATACCGTACGAGAGGTCTCCCGCCGGCGTCCAGTTGCCGACATAGGGGAGGAAGACGCCACAGGAGAGGGCTAGGCCGGAGACCATGAAGGGCGCTACTATGTTTTCAGCCCACCCCAATGGAACTGTGTAGTGCAGCAACCAGAGAATGGCGGTTACACCCAGAATAGCTCTCCTCTGCCCTTGCCAGAAATCCCAGAAGTAGAAGAAGACGGCGCCACAGGCAAAGCAGAGAATCGGCATGGCAACGCCAATCACTATCTGATGGGATGTCACCGTGCTGATATTCAATGGCAGCAGCCCGATAGAGAGCACACCAAGCACACTGGCAGCCAGTGCAGTGACTGCGGCAACCCGACAGCCTGCACGGGACACAAACCAGCAGTAAAAGGGCACAAGGAGATAACAGAACAGCTCTGTGCGAATGGACCAGAGGGCGCCGTTGACTGCGCTTGCCGACGGGTTTGATGCAAAAACTCCCGGAAGGCTTGGCGCGAGAAATTGCAGAAATGTAAGGTTGGCCGCTATGTACCGATAAGTGTCAGTGGAGGTCCAATATTCCTTGAATCCAACATCGGAGAAGATAGAGCCGAGGATAACCGCAACTACAAGGAATGCAAGGTAGGCCGGCATCAACCGTCGCACCCGATTCCCCATATATCTCCTCCATGATGAGGAACGGACAAAACTGCGGGTAATCAGAAAGCCACTGATGGCAAAGAATCCCATGACGGCGTAAAGGCTGTTCAGGTATCTCGAAAGGGGGGCAAGTGCCTCCTCATGGGAAAGAACTCTGGCATGGACGACGACGACCACAAGGGCCAGGATGTGTCGTATAAGATTAAAATTGTTGGGGAAGAGACCTTCGAGATCACCGTTGTTTTTTTCAGGCACTCTTCATTTCCTCAACCTTGTGGTGTATGGAGCTGTTTCGTCCTATGTAATTCCTGAACAAATGGGGCCTTCCTTAATTGACGCCATCTTAATTGTGGGAACACTCCATTTCCCATTGACCTTCTCCTGCCTCTATTGCTCCCAGCCTGTCAAGGGCCATGCTGATAAGCTATTGTGGCTTCCGGCGCTTTCAATCCTACTACCTGCACCTCCTGTTGTCAAAAACACTTTCAATGGCTTTTGATAGCCGACCTCGTGTGGTTATGGTTGTATGGCCGCAGGTGAATTCACGCTGGTGGATTCGGGCGCTCCCTAATCCACCATAAAAAATCATAAAGAGACCTCCTTGTTCCCATAGAATGGGGCTGATAGAATAATTGCGACAACATAATCTATCACCAAGGAGGTGAAATCATTATGTCACAAGGGGTACTTCCATCCACGTATGAGTTAGAGGGCAGCCCGCCTGGGATGACCGGCCTTGGCGGCTTGCCGGTTTATATGGATATGATCCATCAAGCAGGTTTGGTAGAGTCTATTACCCGTAGCATAGGCATTCGTGAGGATAGCCAGGGGTGGACAGACAGCCAGGTGGTCATCTCACTGGTCATGCTTAATCTTGCTGGTGGTAAGCATGTGGACGATTTAGAGATACTCCAGGCGGATGAGGGGTTTTGTCGTCTCTTGCAGAGGGTAGAGCACCATGGAGTACGCCGTAAGG
>JBHHTR010000122.1:0-7128 GCA_046753505.1 Thermodesulfobacteriota bacterium
ATCAACTAAGCAGATTGGTTCCTTATCTTCCGGGTTTTTAACCGGACACTACTGAGTTTCTGCATAAAAACTATAGGTTGCGATATTGCGGTATAAGACACCTGGCTATTTTGGCCTGAAAGCGCCTTGTTTCCATAGAGTTGAAGTGGTGCTTCACGGTTTGCAGGGGTATTATATGATTTCTATCTGACACCCTGAAAAATTGCTTCGACGCAGCAGATCGGGCTTATTACGACGCCATCAGACCTTATTCTACTGGCACTTGGAACAGTAGCCGTAAAGCTCCATCTTGTGATCGACAACGGAGAAACCCTTCTCCTCGGCAATCCCCCGCTGAAGCTCTTCAATCGTCTGGTTGATGAATTCGGCGATCTTGCCGCACTTTATGCAGATGAGATGGTCGTGGTGGCTGTCGTCGGAGAGGTGTTCGTAACGTGTCTGGCCGTCGCCAAACTGCCTCTCAAAGGCGAGACCGCATTCGGTAAGGAGTCTCATCGTCCGGTAGACCGTGGCGTAGCCGATCCTGGAATTTTTCCTCTTCACCTTCTTGAGGAGTTCATCAAGGCTGATATGGGTAGTGGTCTTGAAGAAGCTGTCAGCGATATCCTCCCGCTGACTCGTGGACTTGAGCCCCTTCTCCTCTATAATCTTCCTGAAGAGTTCTTTTGCAGCGGTAATGCTTGCGGACATCACTTTACCCGACCAGGCTCTATTTTATTTCGTGGAGTTACCGACAGGAACCGTACTACTTGCTGGGCCATTATTCGCCATTTTAGTGGAGCGGGAGACGGGATTCGAACCCGCGACCCCAACCTTGGCAAGGTTGTGCTCTACCAGCTGAGCTACTCCCGCAGAGGTGATACTATTACCCAATCGCCTCCCTTTGTCAATTATTTTTTGATACGAACTCTGATGCCCTCGTAAAAAGTCGTGAGATGGCTAAGAAAAAAATTCGATATACAAGGAGTAGTGGTTTTTCAGATGTGAAGGCATACATATGGTATGTCGAGTGTCTGAAAAATTGCTACGACCCAGTAGATCGGACTTTTTGCGACGCCATCAACTCTATTTGTCGTAGTAAATGGTGACGCAGGGTAAGGGTGGGAGAGGAGGGCTTGACGAATACGAGACCTTACTACATCGCACACAGGGGTCATAGAGTAGGCGGAGGAACCGAAGGCAAAGGAAATTCCCTGCGAATCCGTGTCAGGCTTTCTCTGTGATCTTAGTGGCTTTGGGAGAGAAAAGGGAGTAGCCCGCATTATTCACAAATGTGCTCGCGCCCTCGCCTGATCTTGAATCCACCAAGGCCTTTGTTCGAGCTTGGCCGTATCCACTGGTACGGCACACCCTCCAACAATCGCTGGTAAATCCAACCTCTGCGCGATCATCGTTACAATTCATGGGCAATTCATGAATAATGCGGGTTAAGTCAGGTGAAACTATTTCGATAAGATGGTCAATAGGAATGCAATAGACTCCTCCAATAGACTCCTTGATTTTCTCTCCTGCTATTTGTTATCTTTCCCCCATGTCTCTTCGCCTGGCCATAGATGGTTACAACCTCATCGGCGCAACGTACGGTATGGAGATGGTCCACCGCGATATAGAGGGCGTCCGTGATATGCTCATCAAACGGCTGGCTGAGTACAGAAAGGTGCGGGCCAAGGAGGGGGCGCTCAGGATGACCGTCGTCTTTGACGGCACGAGTTCCGGCAGGTTCTCCAGAGGCAGGGAAATGGTGGCTGGTATCGAGGTTCTCTTTTCCAGAGACGGCGAACTGGCAGACCAACTCCTGAAGGAGATGGCCAGAGAGATGCGGGAGGGGCTGACCATAGTCACATCGGATCGGGACGTCGCCGATTATGCGAGACGCCAGGAGAGTGTCGTCATATCCTCAGATGAGTTTAACGGCATCCTTGAGATGGCGGCCTATGCGGACATGAAGGGTCTCGACATGGAGGATGAAGATGACTCTCCCCCACGGGTTGGCGGAGCCAAGAAGGGACCAGCCCGGAGGCTCTCCAAGGAGGAGCGGAAGAAGAAGAAGCGGCTGAAGAAATTATAGAGACCTACCTCTTTCCACCCATCCGGTTTTCACTCCCCGCAACGAGCCGCCGGATATTACCCCCGTGCTTTATGATTATCAGCGCGCCAACCACCACCCCGAGTGGTGTAAAGGGGCGTGTCCCAGGGAGAAGGGCAAGGGCCGCCGGCAGTGCCGCAGCAGCAGCCATCGAAGCCAGCGAAACGTATCTGAAGAGGAGGAGAAGAATAACGAATATAACGACGCTGATGAGGGTGGCAAGAGGAGAGATGACGAGAAAGATGCCGAGGGCCGTGGCAACCCCCTTCCCCCCCCTGAAGCCGAGGAAAACCGGAAAGAGGTGCCCCAGAAAGGCCGCAAATCCCACGACAGCAACCATATAGACCGATGGGAGAAGGTAGAGGGCAACCACCGTCGGGAGAGCCCCCTTGCAACAGTCGCCGAAGAGGGTGATAATGCCAGCCGCCTTTCCGGCGCTCCTCCCCACGTTAGTGGCGCCGATATTCCCGCTCCCCACACTCCTCGGATCCTTAGCGCCCATGATACGGGCGACAATGACCCCAGTCGGGATTGAGCCGATGAGATAGGCGGCAACAATTATGGCGATTTCCGTAAGTGTCATAATAATTTAAGCAGTCATAAGAGAAACGGGCACTACTGGATCATAATCATAAATGACTCTATTGCAAAAAGCATGAACTCACACAAAGCCACAAAGCTCACAAAGGTAACGCATTGATAACAAATAGATTTCTCAGTGCCTTCGTGCCTTTGTGTGAAATAAAGGGTTTTTACAGTTTGATCCCTTACTGTCCGGACAGTCGGCAAGCAGATGCATTCTTCCTCTCTTTTTCACCGGCCACTAATCTAGCCAGACCATAAAAACCCATTGCGTCGAGTGTGATGGAGCCAGCACAATACGCTATGGGCATAACAAATCTACATCATCCCCTCGTCGGCAAAGCTCACATATCGCCCGCTCCCTATAACAATATGGTCGAGCAACTTTACGCCGAGGAGCTCTCCCACCTCCTTGAGCCGCTTCGTCACCTCCCTGTCTTCCCTGCTGGGAGTGGGGTCGCCCGACGGGTGGTTGTGAACAAGGATGACCGCTGCCGCCGAGTCCTTCACCACCGGAGCAAAGACCTCTCTGGGGTGGACGATGGATGAGGTGAGGCACCCCTCTGAGATCGAGACCTCCCGAAGCTTCCGGTTCTTCCCGTCGAGGAGGACGGCGATGAAGGTCTCCCGCTTCCTCCCCCGTAGCGACTCGTGAAAGTGGTCGTACACTACCCTGCTTGAAGTGAATGCCTCACCGGTTCTGAAGGGGGTGGATGCGAACCGTTTTCCTATCTCAAGAGCCGCCCTAATCTGAGCCGCCTTGGCCGGGCCAATACCATCAATCCCGCAAAGCTCCTCTATGGAGGCCCCTTCAAGGCCCCTGAAATCACCGTAGGTGGCGACGATCCCCTTGGCAATAGCGACGGCGCTCCTATCCTTCTCGCCCGTCCGTAAGATAATCGCCAGTAGTTCCGCGCTGGATAGAGTCCCGGCCCCGTGGCGGATCAGCTTCTCCCTTGGCCTGTCGTCCTCGGGCCACTCCTTGATGCTCTTTGGATAGGTGAGCTCCTTCACGGCAATGTCACCTCATAAGGTTGTTGAAAAGGTGGGGATGGCATCTACTTTTGAAACATAATGCCCGTTAAAGCCATATCCTACTCAACGGTGACGCTCTTTGCCAGGTTTCGCGGCTGGTCAACGTCGGTACCTTTCAGAACGGCGATGTGGTACGCGAGGAGTTGAAGGGGGATTGTCATCATAATGGGGGTCAGGTGGCGGCTTGCGGAGGGGACGATAATGACATCGTCCGCCTTGGATGAAGCATCTCTGTCACCCTCGTTGACAATGGCGATAATCCTTCCGTCCCGCGCCTTCGACTCCTCCATGTTGGAGAGCATCTTCGGATAGGTCTCGTCGGCGGGCGCGAGGACAACGACAGGCATATCTTCGTCGATAAGGGCAATGGGACCGTGTTTCATCTCTCCTGCCGGATACCCTTCGGCATGTATGTACGATATCTCCTTCAACTTAAGGGCGCCCTCGAGGGCGATGGGATAGTTAATACCTCTGCCAAGGTAGAGGAAGTCGCGGTAGTGAAAGTATCTTTTTGCAATGGCCTCTATCGCTGCCTCCCCCTCAAGCATGGCCTCTATCTTTCCCGGCAGTCGAACCAACTCCTGAATGAGCTCACACCCCGCCTTGTCCGGTATTGCCCCTCTCCTCCGCCCCAACATTACCGCAAGGAGGTAGAGGGCCGTCAGCTGTGTGGTAAAAGCCTTGGTTGAGGCGACGCCGATCTCCGGCCCGGCATGGGTGTAGACGGTGCAGTCCGAATCCCTCGGCAGAGAGCTTCCCACGACATTGCAGATGGAGACAATTGAGGCCCCACGCCGCTTCGCCTCTCTCACGGCGGCGAGGGTGTCTGCCGTCTCTCCAGACTGGGATATGGCAATGACGAGTGTATTATTACTTACGAGGGGATTACGATAACGGAACTCGGAGCCGAGATCGACCTCTGTCGGTATGGCGCATAACTCTTCTATGAGAAACTTCCCAACGAGACCGGCGTGCCAGGAGGTGCCGCAGGCGACGACGTATATTCTCTCTATCTCCGTGTCATTGATTTCAAAGTCCTCTATGATGACATCGCCTGCCTCCTCCAGAACCGCTCCACGGAAGGTATCGGTAATCGCTCTGGGCTGTTCGATGATCTCTTTCAACATGAAGTGGCGGTATCCGCCCTTCTCCGCCATGGCTGGGCTCCAGTCCACCGTCTGGGGCCTCTTCTCTACCACCGCTCCATCGAGCCCCTTCACCTCAATGCGCTCACTTCTGATGAGGGCCATCTCGCCGTCGTCTAGGAAGATGACCCGCCTCGTATAGTTGAGGATTGCCGTAATGTCAGAGGCCAGGAAATTCTCCCCGTCGGCAAGACCGACAACGAGGGGGCAGTCCTGCCGCGCCGCCACTATCAGGCCGGGCTCGTCCTCACTTATGACCGCGAGGGCGTAGGAACCGCTTACCTCTTTCAGCGACTCTCTTACCGCCTCCTCAATCCCCACTCCCTTCTGCTTATGCCGGAAGATGAGGTGACAGATGACCTCTGTATCGGTCTCTGATTTGAAGGTGACCCCCTCCCCTTTGAGGGACTCCTTGAGGGAGAGGTAGTTTTCTATGATGCCATTGTGGACGACGGCTATCCCCCCTTCAAGATGGGGATGGGCGTTCTCCTCCGACGGCCTGCCGTGGGTGGCCCACCGGGTGTGGCCTATGCCGGTTGAACCCTTGATGGGGTCGCCTGCAATGAGGGAGGTAAGCTTTTCCAGCTTCCCCGTACTCCTCCTTATAGAGACCTCACCGCCATCAATGACAGCGACACCTGAGGAGTCGTACCCCCTGTACTCAAGACGCTTCAGGCCATCGAGGAGGATATCACCTGCCTCACGCGCCCCTATGTATCCTACTATTCCGCACATACTCTCATCCCTTTTCCCGCCGTAGTGTGAAGCGGGGGTTAACCATCCTGGCTCTTGTCCTTTTTCACTGTTTTGTCCGCCCTCTTCTCCACCCACCCCTCTATGTTCTTCTGGCCCGTTCTCGATAGAGCAAGAGAGCGTGGCGGAACATCCTTTGTAATAGTTGAACCGGAGCCGATATAGGCCCCTTTCCCTACGGTGACCGGAGCAACAAGCTGGCTGTCGCTCCCGATAAAGGCGCCGTCCCTGATGATCGTCCGAAACTTGCTGTGGCCATCGTAGTTGCAGGTTATCGTTCCGGCTCCGACATTGACCCCTTTGCCGAGGTCCGTATCTCCTATATAGCTTAGATGGCTTACCTTTGAACCAGCGCCTACATTGGAGTTCTTTATCTCTACAAAGTTACCGACCTTTGCCCTGGCCGCTATGGCGCTGCCGGGGCGGAGGTGGGCGAGGGGGCCTATGACCGCCTCACTGCCAACCTTCGACTGCTCAATGAGTGAATTGGACTTCACCGTGACGCCTCTGGCGAGGGTTGAATCGACAATCTTGCTTCCCTCCTCAATGCGACACTCCCTACCTATCGACGAATCGCCCTCGATAAAAACATTGGGATAGATGGTCGTATCCCGACCGACCTTAACACCGTAGTCGATATAGACCGCCCGGGGATCAACCATAGTAATCCCTTTCATCATGTGTCCCCTGTTTATCCTCGCCCTCATGACCTCATTCGCCTCGGCAAGCTCAACCCGGTTATTAACCCCCATCACCTCACGCGGGCTGTTGTGGCACAGTCCTACCACCGTCCCGCCATCACCAACAGCCATTGGCACCAGATCGGGAAGGTAGTATTCACCCTGGGCGTTGCTGCTCTTTACCCGCTTAAGATGAGTAAAGAGGAATTCGGCGTCAACCATATAGATACCGGCATTGACCTCACGAATCTGCCTCTCTTCGGTTGTGGCATCCTTCTCCTCAACCACCCGCTCCACCGCGCCACTCCCGTCCCGCACGACTCGCCCGTAACCTGTTGGCTCGTCAAGGAACATGGTGACAAGAGAGAGATGCGCTTTCGCACGTCGGTGACTTCCTATGAGCGCCTTGAGTATCCCCGGCTGTATGAGTGGAACATCGCCGGAAAGTATGAGAATATCCCCACTGAAACCGCCCAACGCCTCCTCGGCGCAACGTACCGCGTGGCCAGTTCCAAGCTGCTCCTCCTGAATCACAAAGTCAATAGGACACCCTTCAAATGCCGCCTTGACCAGATCCCCTCCGTGACCGATAACCACAACCCGCGTCTCAACCTTTAATGCCATGAGCGCATCGAGCGGATAGAAAAGCATGGGCCTGCCACAGACCCGGTGAAGCACCTTGGGGAGGGTGGAGCGCATCCTCTTTCCGAGACCAGCCGCAAGTATAATAGAAGCAATCTTTTTCATAGCTATAAAAATATATCAACCATACTTAACCGTCAAGGGTTATTCTCAGGGGCATTCCGTTCTTTTTTAACCCGAGTGATATCATTGGCATCTTTGATCT
>JBHHTR010000123.1:0-7024 GCA_046753505.1 Thermodesulfobacteriota bacterium
GGAAAGACGTGGGCCCTCTTTAATGACTACAGGAATGTTCCCGAAGAGAGCTACGAGATAAAGCTTGAGAGCGCCATGTGGAGCTGGAACTATACCTATCCCAACGGCGTCGAGGCGATGAACGATCTCCGCGTGCCTGCCGGGAGACCGATTGTGATGAGGATGAAGAGCCGGGATGTGATTCACAGCTTCTATATTCCCGACTTCAAGGTGAAAGAGGACTCCATGCCGGGCCGTGTGACCTACCTCTGGTTCTATCCGGAGGAGCCGGGAGAGCATGTCATTACCTGCACGGAGTACTGTGGAGTGCTCCATTCGAATATGAGGGGCACGGTTATCGCCATGCCCGAGGATGAATTTAATGAGTGGCTTGCGAAGGAAAAAGCCGCCCTTGAAGAAGGAGGTGCCTAGATCATGAGTCAGTCGGTCAGTTTTGGAAAAAATCTCAGTGAGTGGATCTTTACCACTGATCATAAGAGGATAGGCATACTCTATCTGATAGGCTCCCTCGCGGCATTTGCCGTGGCGGGCGCTATGGCAATGCTGATAAGGATCGAGCTCGCATCGGTAGGGCCGACCATAACGAATCCCAATACCTATAATGTATGGCTCTATTTCCACGGGGCCGCCATGATACTGGGCTTTCAGATACCGGCGCTGACCGGTTTCCTGGCGAACTACCTGGTGCCGCTCATGATAGGCGCCAAGGACGTCGCCTTTCCGAGAGTTAACGCTCTGAGTCTGTGGCTCTTCTGGGTGGGCATCATACTGGCTCTCCTGACCTTTGTTGTGCCGAACCCGCCCGATATCATGTGGACCGGTTATCCACCATATTCACTTATTTCACCGGGCAACACGTCACTCTATACCTTTACCGTCCTGATAATGGGTTTCTCGTCCATCGTTGGAGGCATCAACCTAATAGCCACCATTATCTACATGCGTGCTCCGAACGTGACGTGGGCAAAGCTCAATATCTTTATCTGGGCTACCATGTGCGCCTTTATCCTTCAGCTGATCTTTGTCCCCGTCCTTGGTTCGGCGGTAACGCTGCTCAGCCTCGATAAGTATCTTGGAACAAACTTTTTCGATCCATCCATGGGTGGCGACGTGCTGCTATACGAGAACCTCTTCTGGTTCTACTCTCACCCTGCCGTCTACGTCATCCTCCTTCCGATGATGGGGATTGTCTATGAGATTATCGCCACCTTCGCCAGGAACCAGATCTTTAACAAAAAGGTGGTGGTCTGGGGGGGATTCATTGGGACGACGCTCCTCAGTGGCGAGGTCTGGATCCACCATCTCTGGGCTTCCGGTATGCCGAACTGGATCAGACTAGGTATGATGGTCAGCACCCTCCTCATCAGTGTTCCCGTCGGGCTGATGATGATAGGTCTGGTAGGGACCCTCTACAGGGGGGCAATTTCATTCAAGACGCCCATGCTCTATGCCTGCGCCTTTATATTCCTCTTTCTCGTTGGAGGTCTGACGGGCATTCCCCATGCGATGGTCTCCATCATGCTGGCCTTACACGACACCCACTTCGTCGTTGCCCACTTCCACTACGTCATGGCGCTATCGGGCAGCTTTGCCATATTCGGTGGGGTATACTACCTCTTCCCCAAGATGACGGGGAGAATGTATAACGAGGGGTTGGCAAAGATTGCCTTCTTCATCCTCTTTATCGGCAGTAATGTCACCTTCTTCACAATGTTCCTGGTCGGTCTTAAGGGGATGCCGAGGCGCTACTTCGACTACAGCCACATGCCTCAGTTGGAGCATCTCCATAAGATCCAGACCGTTGGCGCCTTTATTATCGGTATCGGGGCTCTCCTCATACTGATAACGTGGCTCCACGGCGCTTTCTTTGGGAAGAAGGCGGAGGATAACCCGTGGGGTTCTAGGTCCCTTGAGTGGACCCACACTCCAACACCTCCAGGCCCAGGCAACTTTGGCGGCAAGGCGCTCAACCTGCCTGAGGACTGGGACCCCTACGGCTACGGTCGTGATATAGAGTAGGGGAGCTCTGTTCGTCGAATACGGTGGTATCTTTTATGACATGAAGTATCTCTCCCTCTTTTTGTTCCCACCCTCTCTTCCTGAGAGGGTGGGGCGAGGGAGGGTTAATTGAAAGCGGATTGAAGGAACTCTTTTTATGAACACACCTTACATAGAAAAAGAGGGGGGCGCCACCAGACTTTCCCTTCTCCTCGGAGCGACACTCTTTTTTACATACCTCCTAATGGTCATGGGCGCTTTTGTAACCTCTACAGGCTCCGGTCTGGCCTGTCCCGACTGGCCCCTATGCTACGGGACGGTAAAACCCCCCATGAGGATGGATATCTGGTTTGAGTGGGGCCACAGGCTTCTCGGCGGTACTGCGGGAACCCTGATCCTCCTCTCGACTATCTTCGTGTGGCGCACCTACCGGGGATTGCCGCGCATATTTACCGCCGCCATAGTTCTGCTCCTCTTTACCGGCGTCGGACTCGGTGGCATCACAGTCCTCATCGAGGCGCCTCACCTCGACAGCATTCTCAATGTGGCAATTATCTCGTCACATCTTATTATCTCGACACTCGTCCTCATCTGCCTTACCTTCTCTTTCCGTTATGTTAGAGGCAAGCGGGAGAGCGAGGAGTCGAATTTCTTCTTTTTCCTCTTCTGTCTCGTCTATATTCAGGTTGTTATCGGCATACTGGTGCGCTATTCGGGAGCGACTCTGGCCTGTCCAGACCTCCCCTTCTGTAACGGAAAGATCATTCCAGGCTTTACAGACTATTCGGTTATTCTCCACTTTTCTCACAGGGTCGTAGCCCTTTCCGTATTTCTGGTGACAGCCGCCAGACTCTATACGGTCCTGTCGAGAAAGGGAGGGATAACGGCATCGCTGGTAACGTTCTGCTTGGTTATCGCACAGGCGACCTTCGGGGTTTTAATCGTCGCAACGGGGATGTTCCTGCCGGTTATTATCCTCCACGCCGCGACTGGCTTCCTCCTCCTCGGATGGCTTGCTTACCAGGCGATGCCGTTTTTCCTCTCCCATACAGCGGAAGGGAGGGTTGAAGCGTAATGAGAGAGCATGCAATAGAAGTTGAAGGTCTTCATCCAGTACGAACATCCATCGGCGACTACATTACCATGGTCAAACCTGGTATCGTCGGTCTTGTCATCGTCGCCGCCCTCACGGGCATCTACATCGGGGGGAGGGGAGAGTACAACCTCCTTCTCATCTGCTGGACCCTCGGTGGGCTGGGCGCTGCCACCGCTGGCTCGGCTATCCTTAATAACTACTTTGACCGCGATATTGACGCCTTGATGAAGAGAACCTCCGGGAGGGCGCTTGCCCTCGGAAAGGTAACGCCCTGGAAGGCCCTTTTTACCGGCATTGCCCTCGTCGCGCTCTCGGTCGCGGCCCTCGCCTGGAAGGTGAACGGCGCAACGGCCCTCCTCACCGGTGGCGCCGCCGTCGGCTACGTCTTCCTCTACGGTATCGTCCTCAAGCGGAGGAGTCCCTTTGCCAACCAGATTGGTGGCCTTGCAGGAGCTCTTCCGCCACTCATCGGATACACCGCCATAACCGGCGGAGTGGACGCCACGGCCATGATCCTCTTTGCCGTCGTTGCCGTCTGGCAGCAGCCCCACGCCCTGAGCCTGGCGCTCAAGTACAGGGGAGATTACGCAAAGGCGTCGATCCCCGTTATCCCCGTGGCGAAGGGTGTACAAGCGACAAAGGTGAGGATTGTCCTCTACACGATACTTCTCATACCTGTCTCTCTGCTCCTCTTCCTCACCGGCGTGGCGGGAGTTATCTACCTTGCCACAGCCATCACCCTCGGCGCTGCATTTTTGATTCTGAGTGTGCAGTTCATGCGCTCCGAGCGCAAGTGTGACATGTTCCTCTTCTTCTTCTCCATACTCTATCTGACCCTCCTCTTCACCTCTCTCGTAGTCGATATGGTCTGACCCGTGGAGAGGAGATACACCTACAACTGGTTTGTCCTGGCCATCCTCTTCCTCGGTTTTGGAGGGGGATTTGCCTTTCTGGTCGGGATGAGCAGGACCCCCTTCGGCTACCGCTACTTCCCGGAAAATTACATGCACCATGCGCTTGTCGGGCACGTCATCCTCGCCATACTCCTCTGGCTCCTCTCATTCGGAGTAGTTCTCTGGAGCCTTACCTTCAAAGGTGTGGAGTTGAAGGTGACTCGATGGCTGGCTCTAATCGGAGCTTTTCTGGTCACCCTCGCAGTACTGCGCGGCAGTGGCGACGCCATCCCCAACAACTATGTGCCAACTATCGACACCCCCCTCTTTCTGGTCGGTATCGCCCTCTTCTTTCTTGCCTTCGCCTTGAACGCCTTTGCCTATCTCAGGGATGGGATACGCCATATCACCTCGTCGAACCTCATGGTTGGGGCCATAGCGGCTTCGGTTATCATTGCCGTCATCATGGTTGTGGCGATGGTCTTCTCACTCATCCTCCAGAGGGACGGTAGCGTCACCATACTCTACTACGAAAGGCTCTTCTGGATACCGGGACATATCCAGCAGGTCATGAGCGGGGCGTTGCTGGTGGCTGTCTGGTACGCTCTGCTTGGCAGGATGGAGGGGAGCAGGCCATCGAGCTGGCTCTTCCTCAGGTATGTCACCATTGCCTTTCCCATCTCGGCGATCATACTCTTTATCATCCCCTTCACGGGTGATCCCATAACACGAAACGCCAAGATAGCCGCTGAGGCGATCTACGGCATCGGCCTCGGCATACCCATCTTCTTCCATGTAGTACATATCCTGATTAATATGGGCAGGGGCAGAAGGTCCGTCGCCTCCCTCTCGCTGATCCTCTCCATGACTATCTACACCCTCGGTATGGCAATAGCTTACAGCGGTTTCGGGAACGACCTGAGGGTTCCCGCCCACTATCACGGCGCCGTGACAAGCCTCACCCTTGCCCTCATGGGCCTCTCCTACTATCTTCTCAAGGAGTGTAAGGAGAAACTCTTCGGCGAGCGAATCGCGCGAGCCCAACCCCTGATCTATGGCGTTGGGATGGTCTTGTTTATACTCGGCCTCTTTGTATCGGGCCTCTTCGGGGCACCCAGAAAGACCTACGGGATCTCCTTCACATCCGATCCCGTAGTCCTCTCCGCCCTGACAGTCATGGGAATTGGAACCCTCCTGGCCGTTGCCGGAGGCATCCTCTTTGTATTCTACACATCAATGTCACTATTAAAGGAGGTGAAGAAAAGTGTCTGATAATAATTCACAGAAAAGCAAGTCAAAAAAGAGGAAGTTTGCTATTGAGATGGGAATACTCATAGCGCTCATCATGCTCTTCAACATGATTGTTCTCGCCTGGAGACTGTAACAGGGGTGAACGATTTCCTGCTCTACGCCAGCCTTGCTACGATAGGACTGAGCGGTCTATGTATCATCACCGGGATTGTCCTGATAAAGAAGGGGTGCAGGGCTTATCACAAGAAGGCGATGCTCTCGGCCTCCATCTTTGCCCTCATTTTTGTCGCCCTCTACCTGATACGGTCGTCCCTCTTCCCCCCTGAACGGTACGCCGGGGAGCACCGAACCCTCTTCCTCTCCATCCTCTGGTCACACACCCTTCTGGCAATGGTCAACTTCCCCATGGCGGGCTACACCATCTATCTTGCCCTCAAGGAACGTTTTGACAAACACAAACGGATAGCCCCCTATACAGCCGGGGTATGGATATACGTAGCTATCACCGGCTGGGCCATCTTCCTCTTCCCACGGTAAGGAGTCCTGATGGGCTGTCCCACTCCTGCCATCATGGCGGTAAAGGAGCCCGAATTGCTCAAAAATGTCACTTTTTTTGACACCTTTTTTGTGCGACCAGACTTATGTAACCATATGATATAATTGCCTCTTATTATTAGATGAAGCAAAGAAGCGTCGTACATGGACTCCAAAGGGTTCAGGAGTGTAACTTATTGTTACAGTGCGGGCAAAATGCCACAACTACTTGATATCATTTTAAATAAAGTGTTTTTTCGCTAATATTGCGCCTTCCAGGTTCGTCAATAAGTGTCACATTTCTTGACACCTCCAATGGTAGATCCTTAGCTGCACACAGAATACTCTTTAATATCAGTATGTTAGCCCTCTGTTGTGACTATGGCATGGTAGTTGCATTGTTAGATGAACAGAAATGCAACGCATTGGCATATTAAAACCCGCTAAGGGGTACACAAAAAAAGGAGGTCTGAAAGTGAAAAGAAAAAGAGAGTTTTTCGGAGCAAAAGTATTAAGTATGTTGGTGGTTACACTCCTGTTGTGCCTGCCATCGTTGGCGAAAGCCGATGCGATATCACCTGCCTCCTTCTCGGCTACTCTCGGCGTTGGTGAGAGTACAACTATAACCAAGACCGTAACGGTCGACTCTACCGGAAGCCCCAAGGTCGATGTCTACTTCCTAGCCGATACGACGGGCAGTATGCACGGCTCCATCGCCGGCATCAAGGCCGCTGCATCAACCATCCTCTCCTCTGCTGCGGGGCTTGGCGATGTGTCCTTCGCCGTTGGTGAGTACAAGGATTCCTACGACCCGTACCGGTACCGGCTGAATACCGCCATGACCAGCAGTACTGCAGCGGCCCAGGGAGGTATCAACTTATGGAATGCCTCAGGCGGTCATGATGCCCCTGAAGCTAACTTCTATGCCTTGGATCATGCAGCCTCAGATGCTGCAACGGGGTGGCGTTCAGGTTCCGAGCGTATCATGGTCTGGTTCGGCGATGCGCCTGGTCACAACCCTGACGGCGGTTCGAGCGAGGCGAGCGCCACTGCCGCGCTGGTTGGCGCCGGCATCCAGGTCGAAGCGATCAATGTTACCACCTTTACTTCCTTCGGTTTTAATCTCGATCTCTGTTCTGGTTATTACTGTGGAGCGTCCGGTGAGGGTGGAGCGGCAACGAGCGGTCAGGCCACGAGGATTACGAACGCTACCGGTGGTAACCTCTATACTTCTACCAATACCTCTGCGATC
>JBHHTR010000124.1:0-6833 GCA_046753505.1 Thermodesulfobacteriota bacterium
CAGTTACTTACGGGTCGTTCTACAGCCCGTGCTACACTTTCTGTAGAAACCACCTTACGACGCCATCACTCTTCCGTAGGTAGAGAACCGACCTCCTCCTCCAGGAATACGCCCATATCAATCCCCTTACTCAGAGGATCAACGGGGGATACGATGAAACGCGCCTTCTCACCTGCCTGTGACAGGTCAACTGCCTGTGAGGAGGTTAGTTTTTTCCCGTCGCTGCCGTAGACTACCTTCACAACAGGGTGCTCTCCGTCTGCTGCATTGATATTTGTGACTATGGCGATCTCATTAGTGGAGAGCCTCACCATCGTTCCCACCGGATAGACGCCGAGCATGTTTGTAAATGCCTGCACTATCTTCGGCGCAAAGTGTTTGCCTGAGAGGCCGTGAAGTATCTTGACTGCCTCGGCAGGGTGGTAGGGCCTCTGGTAAACACGGAGGGTTGTCAAGGCGTCGTATGCGTCTGCAAGGGTGACGATCATTCCCATAGGATGGAGGGGGGAGTCAAGAGTGGGGTAGCCGGAACGGTCGTAGCGTATGTGATGTTCGTGTACCATGTGTACGATACTCTTATCGAGTCCCTTCATCCGCGAAATAATCTGTGCCCCCATGACGGGGTGCTCGCGCATCCTTTTCCATTCATCATCGCTGAGAGTGCCAGGCTTGTTCATGATATCTTCGGCAACGCCAGTCTTTCCTACATCGTGGAGGAGTCCCCCTATACCGGCTGCCAGGAGGTCTTCGCCCTCGTATTTTAAGACCTGCGCAAGGCTGAGGGTGAGGATGCTTACGTTGACGGAGTGGTTGTAGAGGTAGTTGTCGTAATTCTTGATCATGGTAAGGCCGATCATGGCATTCTTGTTCGACAGCACCGCGTTTGACATCTCGCCTACTACATGGAGGACGCCATCGGATCTCGGTATCTTCCCCAGGCGTACCGCATGGAGGACGTCCTGGACGACGCCCATGGTGTCACTATATACCTCTATGAGGGTTCGTTTGCCGAAAGGTATGGATTTTAGGCTGATATGTTTTACGCCACCTGCGTGAAGCCTCTTCTGCAGGGCCGCGCCATGGATATCTTCCTCTCCGGCAAGAATAGTAATGAAGCTGGCAAATTCCTTTGCCAAGATGCCGTTTTCAAAAATGATGCCTTCAACCCCCTTGCTGTCCATGTGGTGCAAAAAATCGTCCAGCTTCTCTTCTGCATCCATGATGGGGGTCTCATCAAAGACGAGTACATCCTTTAACTTTCCAATGAATAGCCTCTGTTTTTCATGATTCTTGAGGATGTCGGTAACACTCTGAAGGGCCTTTGCAAGCTGGGTCGCTATGGCGGGATGGCCGGGCGGGTAGAGTCTCGTATTCCTGGTGGCGCTGTTTATGGTTCTCAGTAAATCATCTACCTTGTCCGCATCGACCATTAAGGCGTCTCCTTCAAAGTTTTATCACATGCCTGCTGGACTACTCCCCTGGCTCTCTTGGCCGTATGTTTTATGACCCTCCTGGCTGCCTCTCCGCCGATCTTGCCGAGTGAGATTACGGCAAGGGCGCGAAGCTCTTGTTGGTCCTGTCTGCCGAACCAGACCTTTTTGGTGATGAGCCTGGTAAGGTGCGGTATGGCCCGTTCGTTGCCGATCAGGCCAAGTGCCCTTACCGCCTCTTTTCTTATCTCCAGGTTGTCGGAAAGGGTGTTCCGCTTGTTTGCAATCCTGCCAAGAGGTTCTATGGCGGCGGGATTCTTGAGAACGCCCAGGGCGATTGTCGCATTGAGGATGAGCGATCTGTCAGAACCGTCAAGAGTTGATAAGAGAAGGGCCAAAGCCTCTTTGCATGGAATCTGGCCGAGGCTCTTGATAACCTCTTTTCTGACCCGTGCCTCCGGGTGTTGCATGGCGGCAGCGAGAACACTTATAGTGTGTGCATTGCCGATTGCGCCGAGTAGCGAGACCATCTGTCTGACGACAAACCACCGCTCATCATTGATACGCCTCTCCGCCTCATCTCGCACCGCATTGCCGTAGAGGAGCAGCGTGTTGTAGATAGTGCGTCGGGCATTGGCCTGCTTAATCTCTGCAAGGGCATTGAGTAGAAGCTTTACCCCGTCCTGTTCAGCGAGGAGGAGGATCTGTTGAATGGTGGAGAGCTGTTCCTCTCTGCTATGACCCAATCGTTCTATGAGGTGGATTATGGTCTCTCTGGAGAGGAGGGCCTGTAAGCTGTCGCGTGCAACGGTGGCGATAGCGTCCGGTTTCCCTCCCACCTCTGACGAGTGAAGGAGGAATGTATCGAGGATGGAGCAGAGACTGTCCCACTCCTTCTCTGCGCAGAAGCGGGTAGCTTTATCACTGATGTCACTTGCCAGACCGATATACCGTCCGGTATTATCCTCCAAGTTGAGCTCTGCAATGAGTTCCGGCAGCGTCTTTTCCTTCTCTTCCTCATCAAACCCATCGAAACCTTGAAGGATGCTCTCAATAGAGTCGGTCTCCAAGCCGCCGCTATGATCTCCTGTCTCTGCCTCCTCCGATTCAGCCCCGATCATGAAGTCCAGGGACGTCTCCCCCTGCTTCTCCTCTGCAACCTCCTTCGTGGTTTTATGAACCTCCTTGTAGTGGACGTCTTCTATAATGATCCCTTTGATCCCCATGTCGGCCATCTGTGCGCCGACACTGCCCCTTTTCAGAAGATCATCAGGCTCCTCCTTAAAGATGTAGAGAAAGCCCTTGATCTCCTCCTGGGAGATGCCGTTGGAGATGGTAACCCCCTTGATGTGCCTTAAAAAGAACTCCTTTGCAAAGTTTATGAGCCACTCCTGATCCGGTAGAATCGGCTGCTGTCTCTCGTAAAACCCCCTTTTATCCACGGTCCAGACAATACTTTCTCTGGCGCCCAATCCCTCGTTGAGGGTTTTATAGAAGGCATCCATTGCCAAGTTGAGATTAGGATGATTGTCAGGATAGAATCTAAGCGCCTTGACAGCCTTGTTGAATTCTTTTAGGATTGTTTCGTTTGTTGACATAGCAATATGGTTTTTGTTTAACCTGCTCCCCTGTATGTGTTGTGACATTAATCTGGTTTGGAGGTTGGCCACCCTGCCGATAGGCGAAATTTATCATAACAGAAGGATGGACATTGTCAAATGTATTGTATGGCGTGAGTTTAACCCGTTATATTTATCTATTGCCGTGATGATTGCACGGAGAGTGAATGGATCGGTTCATTAGTGGGGGTGGTTGTGTGGTGGTGGGGTCGATCAATCTGGAATATGGTGTAGCGTGATAGAGAAAATGGCGGCATAACTATGGCCCGTGTGAGGAGTATATATACCTGCCAGTCCTGCGGCTATCAGGCGGCGAAGTGGCTCGGTCGATGTCCTGACTGTTCAGAGTGGAACAGCCTGGTGGAAGAGCAGTTCGCCCGGGAGGTGAAGCCTCCTTTTGCGGTTAAGGATGTTGTGCTGCCCCAACCCATCTCGACACTGAGGGCCGGGGAAGAGGAGAGGGGTTCAACAGGGATTGGTGAACTCGACAGGGTGTTGGGGGGCGGGGTTGTACCCGGCGCTGCGATTCTTATTGGCGGCGATCCGGGGATCGGAAAATCTACCCTCCTACTTCAGACGATGGGGATGCTTGGGGAGCAGGGGAGGAGGGTTCTCTATGTGTCGGGGGAGGAGTCTCCGAAACAGATCAGGTTGCGGGGGGAGCGTATCGGCGCTATCACCGATAATTTGCTGGTCTGTTCCGAGACGATGATCGAAAAGATTGTCCAGACCCTTGATGCCGTTCATCCTGATATCGTCGTCATTGACTCGATACAGAGTGTTCACAGCGAACTGCTGGCCTCCTCTCCGGGGAGTGTCAGTCAGGTCAGGGAGAGCGCCGCCCAGCTCATTGCCCGTACAAAGGGTCACGATATACCACTCTTTCTCATAGGCCATGTTACGAAGGATGGGGCAATAGCGGGACCGAGGGTTCTCGAACACATGGTGGATACGGTGCTCTACTTCGAGGGCGAGAAGGGGCACCCCTTCAGAATACTCAGAGCGGTTAAGAATCGCTTCGGCTCGGTCAATGAGATAGGAGTCTTTGAGATGGAGGGTACCGGCCTGGCCGAGGTCAACAACCCCTCCGCCCTCTTTCTCGAAGAGAGGGCGGTGGACGCCTCCGGTTCGGTTGTTGTATCGAGTATCGAGGGGACACGACCGATTCTCGTTGAGATCCAGTCCCTCGTCTGTCCTACAATCTTCGGTATGCCCAGGAGGACAGTGGTTGGAGTAGATCAGAACCGGGTCGCCATCATCCTGGCCATTCTGGAGAAGAAGGCGGGCCTCACCCTTGGAAACCACGATGTCTTTCTGAAGGTTGCCGGCGGCATGAAGGTTGAAGAGCCGGCGATAGATCTTGGGATAGCCGTCTCCATTGCCTCAAACTTTCTTGATAGGGGGGTGGACCAGAAGACCATCGTCTTCGGAGAGATCGGGCTGGCCGGTGAGTTGAGGAGTGTGAGCCAGGCCGGGCAGCGTATAAAGGAGGCAAAGATGCTTGGATTTACACGAGTCATACTGCCGAAAGAGAGCCTGAAAGCGGTTAAGCTCGATAAGTCGCTGGATACTGTCGGTGTAGCAACGCTACAGGAGGCCCTCGATGCCCTTTTTTAAACGCGAGGTTCTTGAGCGATGGCTCCTTGTGGCACTCACTCTCTTGTGCTCTGCGGTTGTGATACTTGCCCCCCTCCAGGTGGACGCTGTAGACAATCACCCTTTCAGTACCGACGCCGACCAGTTCAACTATGCAAAGCTTCTCTATGAGCAGGGCCACTACCGGGTCGCGGCACGGGAGTTTGGAAAGGTAATAGAGGACTATCCTATGAGTCCCCTGAAGAGGGTCGCCCACTTCAGGATGGCCTCAGCCTATGATAAGGCCGGTATGGAGCGTGAGGCGTTGTTGCAGCTCAGTCAATACACGAGAAACTATCCCGACCGCACTCGTCGCCCTGCTGCGTCGAAAACCCGTCGTGTCGCACCCGAAAAAAAGCGAGTGGTCCCCTTGCCTTTCATAGAACCGGCTGTAATAGTATCGCCGGGAGTTGAGACGCCGCCTCTGCCTGTAGAGCGGTTGACGAGGAGGGCGCCCCCGCCCCTACGGGCGGCACAGGTGGCGGTTTTTAACGGCCAGAGTTGGAGTGATGTAGAGAGGGAGTTTGACGCCCTCAAGCGGGCCGGGGTGAATACGGTGATCCTCCGAGTCTTTCAGAACAGGGGCGACCGATTCTACTCCTTTGTAGAGCATCGTGGTTATGAGGGCGTCTACTTCGAGACCACACACGCCCCGGTTGTAGCAGATATGCTGGCGAGGGTTATCGCGATTGCCCATGCACGAGGTATGCAGCTCTTTGCATGGATGACCACACGGTATGCAGGGTACGGCCTGGGCGACCGCACCGACCTGGAGTGTAAGGCTTACGATGTGACACGAGACGCCCTCGTCCGGTGCAGGGGGATGGACCTCTTTAACGATGAGGCGCTTCACCATCTTGAGGGGCTCTATGCTGACCTGGCAGAGTATGAACTGGATGGCATCCTCTTTCAGGACGACCTGGTTTTGCGCCATACCGAGGGGTTCGGGCAGCACGCCGAGGCGTACTATCTGGAGAAGACGGGCTTGGCTCTGGTTCCCTCTGCCATGTACAGAGTGAAAGGTGATGGAGGGGTTGCCTACACCACCGAGTTCTGGAGGTGGGCACATTGGAAGAACAGGAGGATACTGGAGATTGCCGGGAGACTCATGGCAGCAGTCAAGGCAAGAAGGCCGGAGACTGCATTTGCTATTAATCTGATGTACGAGACCCTCTCAAATCCTCGCTACGCCCTGGCGTGGCTGTCGCAGGATCTCTCTGCCGCTACCAGGGAGGGCTTTGACTACTACGCTGTGATGGCCTATCACCGGCAGATGGGGAGTGAACTGGGTCAAAGCACTATCAAGATCAAGGCGCTTATAGAGGATATGACGGCAGAGGCCGTAGAGATTGTTGGCGATCCCGGCAAGGTCTTGATAAAGCTTCAGAGCATTGATTGGGAGACGTTGCGCCCCATAGCTAACGCTGAGATAAATGACGTCATGAATGGGGTGGGGAAGGTCAAGGGAGTGAGCCTGGCCCTATTCCCATATAGAACAGATGTACCACTGAACGATTTCTGATGGCAGTACCTGAAAGAGATAGTTCAATAGAATCAGCGCCCCAAAAATATTGTGCCATAGGCCAAGTTTTTTCTTGACAAGGCTCGTTTCATTAGATATAACGTAGAACCAACGTAAATGTTGGATGCGGATCGGTAGGTGTCTCCTTGGAGATAGAGGGGATGTCTGTCCCGTTCGTCCGTTCTTTGAAAACTAAATAGCAGCATGCAAGACCCAACAATTCCTTAATATTTAAGTGGAGAGTTTGATCCTGGCTCAGAGCGAACGCTAGCGGCGTGCCTAACACATGCAAGTCTAGCGAGAAAAGCGACTTCGGTCGCCAAGTAAAGCGGCGCACGGGTGAGTAACGCGTGGGCAATCTACCCCCAAATCTGGAATAACCTGCCGAAAGGCGAGCTAATGCCGGATAAGACCACGAGGCTTCTGCTTTGCGGTTAAAGGCGGGGATCCTTCGGGATCTGTCGTTTGGGGATGAGCCCGCGTCCCATCAGCTTGTTGGTAGGGTAACGGCCTACCAAGGCGAAGACGGGTAGCTGGTCTGAGAGGACGATCAGCCACACTGGGACTGAGACACGGCCCAGACTCCTACGGGAGGCAGCAGTGGGGAATTTTGCGCAATGGGCGAAA
>JBHHTR010000125.1:0-6769 GCA_046753505.1 Thermodesulfobacteriota bacterium
GGAACGATTACGGCATGTTGACATCAGCCGCTTACCAGACACTCCTAGCCTCATCAATACTGACTATGGCGATTACCCCCTTCCTCTTTGATAAGTCGTCCGCCATCGCCTTTCAGATCGGTAAGATATTCCGGCTCAAAGGGGCGGCCCCCCATATCGAGAGGAGGACTACCATGGCCAATCACGTGATCATTGTAGGGTTCGGACTCAACGGCCAGAACCTCGCGCGGGTTCTGAAGGAGACGGGGATTCTCTACATCGTACTCGATATGCACGCCGATAAGGTGCGCAAAGCCAGGAAGGAGGGGCACAAGGTACGCTTTGGAGATTGCAGCCACCCCGATGTCCTGAAAGGTCTCGGTATTGAGAAGGCACGGATGGTCGTCTTTACTATCCCGGACCCCATAGCGACACGGAGAGGGGTGGTGGCAACCAAGGGTTTGAACAGACAGGCGTCAATCCTGGTGAGGACCCGCTATCTCAATGAGGTTGAGGAGCTTTATAAATTGGGCGCCACCCAGGTAATACCAGAGGAATTTGAGACATCGGTCGAGATATTTTCACGGGTGCTTCACGACTACAAGCTTCCGGCAAATATTATCCAGAACCAGATTGACATCATCAGGCATGAGGGGTACGCCATGTTCAGATATCCCTCCATCGCACGGGAGAAGGTGGCTGAACTTACCTCCATGCTGGTGGCGAGCGTTACGGACACCTTCTACATAGAGGAGGGTTCCGCCATTGAGGGGATGACCTTTGAAAAACTTGATCTGAGGAAGATGAGCGGCGCCACCATCATTGCCGTCGTGAGGAACGGAAAGGCCAGAACCAACCCTCCAGCGGATCTCATCATTCAAACGGGGGATGTCATCATCCTCCTCGGCAGCCATGAAGAGATGCACAAGGCATTCGACATCCTCCACTATATCTGTCCCATTTGACAAGTTGCAAGGTTGCCTGTCGGAGAGGCTCAAACCCGCTCAAAGGGGTCGAAGAGCCGCTTATACTCCTCCAGGGCAAAGCGGTCGGTCATGCCAGCGATATAGTCGCAGATGAGCCGCTCCTTGCCGGTCTCCTCAAGGAAAGCGTAGACGTGGGGGGGGAGGAGGCGCGGCTCTCTGGAGTAGACGGTAAAGAGGTTTCTGAGTATCCGCTTCGCCTTGTCCGCCATCCTGATGACCCTGTGATGGTTGTAGAGCTTCTCCTTGAGAAACCTCTTAAGCTCGTTGTTCTTTAGCTCCATCTCTTCACTGAAACCGGCGATGGGACGGCCAATATCCCTGATCTCCTCGGCGCTCTTTACCCCCTCCTCTTCAATCCTCCGGGATACCTCATTGACGATATCGGTGACTTGCTGATTGATGATGGAGATGATCGTCTGGGCTTTGTGAACCTTGAAGTCGTTCTCAGGATATCTCCGCTGCTGCTCCTCAAGATTTTCCTGCCACAGCTTTACCACCTGGAGATCATTCAGATCGAGCATGTCTGAGGCTATCCCGTCGTCGATATCGTGGTTGTTGTAGGCAACCTCATCGGCGATATCGACAATCTGCGCCTCAAGGCACGTTGCCTTCTCGGGGAGATACTCCTTCATTGCGTCGGGGTTGTCGTGTTCGGAGCAGTGCTTTGCTATCCCCTCCCGCGTCTCCCATGTCAGGTTCAGCCCTCTGAAGTGGGGGTATCGTCTCTCGATATGCTCAACAATTCTCAAAGAGTGGAGGTTGTGCTCAAAACCGCCGTGCCCCTCCATCATGTGGTTTAGAATCTCCTCACCGGTGTGGCCAAAGGGGGGATGACCGAGGTCGTGGGCGAGAGCTATCCCCTCGGCGAGATCCTCATTGAGGCCGAGGGCCCTCGCAATGGTACGCGCTATCTGGGCCACCTCAATGGAGTGGGTGAGGCGGGTCCTATAGTGATCGCCCTCGTGGTAGACAAAGACCTGTGTCTTATACTCAAGCCTCCTGAAGGCGTGACAGTGGATGATCCTGTCCCGGTCCCGCTGGAAGGGCGACCTGAAGGGGTGCTCCGTCTCCTCGAAACGCCGCCCCCTGCTATCGCTGCTCTTCATCGCGCAGGGTGCAAGTCTTTCATTCTCGTACTGAATATATCCGTTTATTTTAATCATTGACCACCTCGAAGGATTGATTATACTATGTAGCCATGAGAAAAACAGCACTTATTGTCATCGCCCTTCTCCTTTTTGGCTGCGGCGGTGTCGTGTCCAGAGAGGCGCGACGGGATGTAGATGCCACTATTACCCCCGCCATGGTGCAGCGGGAACCCGACGCCTACAGGGATAGGAAGATCATCTGGCAGGGTATCATCGTATCGACAAAGAATCTTAGGGAGCGAAGTATCATAGAGGTGATATTCACACCAAAGGAGGAGTCGGAGAGTCGGGAAGAGGCACAACCATCTGAGAAGAGGTTCCTTATAGACACCGTCGGCTTTCTCGACCCGGCAACCTACAGCAAGGGAGCGCAGATAGTCGCAGCAGGCGTGGTGCGGGGGATCGTGGTTCAGGAACTCCGTGAGGAGGAGTACCCCTACCCCGTCATTCACCCCACCGAGATGCACCTCTTCCATCCAAAAGAGGCGCCGGCCTCAACCGATTAAAGCTGTCTGCTCTGCGAAACCTGCAACCTTCGACTACTGGTATGAAATCGATTATTGAACTCCGGCCTAGAAAGTCGTATAGTTCGCTTGTAATCAACTGGTCATTAATTGCACTCCCAATTATCACTTGAGAAGAAAGGAGATAAAATGGGTATGGAAGCAAGAGGAAAGAGGCGTTTAATCTTTGCAAGTCTACTGCTGGTATGTTCCCTTGCAACCCTCTCTTCAGCCGTCGACTCTGATCTTGTTCAAAGATTCAATGAAGCCCTTACAAAGGACGCCGCCATGGCAATGACGGCAATCATTAAAGAGCAGAGAGCAGAGGTTCCCGAAGCGGTAGGGAGCATCCTCGATGAGGCGCTCCTTCCCGAGACAGCGAAGGAGGAGAGAGAGGGCCTCTTCTACCTGGCCGAACGCATGGCAAGAGTCTATCTGGAGGTAACGGGCGATGTAAGGCTGCTGAAGGGGGCCAAGCAGCGGATATTTGAATCCAAGCTTCCTCCCCAGGTTCGTCCAGAGGGGGATAATGGCGTACACACTGTTGAAGCTACCTCTACGGCGGAGGTAAAAAATCTCTTCCTGCCTGCCAATATTGTCATAAAGAAGGGAGAGGTAGTGCGGTGGGTAAACAGTGATAAAGTTGAACACCTCGTTGGCTCAGTTCCCTTTATAGGCCGTGGCGGAATAATGACGCCGAGAGTCAAGCCGGGTGAGAGCCAGGAGCATCGTTTTGAAGAGGCGGGGGAGTATTACTATGTCTGCTTTATTCACAGAGTGATGTACGGGAAGGTGACTGTCGAGGAGTAGGGCGGCCTGATGGGATATTCCTCCGCTGGCTCCCAAGTCGCCCCTTCACCCCTGTTTGAAACATCCTGTGGGTCTATAACAAACCGTGTAAAACCTCCGATTCCTTAGCAGAGGAGGAGGTTCTTCCATGTTTCCAGTTCTTTATCTATCTCATCCTCGACGCCGGGGTCATTGACGCCGTCGTAGTAGTATTTGAGGGCCATCTTCAGGTTATCGACAGCCGTCGGGAGCGTGATGCCGATACTGGCAATGCCAAGGTCAACACAGTTGAGTACGTAGCGCCCCTTCTCCTGCTTAATAGTAACGGTGGATTCACATATCTTCATGATTGTCTCCCTCTATTTCCTCAGTTGTGGCCCTCTTGTAAGGCCTTTCTCCTCAATTGAACGGGTCGTTGCGCCTTCATTTTATCTATCGTCATGTCGCAGCACAACTTTAAGGATTTGTTGGGTGCGCCCCATTGTACTGATTTCCTCACTATTATCAAGCATAACCTTTTCAGGCTGCCAGTTATATGCACACATCTGGCGGTGGTTCTATGGCAGGAGCATCCCAGTGACAAGGGACCGTTTTATTGGCGCACCCGTGCAACGCTACCGGACTCTTTACCTCTTCGTAACCGGGCGTTCTCCGTTTGCACTGAAAGAAGAGAAGTGATATAGTGCACCAGCCCTTGACGAATAAGAGCGCTGTAGTGGCCCTTTATCCAGCATGGCATAACAACACATCACAGGTGGTACAATGGCGGTAAAAAAGTTGGGAGAACTCCTTATAGATTCTGGTCTCATCACTGCGGACCAGCTCAGACTGGCCCTCAATGAGGGGAAGGAGAGGCGTGACATCAGATTAGGCGCCATCCTTATAGATAAGGGGTTTGCCTCTGATAGCGATATAGCCAAGGCCCTTGCGTTTCAGCTTAAACTGCCCTTTATTGATCTCTCCTCCGCTACGGTAGACCCGGCTGCGATAAAGAAGGTTAAAGAGGCCCTTGCCAAGAAGAACCACGCTATTCCCACAGAGATTAATAACAATACACTGAAGGTTGCCATGTCAGATCCGTTGAATCTCAGTGCGATTGACGACCTGAGATTTGCCACCGGAATGGATATAGAACCGTGTGTCGCCACCTCTGACGATATATCAGCGGCAATCAAGCGATACTACCATATCAGTGCACCCATTGAAGATTTAATGGTTGACTTCAAACAGGATAAAATGGTTGAGGTGGTGCATGAGTCCGATACGTCAAAGGGCGTTGCCGAACTCTTTCGAAAGAGCGCCGCTCCTCCAATCATAAAGATGGTCGATACCATCATCATCCATGCCGTAGATAATAGGGCGAGCGATATCCACATAGAACCCCTCGAAAAGAGCGTTCAGTTGCGTCTCCGTATCGACGGACTCATGAAGGTGACTATGCAACTGCCAAAATGGGTTGTCGGCCCTGTAGTCTCCAGGATCAAGATCATGGCAAAGATGGACATCGCTGAGCGGAGGACATCCCAGGACGGGAGGATCAAGGTGCGACTCGGAGATAAGCAGCTTGATATCAGGGTCTCTACCCTTCCGACACAGCACGGTGAGACGGTGGTAATGAGGTTACTGGATCCCAGGGAAAGTCTCCTCAAGCTGGAAAATATCGGCTCCTATGCGTCCGACGCCTCCGTGGTAGAGGATATCAAGGATATTGCCGAACGGCCCCAGGGGGTTGTCCTCGTCACTGGTCCCACAGGCAGCGGCAAAACCTCCACCATCTACGCCATACTTCAGCACATCATGAAGGAGGAGATAAACATCATCACCATTGAAGATCCCGTGGAGTATGAACTCAAGGGGGTGAACCAGGTGGCGGTCAATGATAAGACGGGACTGACCTTTGCTTTTACCCTCCGCTCCGTCCTCCGCCAGGATCCCGATGTCATCCTTGTTGGAGAGATGCGGGACGCCGAGACGGCAACCATTGCCTTTCAGGCCTCCCTTACAGGCCACCTCGTCTTTACCACCCTCCATACCAACGATGCGGTTTCATCCATCACGAGGCTCAAGAATTTGGGCCTCCCCCTCTACCTGATTGCCTCATCGCTGAACGGCATACTGGCGCAGCGCCTCGTCCGCATGATATGTTCCAACTGTAAGGAGCAGTACATCCCGGACAAAGGGGATTTGGAAAAGGCCAGGATCACCATAACCAACACACAACGGCTCTACCGTGGCGTCGGCTGTGAAGAGTGTAATCAGACAGGCTATTCCGGCAGAACAGGTATCTTCGAGGTGCTCAGGATCGACAGCAAGATAAGGAACATGATTGCCAATGACGCCACGGAGCCTGAGATAAAGCAGGCCGCCATTGCTTCCGGGATGATACAGATTCAACAGGATGGCCGACGAAAGGTTATCGAAGGGGTCACTACCATCGAGGAGTTGAACAGGGTTATCTACATGGCCGAAGGGGATGAACTAGATGAGGGTATCTGTACATCATGCGGCAAGTCTATCCCGCCCCACATCGACACCTGCCCTCACTGTGATACGGTAGTCGCCAAGGTTTGCCACGCCTGCAATCGCGAGAGGCACTCGGACTGGATTGTCTGCCCCTACTGCGCTACCTGGTTCAAGGAGGGGATCGTACAGCACGCCTGATCTGCACTCGCCTCCCCCCCCCCCCTTTTTCCGCTTCCTCATCTTCTATTGCTCTCTTTCCAGAGACGGCAGAACTCGGCGTGTTCATCGTCCCTGCATGCCTTTTTCACAATCCACTTGAGTGACAGGGGGGCAATGACGGTGGTAATAAATGCCATCATGATAAGGGCCGAGAACTGGTCATGGGTGAGGAGGGGCTCCGCGATGGTGTGACTCTCCATCAACTCGCTGCTCAGCTTGATTACCACCCCCGCTACGATCAACTCAACGGCCCCCCTGCCGTTCATACCACACCCTATGATAGCCGACTCCCATATGTTGTGTCCGCTGAGAAGAGCGCCCACACCGCACCCTGCGACCTTGCCGACGATAGCTATAACGGTAATTGCCGCCGTAAGGGCAATGAAGGACCACTCCCACTTCAGGGTCAGGTGGAAGGAGAGGGAGACGAAGAATATGGGGGCGAGGAAACCGTAGCTCAGGCCGTAAAAACGGTCGCTGATCTTTGCGTAGACCTCGTGGTCCATGACCTCCTTACGAACAAACTGTCCAGCAATGAAGGCGCCTATGATGAGGTGAAGGCCCGCCATCTCCGCTAGAAAGGCCATGACAAGGGCGGAGAGGAGGGCAAAGGTAAAGCCCTTCCCCTCTCTGTCGCTTAGACATAATGGCTGTCAATACTGTTCTTAAAATCAAAATGTTT
>JBHHTR010000126.1:0-6765 GCA_046753505.1 Thermodesulfobacteriota bacterium
TTTTTCATATTTCAGGTCAGTGCGAACAATATGGGAGTTAACCGGACAGTAATGAGTCCTCTTAATGATGATGGCTGAGTAAAAGGTCCCACATTTGATATATTCGGAGTAGACCGGACTTTTTACGACTCCATCCTACTTGATGAATCTGGCGAGCCAGCCGCTCTTTGGGGAGATCGCGCCGTGAGGGCACATCTCCTGGCAGCAGAAGCAGCTGATGCAGCCGTCGGGATCAATAATAACCTTCTCTCTCTTTGTTATGGTTCCGGTAGGGCATATTTCGACACAGGTATTACATCTGGTGCAGATGGTATGCTCGATCGCGGGTTTAACGGTGATGCTTCTTTTGACATGCCTCCTGATAAAGTAGGGGAGGGGGGCGGCAAAGTCGATGGCGGTAATCTGCTCAGGGAACCAGAAGTTGGAGACCCTGCACTCATCAATGGGGGTTCCCACAATGTTGATCCTGGCGATATCGGTTTCACCGCTCCTGTCCTCCTCGGCAACGCGCAGGACGGGGATATCCGCCGGTTGCGCCCCAAGGATTGAGGTGATTACCGTGTCGAGGGCGATGCACTCTACGGAGGCTGCAATAAAACCTAGCTCCTTTGGGGTTCCGCTCCCCGGCCCGTTGCCCTCCATCCCGACAATGCCGTCAGCAATGGTGAGGCGTGGTTTTAGCGTGAGGTAGAGAGCCACCAGCATCCTTGCGAAGGTGCCAGTATCGACGCCTGCCGTGAGGTGCCACTGAGGTTTCCGTTTTCCCACAACGCATCCGAAGAGGTTTTTCACACCCAGGGTCAGGTACATCTGGGCGTGGGTCTTGACCTTTGGAAGGTTCAGGATGGCGTCTGCCTTCAACGCATCCTTTGCTATTTCGAATCTCTTGAACTGTCCGCCCCGTGGGTTGATGACGGTGACCGACTCCTTGAAGTTGACCACCGCGACATCCATCTCCCGGCAAACCGCTCCTATGCCGCAGCTGTCGGCAACTTTACCGGCGCTTCCCATGCCTGGGCTGTCTCCGACAATCGGGATGGCACCTGCCTCTCTCGCCAGAGTAATGGCGGCCCTGACGATAGAGGGGTGGGTTGTTACGGCCCGTTCCGCCCCTTTTGCCAGGAGGAGATTCGGCTTCAGGAGGACGGTTTCGCCCCTCTTAAAGAGGCTCTTGATCCCTCCAAGGAGGTCTAATGAAGAGCGGATAGCGGTGAGTACCGCCTTGTCATCGTAATGGCTGCACCGAACAAGGGCAACCTTTGGCGGGCTACTATGATCTGTTGCAGGAGACATAGGGGGTGGCGGGGCGGGTTTCAGGTACTACCTCTTTCCCTTCCCCATCTTCTTAAGCCTCTCCCTGGCGAGCCTGGCCTCACTGCTCTTTGGATAATTATCAATGACCCGTTGCAGGAGGAGCCGCGCCTCCTTTGTCGCCCCTATCCGGTTGAAGGAGAGTCCCTCCTTGAGGAGGGCGGCAGGCGCCTTGTCGCCGTCAGGATATTTTTTGATAACCGTATCGAACTCCAGCACCGCCCTCTCCCAGTCACCCTGGTCGTAGAAGAGCTCACCTATCCAGTACTGGGCATTATCAGTAAGTTCGTGGGACGGAAAGAGTTCAATGAAGCGCGTAAAGGAGGCAAGTGACCTCTCGTACTTCTTGTCTTTAAGGAGGAGGAGGGCCCTGTTGTAGAGGGCGACCGGTTTTTCAGTAGATGTTGTTGAGGCCCTGGCTTTGGCGCTGAGCGCGCCCTTTTCGATAGGGAGTATCCGTTTTTCCAGATCATCCACCCTGGCGGTCAGAGAGGAGAGACGCGCCTCAATGTCAGTGGTGACGCGCTGTTCCGTAGCGGGCGACTTCCCCTGCCGGGCGGCCACCTCTTCTATCTTGATCTCCACATCGCCGATGGACTCTCTTAAAAGCGCTGAGGTGTGTGCCGCCGATTCAATCCCGCCCCGTAGTGACGCCATCTCCTCACGCACTCTGTCGATATCGGAGTCCAACTCCGCCCGTGTCTTTCTGATTTCAAAGGCGAGGCCGCCAGCCTCTGCGCCATCGCTCCCTGAAAGCTCCTGCTCCAGCGTTGTGAGCCGCCTCTTGTAGTCAGCGCTGTCACCCTTGAGGCTGGTAATGTCGGCCATCATCTGCTTCTGCTCGACCGTCATGATTGGCATACCGGGGCCGCATCCTGTGAAGAGCGGTATGAAGAGGAGAGCTATAGCAAGGTGTTTCAGTGCCATCATGGTACCTTCTCTTTATTATTATCTCCCTTCAAGGGAGTTTATGGCAGGAGCCCCGAAAAGGGAGTGTCCCGCCTCCGTTGCCTGCCGAAATGGGGCTGACAGGAGCGGGACACTCCATCGCTTGCGCTTTTACACTACACTGGGTTGTGCTGATAAATGAGCCGCAGCCCCTATCTTCCTACAATCTCTGTTTCACCCCGTCTGTTCTTCCACCAGCAGCTCTCGTTATGACCGGAACAGAGAGGCTTCTCCTCGCCGAAGGTTACCGTTGAGAGTCGTGAAGAGTCAACGCCGAGGGTGGTAAGGTAGCGCTTGATGCTCTGTGCTCTCCTGTCACCGAGGGCGATATTGTATTCATTGCTGCCCCTCTCGTCGCAGTGCCCCTGGATGCGGAGCTTCACGGTGCCGTACTCCTTTAACCACCCGGCAACCTTGTTCAGTCCAGGCTTCATGTTGTTGCGAATATTAAACTGGTCATAATCGAAGTATACAGGGGTGAGCCTTCCCTCCCGGTTGGCCATACGGGTCAAGTCGTCTCCACCGCTCTTCTTTACCACCCTCGTGGATTCATCTGGAAGTGTGTCCTCCCTTGCCCTCGTGTCAGAGACTACTCCCTCCTTCTTGACGAGCTCCTCCTCAATTCCACTGCTGTCCGCCGGACTATCGTCTGCTACCTTCTTGGCACAGCCGCTGAACAGAACTGTGGTGAACATGGTAAGCACGATGAGTAGAGATACCCTTTTTCCCATTGTTGAACTCCTCCTTTAGTAATTAATGTTATGGAAGGTCTGAATAATTCAAACCTTCCACGATACACGGAAATACCGCCATTTTCAGTGGCGGCAAGCCATTGCAAATGTGAGAAAAATAAAATCGTACTTTTATTTTTCGTCCTCTGAATAGTTCATGGACGAATTATTCAGAGGTTCCTTATGGTAGATAGGGCGACCACGACGGAGCGCTGCTGTTTCCTATCCCCGATACAACCCGCCTGTTGTGCGTCCCGTCACTTCGCATAATATAGAGCGCCCGTTGCTCCTCTTCGCCGCCTTTGCTCAAGGAGCTGTAGGCTATATAGCGTCCGTCAGGCGACCACGATGGGGTTTCGTTGTCACCAGATGAGGTCAGCCTCGTAATTCCCCTGCCGTCGGGCCTGATAAGAAAGATATGGAAGTTACCGTCAACAAGTCTGGCAAAGGCGATCTGATCGCCACGAGGCGACCATGCCGGAGTGGTGTTATACTTACCCTCGTAGGTCATGCGCTTCACTCCAGACCCATCACTCTTTATCATATAAATATGAGGATTGCCAGCCCTATCTGATACGAATACCAATCTTTTTCCATCAGGCGACCACGAGGGGGAGACGTCAATACCGTAACTCTTAGTCACCCTCGTTAAGCGGCGTGTCTTGACGTCTATAATGTACAGCTCAGGGTTCCCGTTGATAGAGAGTGTGGCTGCCACTTTCGATCCGTCAGGGGACCATCGGCCGCTGATGTTGATGCCAGGTTTGTCGAGGAGCTTCCATTCAAATCCGCTGGACAGGTCCCTCAGGTAGATGTAGGGCTGTCCCTCCTTGTACGATGTGTAGATCATCCTCGACCCGTCTGGAGACCACTGGGGCGAGAGGTTTATTGCGCCGTTGCGGGTAATCTGCTGGATATTGTCGCCGTTGAAATGGGCGATATAGACCTCCTTGCTGCCGGAGCCGTCGGACGTGAAGAGTAGCTTTGTGGAGAATATTCCCCTCTCCCCGGTCAGGCGGTCGATAACCTTATCTGCAAAACGGTGGGCCACTCCCCTCATATTTTCAGCAGTGCCGATGTACCGCTTTCCGACGAGAACCTTCTCCCGAACCACATCAAAGAGACGCAGATCGATGGTAACCTTCTCTCCCTCAAAGCGTATGCCCCCCTTGATGAGGAGCTGTGACCCGATGATGCGCCACTCACGGAAGTCCGTAGCTGCGGCTGTCAGCCCCGTCTCATTGATGTCTTCGATATAGGCGTCGCGGTCGATAAGTTCAAAGAGGCCGGAAAAGTTGAGGTCGCCAGCCAGCACATCCCCCACTTCCTTGCCCAGATAGGCGACAGAGGGGGCGTTGTCAACAATCTTGATCTCCTGAATTGCCAGGGGGAGGGTCTTCCCCGCAGGGGCATTGATATCGATATAGATACGTGACGCCCCAGGAGAGGGGAGGGCGACGGTCAGAAGTATTGTAAACCATGTAGAGAGAAGGTATCTCATTGCTATTCGGTACATCCGGCAGGACAGAACCGTATGGCAATCTCTCTATCCATCCCCTCAAGGGGCGGGGGGAGGGGGGCGTCTAACGTCGCCATATCGACGGCCTTGAGAGCCGATTCGTTTAATTGTGCCACCCTTGACCCTTTCTCAATCCAACGCTCTACGATACGGCCCCCGTCGTCTATCTTGATGACAACTATTGCACGTTCACCCTCGACCATCGGCCCGGTATATATCCAGAAGCCCCTGATCCTCTCAGAAACGGCTTGGCGGTACGCCTTGAACTTGAGATCGAACTGCTCCCTGCTGACCCTGCCCGACGGGCGCACTGCTGGAGAGAGGGCCATGTCCGGCGCAATACGTCCATCCTGTGATCGTATCTCGCTTCTCAGCTTGTCGATACGGCTCTTTCGTCCTGCCGCTTCCGCCCTCTCCCGTTTCATTCTCTCGATCTTCTCCTCCAGGTTGGCCTCCTCTGCCCGCTTTCTAAGACGCTCCTTAATTGTCTTAAGTGTGGAGTCAATGGATACCGCCTCCTTTTTCACGGGGAGGGCAGTTGTCACGGGCTCCTTCTTTGTAGTTTTTTTCGGTGCGGCCTTCTTGACTCTTTTTTGCGCCGCCTTCTTCGTCGCAACCTTTGGCGGCGTAGCTCTCCTCTTCTTCACACGAGCCGGAGGGGCGGGGGGGAATACAAGTTCAACGGTATAGACGGGCGCGTAGAAGAGTCTACTGGGGGAGGCTCTTGACCATATGAAGGCCCCGGTGAAGATGGCAATATGGAGGATGATGGATATGAGAACCATACGGTTGAAGCCGCTTCCCATCATGGAGTAATGGTTAGTAAAAGGAGCGGGGGCTCTCTTCCGCACCATCCTGCTACTTCACACCCCTCTCAAGGGGTTCTGTGACCATCCCTACCTTCTCAATCCCGGCGCGCCGTATCTCAGCCATTACCTTGACAACGTGACCGTAGGAGACCCTGTCGTCCGCCTTAAGCAGCACCATCCTCTCCTTTTTTCTCTTCATTATGGCGGTAAGCTTTTTACCAAGTTTGCCGGCGACGATCGTCCTCTTTTCGAGGAATATTTGCCCTTTCCGATCTATGGTGACAACCAGCGGTTCGTCACTGGCGGTTACACTGCCCGCCGTTACCTTCGGCAGGTTTACATCTATCCCCTCCTGCATCATGGGCGTTGTCACCATGAAGATGATGAGGAGGACGAGCATCACATCGACGAGGGGGGTGACATTGATCTGGGAGAGGACGCTCTTCGGGGCCGACCTGTAGACGATTCTCCTCATTATAGCTACACTCCCCGCTTCCTCTCATTGTCGAGGTGGCGCTCCACCACACCAAGAAAGTCAGCCGAGAAGCCCTCCATCTCGGCAGTGATGCGGGTAATCCTCGTTGTGAGATGGTTATAGGCGATGACTGCGGGAATGGCAGCTACGAGTCCCATAGCAGTGGCGATGAGGGCCTCCGATATCCCTGGGGCAACGACGGCCAGGTTTGCCACCCCCTTCAGGCCGATGTTGCGAAAGGCGTTCATGATTCCCCATACCGTTCCAAAGAGGCCGATAAATGGAGCCGTGTTCCCCGTCGTAGCGAGGAAGGTGACGGCCTTCTCCATAACGTTAATCTCCGTCATACTCGCCCTGCGCATGGCCCGAACAATATTGTCCAGCCCCTCATCGGGCGGAATGCTGTGGGCAGCGTCCGATGGATCACCTGCGCCTCCCCGGATTCTCTTTAACTCGGTGAAACCGGCCACAAATATCCTTGTCAGAGGGGTTGTCTTGAAGCGGCCGCACTCCTCATAGATGGCCTTGAACTGCCGTTTCTCCCAGAAGAGGGTGTAGAACTGCTTTGTCTCACCCTCAATCCGTTTCAGGAGTCTTACCTTATATAGTATGATGGCCCATGAGGTGATTGAAAAGATCAGGAGTAGCAGGAGAACCAGCTTGACCATAGGCCCTGCCCCTTCAATCATCCCCCATAGACCGCTCTGTACTGCAAGGTTCTGAACATCCACTATAGTAATCTCCTTTGTTTCGTCCCCTTAAATAGAGTGTTTGGATGGACACCGATATAATTGGTAAAATTATCATCTTACCATTTTCAAGTCAACCGCAACTCACGGCAACTCACGGTTGTAGCGGCGTGTGGTGGTAAGCGATCATCGACATAGTGGTAGTTTGTAGGACTTAGGGTTATAGAGTTACGTAGAGTTTCCTCAGAAAGTCACTTGCCTTAGCCTTCGTTCATCCATGCAA
>JBHHTR010000127.1:0-6706 GCA_046753505.1 Thermodesulfobacteriota bacterium
AACACATGGGATCTCTAAGCACCTGCCGTCACTCATCGGGCATTGTCTGTAAGAAAGGTTGTACATGCAATACGCCGAGTGAGGCATGGAGCAAAGGCTCTCTATCGTGCGACGGTAAGAGCAGGAGTAGTAAGCACAGTGTGACTAGAGGAGGTTATTAATGGGCAGGAATAAAAGGTTTCTCCAGATGGCAGGTGTTCTGGTTTTTGTAGCTCTAACACTGTCGGTTTCTCATCAGTTGTGGGCGCGGCAGATTATTATCGACGACATAGAGATTACCGAGGAGTCGGGATGCAGTGAGATCCTTGTCACGTTCAGCTTTCCCTTGCGGTATATCAAGCATTTTCCTTATGAACTTGGCGATGATCTCCGAATTAAGATACAACCGATCGTCAGTACAAATACGATCTTCCCCGATCATGGGAGGGTTACTTCTACCGGTTTGGAGGAGCGGGATGCGCTGCATACACGAGAGCCTGTCCTGCCGCCACCCAATGAGCTTGCAGGCCTTACAAAGCTGGTCTACGAGGGCGATCTCCCTGACGGTCCCTTCCTGACTCTCTTTTTTGATAAGGTTGTGGCTTACCAGGTTGGGCAGGGAGGTGACTATAGAAGTCTGGTGATCGTTGTAACCGCCCCTGACAATCCTGAAACGTGCCATATCCAGCAATAAGGACAGCTTTGCTATATTCAGACCTTCCGCGAGACAGGGAGGTGCCTGAGATATTACTGCTCACACCAGAGGTGAGCCTTCTACTACGATGGAGTTTATCGGCATGACAACCGGATTGATCCTTGCTTGGCGTTCCCTGCTTCTATTCACTTCAATATTCCTGTTGCTATTTATCTCTTTTGTGCCCGGCGCAGAGGGAATAGATTATTCCAAAGAGAACCTCTCTGACCGCTATGCAGTCAATCTGCGATCGTCGAAGAGTCCTGTTAATGTATCTGATATACCTCCTCTTGATATCTTAAAGACCCACCGCCTCTATACCACCCAGTTGCTGAAGGGCGATGTTGTATGGCACAGACTGAGGCTTGGGTTTTTTTCCTCAAACAAGAACGCGCAAAAGGCGCTGGTCTCTCTGAAATCTGCCTATCCAGATGCATGGGTAACCAAGGTCTCAAAGCTGGAGAGGATAGACTCTTTTGAAAGCGCTATCGCTCTCTCCAGGAGGTCGCTGAAGGATATTCTTCAGGAGTCGCGGCTTAAGATCGAGAAGAAGATCAGAGAGGTGTCAAAGGAGTCCAAAGAGATAATAGAGAAAAAACTTGCCGAGATGTCTGCTGCACTGAAAGAGAGGAAGCGTCTGGCCGGGATACGGAATGAGGCAGATGGTGCTATGCGCGCCGGTAACTATAAGCGCGCCATAACCCTCTATAAGGAGTTGGCGGATTCTCAAGGCTACTCGGGACAGCAGAGAGCCACGGAATTTCTTGGCCTGGCATACGAGGGAAAAAATGATATTAAAAGTGCGAAGAGAGTCTACAAGGAGTATCTCGCTCTCTATAAGGAGGGAAAGGGAAAGGCCCGCGTGAGTCAACGCCTTGTTGAACTTGAGACTGGAAAGGTCACGACACGCAAAAAAATAGTTGCTCACAAGGGCAGTAAGAGGGGGGTGGGGCCAAAAGAGAAACCTTCGGATCGCTACGCAGTGAGCCTTCTCTCCTCTACGGTTCCTATCGGTGTAGAGACCATTGCCAGGGTGAAGATATTCGATGAACATCGTCTCTATACCACCACCTTCAAGAAGGGCGGTACGGTGTGGCACAGGCTTCGCCTCGGCTTTTTCCCAACCCGTAAGGCTGCGCAAAAGGCCCTTACCGCAGTGCGCAAGGATTACCCCGACTCTTGGGTAACCAAGGTGTCGCCTGACGAGAGGGTTAAATCGGCTGAAAGTGTTGTAGCATTCAGGACGCCCATGGCGGAGCGCCTGGTGAAGCTTAAGGATAAAGTCAGCGAAAGGGTTGCGCTCCTTCTAAAAAGCGAGAAGAGTGAGGATGAAGCAACTGCGACAGTGGAGCCGGTTAAAGAGCAGGTTGGAGCGCCCGGCACACCTTTGCCACAGGCGGCAAAGGGCACTACAACGATCCCCGCCACCCGCTCGAACCAGCGTCTTTCCAGGATGATGGAGGAGGCGGAAGTTGCAATGACCGGGGGTAAGTATGGGAAGGCAATTGGGCTATATCAAGATATCCTTCAGTCGCAGGCTAACCCTTATCAGCAAAGCGCCAGGGAATTTATTGCCCTTGCCTTTGAAAAGAGGGGCCAGACAGATAAAGCAATTGCCGAGTATAGAGGGTATCTAGTGCTCTACCCGAAGAGCAATGAGGCTGTGCGGGTGCGTCAACGTCTTGCCGGACTTGAGACTGCAAGGGCCACGCCGAAGAAGAGACTCGCGAAGGTTAAGAAGAGGAGGCGGGAGGGAACTGAGTTCTATGGCAGCTTTGCTCAGTTCTACAACAGGGACCAGAACTATACCGATCTTGGCGGTAAAATATTGACCAGCTCAACGCTTTCATCTGACCTGGATCTGAACGTTCGGAAGAGGGGGAGCAACTATGACCTCCGTTCCGTCCTGATAGGGGGATACGACTACAACTTTATAGGTGACGGCAGTGATAATGAGTTTCGTTTAAGCAGATTTTATCTCGATATATACAACAGGGAGAGAGAGGTAAAGGTTCGTCTGGGACGGCAGTCACGAAGCGATGGCGGGGTCCTGGGCCGTTTTGATGGAGGGCTGATCCAGTATCCCATCACCCCTGTGGTGAATATGAACCTGGTGACCGGTTTCCCTGTAGAGAGCTCTATTGTCGAGAAGGTCGACACAGACAAGCACTTTTACGGCGCCAGCTTTGATATAGGAACTTTCTATAAATATTGGGATGTTAACGCCTTTTTCATCACTCAACAGGCGGACGGTATTACCGATCGGAAGTCTGTTGGAGGCGAGATTCGCTACTTCCACCCCGACCGCTCTTTTTTCAACCTTGTTGATTATGATCTTTCATACGGCAAGCTCAACACCATGCTCTTTGTTGGCAACTGGACACTGGCGGATAAGAGCTCCTTTAATGTTGCCGTTGATTATCGAAGCAGTCCTATCCTGACAACGAGCAACGCCCTCCAAGGGCAGGCCGCTACAGATCTTGCGGAGCTTATGCAGAGCTTCACGGAAGATGAGGTGAGGAGTCTGGCCCTCGACCGGACGGCAACCAATAAATCATTTACCGTCGGTTATACCACGCCGTTGAAGGATACGCGCTTTCAGCTGAGTAATGAGGCGACCATCTCAGAGCTTGAAGGCACCGATGCGTCGGGAGGGGTTGATGCGGTGGCAGGCACCGGTCTTGAGTATTTCTTATCTTCCCAGTTGATCGGGGCAAGCATTGTCAAGGAGGGCGACATGGCTATTGTCGGGCTGCGCTACTCCGATACGAGCACATCCAATACGCTTTCGCTCAACTTAAATACCCGTTATCCCGCAACTAGGGCGCTCAGGATCAATCCCAGGATGCGTGTCGATTACCGGACGAGAGACGACGGGAGTGAGGATCGATGGGTTTTGAGACCCTCTCTGAGGACAGACTACTACTGGAGGAAGAAGCGTCTCCATCTGGAGTTTGAGGCCGGTGGCGACTGGACCTACAGCACGATTGAGGATAGTCGTGACTACTTCCTCCTGATGGGATACAGGGTGGATTATTAGGGAGCTGCTGCGTTCTCCTCGCTCATGATATTCACGGAAGGGGAAGGAGGGGGAGTATCGTATAGAAAAAATTATGCCCTTACAGCACTCTATGGGCCTGTCCTGCCTCTTTTCCACTTGCCTGCTTATATGTTATCTGTTAGGATTCACCATTCCTTTCAGTAGGATGGTGATAGTCTAGGGGTTTTCCTGTATAAAAGCAGTAGGATAGCGAAACCAGTCCTTCGCTCCATTTATTACGCCGTAAGCATATCTGATCTTACTGAAGCCCGAGGGAGGGTCTGCTATTCAGACCTTCCGCGATACATGGATGTAATGCCATTTTAAGTGATGGTAAGTCATTGAAAGTGTGAAAAAATAAAATAGCACTTTTACTTTTCGTCCTCCGAATAGTTCAGCGACGAATTATTCAGAGGTTCCCTAGAGTAGTAAAGGAGTTCCAATGTTTAATATATTCAGTTACTTTTCCAATGACCTGGCAATCGATCTCGGCACTGCCAGCACTCTCATCTATATGAAGGGGAAGGGGATCGTCTGTAATGAACCGTCCGTTGTGGCTGTCCGGCGGGACAGCAGAGGCAAGAAGGTTCTTGCTGTTGGAACGGAGGCAAAGGCGATGCTCGGCAGGACACCCGGAAATATAACGGCCATAAGACCGCTGAAGGACGGGGTTATCGCCGACTTCGAGATTACCGAGGATATGCTGAAATACTTCATTAAGAAGGTCCATAACCGTAGCTTTATGGTGCGCCCCCGTATTATTGTCTGTGTCCCGTCGGGCATTACTCAGGTGGAGAAGAGGGCAGTCCGTGAATCGGTTCAATCTGCCGGCGCAAACGAGGTCTACCTTATCGAAGAGCCTATGGCGGCTGCTATCGGCGCCGGTCTCCCCATTACGGAACCTTCCGGCAATATGATTGTGGATATCGGCGGTGGGACAACCGAAATTGCCGTCATCTCCCTTGCCGGTATTGTCCACTCCAAATCGATCAGGGTAGGGGGCGATAAACTTGATGAAGCCATTGTACAGTATATAAAGAGAAAGTATAATATGGCAATCGGCACAGGTGTTGCCGAGCACATCAAGATGAGTCTGGGCATAGCCCTCATTGACGATGAGCGTCAGATCATGGAGATTAAGGGATCAAACCTGGTAACGGGCATACCGACGACTATGGAGATTGGCGATGAGGAGATTCGAGAGTCCCTCAATGATTCGTTAAATACAATAGTAGACGCAATAAAGCACGTACTCGAAACCACTCCCCCTGAACTTGCGGCCGATCTGGTTGATAAAGGTATCGTACTTGCCGGTGGCGGAGCCCTTCTCAGGAACCTCGACGTCATACTGCGGGAGGAGACTAAACTGCCCGTTACTCTTGCCGATGATCCACTTACCTGTGTAGCGCGCGGTACTGGTAAGGTACTCGATGAGATGAAGCTTCTCAAGGAGGTCACCATACCGGAATAGCCGATGTTTTCCCTGCTTAAGAGACATCAACTGATTGTCACATCCCTGCTCCTCTGTCTCCTCTCCATACATCTCATTATTACCGATAAACGCGGGGCAGGGGGGGAGATGCTTGTTGGCACTGCCATCTCTGTCGTTGCTGCGCCCCTACAGTCTGCCGTCACTACTATCACCGGGGGGGTGAGCAGCACATGGAGTGACTATATCGCCCTCATCGGCATCAAGGAGGAGAACAACCTGCTCAGGGAGGAGCTCGCCATGGTGGCGAGTGAGCGGGCCCGTCTGCTGGAGGAGGTGGCGTCGGCTCGACGGGTGAAGGCCCTCCTCGGCTTCAAGGAGGAGAGGTCGTTGCCGATGGTGGCCGCCAGAATCATAGGCACCGACACCTACGGATTGACAAGAACCGTTACTATCGACCTTGGCGAGAGTGATGGGGTGCAGAGAAATATGGCGGTCGTGACCCATCGTGGCATTGTAGGCAAGATAATCGAACTCTATGGAGATAGCTCGATGGTACTCCTTGCTACAGACCCGAGATTTCGCGTTGATGGCGTCGTCCAGAGGAACAGGGTGAAGGGTATTGTAGAGGGGAGCGGCGGTGAGAGGCTGGTCCTGAAATATATACGGCAGCTCGACAATATTGAGGTAGGTGACCGCATCATATCTTCGGGCCTTGGCGGTATCTTTGCAAAGGGGTTGACAGTGGGAGAGGTGGCAAAGGTCGAGGTCGGTGATGACAGCTTCTTCCAGTATGTTGAGGTTATTCCATCGGTTGACCTTGATAAGATGGAAGAGGTACTTGTCATTACGGGCAGCAACTGAGGCTCTTCCGCGCTATCCTGGAGGTGACTACATGCCAATGCCGCTGCTTCTCTCACGGCAGGCACAACAGTTTCTACGGTACGGATTTGTATGAAGAGTTTTCCCCTCTACCTGTTACTGGTAATCATCTATCTCTCTGTCAGGAGCACCCTGCTGGCCAACCTGCCGGCGCCGGATCTCTCCCTTGTTGTCGTGTTTTACATTGCCCTTCAAAAGGCCTCCTTCGAGGGGGCCATCTTCAGCTTTATCCTCGGCTATATTGACGATGTCTTCTCCGGCGGGGTGATAGGTATGACATCGCTATCTTTGGTGGCGGTGTTCATGGCCACCCACTATTTATCCCGGAGGGTTGATATGGATACCCCTTACACAAGGATACTCGGCGTCACTCTTATGGCGCTGTTAAAGGGAGTCATCTCCTGCCTGGTCATTTACTCAATGAATGAGGATATCCCGTCCCTCCTCCCCATCCTCCTGACACTGGTGGTAACGGGGCTCTTGGCGCCGCTGCTCCTCAACTTGATAGCAAAGATTGATGGTTTGATTGTAGAGAGAGGAAGTGAGGGGAGGGTAGCATGACTCTCTACAATGTACAGAGGGAACCCCGCTATCTCCATGGGCGGCTCTACTATGTTGCCGGTATTGTGCTCTTTATCTTCCTTCTCATCCTCATACGGCTCTGGCACCTTCAGGTAATAAA
>JBHHTR010000128.1:0-6667 GCA_046753505.1 Thermodesulfobacteriota bacterium
AAAAACCTCTTTAGTCTATATCTTTCAGTATGTTATGACTTTCTGAGGAGACTCTGCTTAAGAAAGATAATCTGTAGGTTGCCGACTCTCATAGGACAAGACTCATTGTCCGCAGGCTTTATCGATTTCCGCAGAAAAAACATCTGTGTGATCTTTGGATAGAGTCTCTCACTCCCACGCCACATTACAACTCCTCCAGCTTCGCACCACAGGGTGTAGTAAGAAAGTACGGCGAGCCCATAAATGCATTAACCATATTTTCTCACAGGGCCACTGAGCACACGAAGAAAAGCAGAACAGAATAGAAGTGAAATATTATATCTCCTTTCTAACTCTGTGACCTTTCCGGCTTTGTGAGAGGTGATGATTTGATGCTCTTTACAGTTGAGCATGACTCACGCCAAGAACCCCAAGGAATACAGGATTGCATGTGAAAGAAATGTTTTTACGGCATCAGAAGCCGTGCGACCTTTGTGACTTTGTGTGAGATGTCATGTGATGGGGGTAGATAAAGAGAGAGCCCCGCTTTTGTGGCGGGGCTCTCTCTGATGACTGTCAGGCTGTAAAAACGGTACTATTTATTTTGACTACCCACGTAGTTAAGGGCCGAACCGGCGTAGAACCACTTTATCTCATCCTGGTTGAGGGTGTGGGTTACGGTCAACTTATCAGCAGAGCCGTCCTTGTGGGTGACTATTACTGCAACAGGGACGCCGGGAGCGAGCTTGTCGAGCCCCTCTAAGGTGATCTTGTCATCCTCCTGGATCACTTCGTAATCGTCCTTGCTGGAGAAGGTCAGCGCCAGGACCCCCTGCTTCTTCAGGTTTGCCTCGAAGATTCTAGCGTACGACTTGGAGACGATGGCGCGGCACCCCATGTGGCGCGGCTCCATGGCGGCATGCTCACGGCTTGAGCCTTCACCTATGTTCTCGTCACCGATAACTACCCAACCCGTCCCATGCTCCTTGTAGTAGCGGGCAATCTTGTTCAGCTCCACATCCTTTTCGCCGGTTATCAGGTTTGTCCCTTTCCCGGTAGCCTCTGTGTAAACACTGTTGGCTCCGAGGAACATGTTGTTGCTGATATTGTCGAGGTGGCCCCTGAACTTGAGCCACGGCCCGGCCTGTGAGATGTGGTCTGTGGTGCACTTCCCCTTTGACTTGAAGAGGACATTGAGATCCCTGTAGTCGTTGACAGGATCCTGCTTCGGGAACGGCTCCAGAAAGGCGAGGCGCTCGCTCTTGGGATCGATGACTACCTCACCGGATTTAGTTGATGCCTCATAGCCGCTACTCTTTGATGTGAAACCCTCGCCGGGGTAGACATCGCCGGCAGGTGGCTCGAAGCGAAAGTCGTTGCCGTCCTTATCCTTGAGAGTATCGGCAAGGGGATTGAACTTCATCGAGCCGCCGAAGGCCATTGCGACGACGAGTTCGGGGCCGCTGATGAAGCCGAGGGTCTCCGGGCTGCCGTCGTTCCGTTTTGCAAAGTTCCGGTTGTAGGAGGTGAGTATGCTGTTTGGCGTGCCAGGTTTCACATCGTCTCTCTTCCACTGACCGATACATGGGCCGCAGGCATTTGTCAGAACCGTAGCGCCCACATCCTCAAAATCCTGGAGGATGCCGTCCCGCTTTATTGTTTCGTATATTCTCTCCGAGCCGGGACTGACGTAGAGCTTTGACTTGAGTTGGAGACCGGCCTTTTTTGCCTGACGAACGATACTTACCGAGCGGGTAAGATCCTCGTAGCTGGAGTTGGTGCAGGAGCCGATGAGGGCCGCCGAGAGCCACTCCTCATACCCCTTTTCCTCCACCTCGTCCTTCATCTGGGATATGGTGCGTCCCAGGTCGGGGGTGTGAGGGCCGACGATATGGGGTTCGAGGGTGGAGAGGTCAATTTCATAGACTTCATCATAGTACTTCTCAGGATCGGTCTCCACCTCAGGGTCGGAGGTGAGGTGCTCGGCATACTTTTTACACAGGTCGGCCACAGCGCCGCGGTCGGTTACCCGCAGATACTCATCCATCGATGCATCATAACCGAAGGTAGAGGTGGTCGCGCCGATCTCGGCGCCCATGTTGGAAATCGTTCCCTTGCTGGTGGCGCTGAGCGACCGTGCGCCTTCGCCGAAGTACTCGACGATCTTGCCGGTTCCCCCCTTGACGGTGAGCATGGTGGCAACACTGAGGATGATATCCTTTGCCGATGTCCACCCCGATAGCTTGCCGGTGAGTTTTATGCCGAGGAGCTTGGGCATCTTTGTCATGAAGGGCTGACCGGTCATGACATCTACGGCATCTGCGCCACCGACGCCGATGGCGATCATGCCCAGACCGCCGGCATTAGGTGTGTGTGAGTCGGTGCCAAGCATCATCGTTCCGGGGCAGGCGTAGTTTTCCAGAACCACCTGATGAATGATCCCCGATCCTGGCCCCCAGAATCCAATGCCGTACTTCATGGCGGCGGAGCGGAGGAAGTCGTAGACCTCCTTATTGGTCATGATACCGGCCTCAAGATCCTGCTCTGCCCCGACATAGGCCTGGATCAGGTGGTCACAGTGGACAGTAGATGGGACGGCCACCTCCGGCATCTTGGCAGACATGAACTGGAGGATGGCCATCTGGGCGGTGGCGTCCTGCATGGCAACCCGGTCCGGTCTTGGAAAGATGTTGGAGACGCCGCGCTCCAGGGCTCTGTAGTCGGTGGCATCCATGTGTGAATAGAGGATTTTTTCGACAACCGTCAACCCTCTCCCCAGGCTCTGCCGCGCACTGTCAAAGGTCTTTCCCATGGATTGATACAGCTTTTCGATAGGTTCGATCTCAAGTAGCATTCTCATTACCTCACTTCAGTTTAGTAGATTGATCTAAATGCCAACATCATTGGTATGAATGGCCTTTACTTTATCGCGTCAAGCGCCGCATCGTAGTCGGGCTCCTCGGTAATCTCGGAGACGAGCTCCGTATAGATGACCTTGTTGTTTTCGTCGAGGGCAACGATGGCGCGCGCGCAGAGGCCAGCCAGAGGGCCGTCCTGGATTAGCACACCGTAATCGTCAGCGAAGGCGTGTGACCGCATCATCGAGAGGGGGGCGACGTTCTCTATCCCCTCGGCTGAGCAGAAGCGTCCCTGGGCGAATGGGAGGTCGGCAGATATGACCAGAACGACGGTGTTACCGATGCTGGCAGCCGACTCGTTGAACTTTCTGGCAGAGGCTGCGCAGACCGGCGTATCGAGGCTCGGAACAATGCTGAGTATCTTCTTCTTCCCCGCGTACTCTGCGAGGGTGACATCCTTCAACCCGGCTGCGACAAGATTGAAGTCGGGCGCCGTGCTTCCAACTGACGGGAGATTACCCGATAGTGTTGTAGCGTTCCCCTTGAATGTTACGTTTGCCATGACATTCTCCTTTTACTTGTTGAGTTGCCGGTCCTTAATAACCTGAGGGATAACGATGCAGTGAACCACCATCTCTCCGGTAAACGGGTTATATGTTATAAATTCAGATGACTGGGTATTGTTAAATAGCTTCTGTAAAGCAGTGCAATGTGGGTCACTATAAGCATAAAAGCATTTTCTGTCAACCCCATTTTGTCTATATTCTGCACTCCTTGGTGACAATTAGTGAGGGTATTCATTCGTGAAGGGGAGAGCGCTGAAAAGACTTGACAAGAGGCGCTATTTAGTTCAAAGTAAGCACTTACTAACTAAAGCCATGAAGCAGAGAAATCAAACAAAAAAGAGGATGAATGCGGAGGCGAGGAGAGCCCAGATCGTTGAGGTGGCTACATCCCTCTTCGCAAAAAAGGGGTTCAAGGGGACTACCACACGGGAGATCGCCGAAAAGGCCGGCATCAGCGAGGCAATCATCTTCCGCCACTTCTCAAAGAAGGAGGAGCTATACTCTGCTATTGTTAACGGAAAATGCAGTGATAAGGACGGCCAGTCACTCCTTCTGAAGGTCCTCGAGGGAAAGAGAGGGCGCGATGTCTTTCGGGAGGTGGCGACTTATCTCATTACCGAGCACAGTAAAGACCCTGCCTTCATGAGGCTCTTGACATACAGCGCCCTGGAGGAGCACAGGCTGTCGGAGATATTCATGAAGACGAGAGGGATGGAGCTCATTGGCTATCTGGAGGCCCATCTAAGGGAGCTTATGAATGACGGGCTCATAAGGGAGGTCAATCCTACAATAGCTGCCCGTGCCTTCATGGGGATGGTTCTCCACTACAGCATGTCTCAGGAGATATACGGCCTCAAAAAGTTCTCAAAGAGCCCGATAGAGGAGGTTGTCGAAACCTTTGTCGATATCTTTTTTCAAGGAGTGGAGAGGAGGGCAGAATGGAAGAGAGTGGAAGCCGGAATATGAGCAGCAACATTACGAAGAGGATGAGGGAATGGCTATCGTCAGTTGAAGCAAAAGGGCATTTGCTGTCTGCATTTATTCTTGTTGTCTCTCTCCTTACCGCTGCCATGCCTGCCTACGCGGAGGAGAGGGCGGTTACCCTTGATGATGCCTACAGGATGGCCCTGTCCAACCATGAATTGGTGAAGATTGCCGGAGAGGATCTGTTGCAGGCGAGGGCCGGTCTCAGCAAGGCCACATCACAGCTCCTTCCTACCGTCACGGCCGATGGAAACATTACTAGGTTCTCCGAGCAGCAGAGTTCAGGCGGTTTTCTTCTCCAGCCCGATGAAACGAGGAATTTCAGCCTCAGGGTGAGACAGCCCCTCTTTGAGGGCGGAAGGCGGTGGCGTGGGCGTAAGCAGGCCAGGCTCTCCCTTGATGGAAGCAGAGTCGGCGTGAAGGCAACACGGGAGGAGGTCATGGCCGATACGGGAAGGGCCTTCTTCAACACCCTGAAGGCGGAGCGTGACCTGGAGATAAGTGAGGCCTCCATGAAGAGAGCCCTGGAGAGGCGAAAGGTCGCTTCAAGCAGGCTCAAGGTGGGAGAGGTTACCAGGTCGGTTCTCCTGAGGGCGGAGGCCGATGTCGCCGGAGCGGAGGCCGATCTGATTACGGCTAAAAACCGCTTGATCGACGGCAAGGACCTTCTCAAAAGGCTGATTGGAGCTAAGGGTGAGATAGCCGTTGTTGAGCCGCCCCTCCACTCCCCTTCCGTAGAGAGTGGTGAAGAGCTTATCGCTAAGGCGTTAAAGGGGAGGCGTGACTACCGGCAGGCAATGATTGCAGAGGAGATTTCTCATGAGGAGGTAAAGTCGGCATGGGGGAGTTTCCTGCCAACCCTGACCCTGGAGGGGCTCTATACAAACAGGGAGCAGGAGCCGTCAACCACCTTCCTGCTGAACGATTCCGTCTCGGCTTCACTGGTACTCTCCTATCCTCTCTTTGAGGGGGGACTAAGGAGGGCTGAACTGAGGGAGGCGAAGAGCCTAAGGAGGGGGGCGGAGCTGAGGAGGATGAGTCTCAGGAAGGACATTGAGTTGGAGGTGAGGGCGGCGCTCCACGCCGTTGAGTCCCTGAATGCCGTTACAGAGTCGTTCGCGCGGCAGGTTGCCTTCTCAGAGGAGAACTACGAGATGGTTTTCAAACAGTTCAAGTACGGACTTGCGACGAATGTCGATGTCATTGATGCCGACTCAACCCTTGTGGCGGCGCAGAGTGGTCTTATGAACGCCCGGTATGACCTCCAGATTGCTTTGCTCGATCTAAAGTTTGCAGTAGGCACCCTCCTTGACGAATGGGAGGGGAAAAATTATCGTGATTTTGCGGCTGATCCCATGAGTGGAGGGCGTCAGTGGCCGATAAAATAGAGGTAGCCGGAGGCACTACATGTTCATAGCAAAAACAAGGTTAACCACTCTTCTGTTTATAGCGGCCATTCTGTTTGTTATCGCAACGACCGCTCATGGAGAGGAGAAGCAGAAAAAGGGGGGCGGACCGCCAGGGGGTAGGCCGCCGGCCAGAGTGGTTGTCTCCGATGTCACCGGAGGAATGATAGTGCCGGAGGGTGAGTTTGTCGGAACCGTCTACTACAGGGAGGTCTCCGACCTTGCCTCTGAAGTGAGCGGCAGGGTTGACGCAGTTCATTTTGAGGAGGGGCAGCGGGTCAGAGAGGGCCATCCCCTTGTAACCATCAACGCCGATATCCTCGGGAAGACACTCCAGGCTATGAGGGCCTCCTACGAACAGGTTCTGGCCGATATGGAGAGGGCGGGGAGGGAGCTTGAGAGGAATGAGGGGCTCTTCAGAGAGGAGCTTATCTCCGAGAAGGAGTATGACAACTACCGGTTCCTCGCGCAGGGGCTGGAGAAGAGGGGGGCGTCCCTGCTGGCCGATGTGGAACGCCTGGAGGTAGAGTTGAAGAAGAAGGGCATAGCCGCCCCCTTTGACGGCGTTGTTCTTCAGAGGCATGTTGACAGGGGAGAGTGGCTCTCGCCTGGCTCTCCTGTCGCGACTATCGGCAATGATGCTGTAGTCGATATCATAGTCGATATCTCGGAGAGGATAATCCCTTTTGCCAAGGTAGGTAGTGAAGTAGATGTCACTGCGGCCGGTGCTACCTTTCATGGCAGACTCACTGCCGTTGTACCGAAGGGCGATATCTCGACCAGAACCTTTCCCGTCAAGATACGGGTGAAGAACGACCACCACCTGAAAGAGGGGATGGAGGCGCGGGTCAGGCTTCCACAGGGGAAGAGGGTG
>JBHHTR010000129.1:0-6659 GCA_046753505.1 Thermodesulfobacteriota bacterium
TACTTTCAGCTTCGCGGGCCTTTTATATCCGTGCCGATCCGTGTAAATCCGTGGCCGGTTTTTCTTCATGGCCTTCATGAGCTTCATGGTGAATTTTTGTGTGGATTTACCCGTCTCTATCGAAAGAAGACAACTCATTATCCGCAGATTTCACAGATAAGCGCAGATAAGCGCATGCAACATCTGTGAGTCCGATATAAAAAGGCCATGTTACCATGAAGCACATGAAGGTCATGAAGGAGAAGCAAAAGAAGTGGACCCCCTCTGTTGCGATCACACAATTTCCTGTTGTATTTCCTTGACTTCATCGGCATGTTGAAGTAGGTTAGCCAAGAATCCTTGAAAATAGGGCGTGAGCTCTCACGGTTGGCGTTAGCAGTCTGGCCGCTACGCTGTAAGACGATAGCCTTGGTGTGTTATGTTTCTTGATATGGAGAGAAAATGCCAAAGTTGAAAGACCACAGCTATCTGGACGCAAAGGACAAATTTTTGGAATATTCTTTTCAAGCCTTGCAGGATCAGTTTAGTACAAAAGATGAATTGATATCATTCTTTGACACGATTGGAAACGACGATCAGAAAAAATTATTCCTGAAAACAGCTTCTTTCTATTTTTTCCTAGTCAAAAATGGGGATTGGTTGGTTGATATATCTGGTTCAAATGGAAGAGTGGATTATTTCACAGACACCTATAAATACATTGCAATATTTTCTTTAATAGAATCCTTACAGGGAAAGGAATTTATGGATTTTTACTCTTTCTTAGTAAGGCGTAAAACCAATGTTGAATTTCCAATAAACAACAAAAAGGAATTAGACCAATGGTATCGTAAATATAAGCAAGAATACGGTGCCATCCATAAATCCGTCCAGTTCTTCGAGTCCTTGAGTACACAACGGAAGGCTGACTTAATAAAGAATCTTGAAGTGAAAAATGCAGAGGCCTCAATAGAGAACTTATCAAAATACCTCTATAACCTGAGATCAAAATTTGTTCATAAAGCGGAACTGGTTGTTTATATGTCCGGAATAACAACCATCAGCAAGTATGGGAAAAAGGTTGTAATATGCAAACTATCTCTCAGAAAATTGATGATATTTTTCGAGGAAGGCTTAATCACATATTTTACACCCCGAAAGACATAACATTGGTGTGCAAGGGACGCCAAGCGTTAGGCAAATAACATGGACAGAGGGGGGAAAATATCTTGGGTTTTCTATTTAATTCTTATGGGGGGCATATTGTCCTTCATCCTTTATTATGAATATTTTTACAAGATAGATTGGGTTGATACCAATACCTTCTTTCAATACTCGCTTGAAAGCGACGGAATATATATAAAGATTGAGAATGAAAGGGACTTGAAGAAGCTATTTGACATGAAGCTCATCGGATTATTTAGACCATTCAACAACTATAAGGATGTCTTGTCAAAATATGGAGATCCAATCAAATACAAAGAAGAAAAAGGAGTAGAGTACGCTACCTACATCATGAATAAGGCACGAGTAGTATATTACGGAGAACATCATGAAGATAGGAACTACATTACTCTAAAGGTTAAATTCGTTGATATCAATATTGAGGACTTCATAATAAATGAAAACCTTAGAAGGCTTATAGTAGATAGCGACGAACTTGAAAGAATATGGGTGTGTAACAATGACGAAACTGAGTTTTTCATCATTGTTGATTATCCATCAATTGAAGAAGTTCACTGGAATTACACGAAGCACTGGGGGATACCTTACTAATTGCCTAACAACCGCATCAACTCGGGCTGGCAATTCCGCTGCGCTCCATTGCCGTCGGTGAACTCAAGCGTTAAAGGCTCAACAATTGCCCGACTTATGGCAAATGCGAATGAGTCCTTATACAATACGGGAGGTTAAATAAATGGCAAAAGCTTTTTCAGTTGCATCATGGAATGTGGAGCACTTCGGCGCATTGTATAAAAGAACAAAGATAGCAGGCTCCGCCGAAAGGCGGGTAATACGGGAAGTGTCCCGTTTTGCGCCATCTTTTATTATACTGGAGGGTCCACTCTCCATCTGAATGGTGAGTAGGAGGGGAGAGGCAAAGTGGTCTTCACGGGAGGTGTCGGGATATGGGGTGAAGGATAAAGAGCGGTGTCACCGTCTTGGCCGTGCGTGGCTGGGGGGTGATCTGAAGCTCTTTGGTTCCCGTGGCACCGAGTGGCAACGGAAGCAGTTGCGAAATGGGAAGGCAATCTTGTCGTGACACCTGCCGCAGAACTTCCCTTTCCATATGGCGATCATGGAGATGTCGTTGCCACCCGCCTTCATCTTGAATATCTTGGGGTGGCAGATCTTGCAGCTTAGCCATGTATTGTGAGGTTTGTGGGGAAAGAGGACATCGGGCATAAAATCCATCTTTGACTTTATGATAATATCCTCCGAAAAGGGGATCTCATACTTCTCGGTTCCCTCCCTGATAGAGTCTTTTGGCGCAATGACGCCGTTCTTCAGAGCCTTGGACCAGTCGATAAAACCGTACTTGTCCCTCGGGAGGTAGTCGAGGGGGACAACATCGGGTGAGGGGTCGATGAGGCCGTACTTATCGTACTTCAATCCGCCCGTTCGTCTCGTCTTCGTCTTCTCTGCCTTCTCCGTTCCGTGAGGGAGCTCCATGCCTGACGCCAGTGGTGACAGCAGGAGGGGCAGGAGAAGCAGTATGAAGAGATATGCGGTTTTTTTCATGAGCTATTCGGTAACAAAATCAGGCAGGTATGTCAAGAAGAGAAACCTTCTTTTACGCCGTACCCCATATAATTAATCGTAGTATCGTTGGATAACTTGAATTCCATGCTGAGCAGGTCGTAGGCCATACCCCTTATCTCCTCGACGGTTACGCCATTATGCTGCAAAATCGTGACCAGTGTCGAGGGTCTGATAAACTTTTCATAGTGGTGGGTGTCGGGGGGAACCATATTGAGAATATTCTCGGCCATGAAGATAGCAAAGAAGCGGGCACGGAGTGTCTTGTTGATTGTGGCGAAGAGGAGGGGTCCTCCAACCTTGAGGAGCGCCGTAGCGGCGGACAGAAAGCTCTCAATGTCGTCTACATGCTCCAGGACCTCCGCGCAGATGACCACATCGTATTGCTCACCCTCCTCAGCCAGCAACTTCTCCACCGGCAGAACCCGGTAGTCGATAGAGAGGGCCGATTCAGAGGCGTGTCCCTTTGCGACGTCGATAGAGAGAGGGGAGAGGTCGATGCCGGTAACCGCCGCCCCAGCCTTTGCAAACTTCTCCGACAATATCCCGCCGCCACACCCGATGTCGAGAACCCGCTTCCCCTCCAGACCGTCGATCTTGTCGGTAAAATAGGAGAATCGCAGAGGGTTGATCCGATGGAGTGCGCCGAGCTTCCCCTTGGGATCCCACCACTCCCTGCTAAGGCTGTCAAATTTCAGGCTCTCGGCGTTACTCAATGCCGTACTCCTTCCATCGCCTGTCCACCAGCTCTACGACGGCCTTCTCCATCTCCATTTTCTTGCCCCACTCTCTGGTGACCTCCGTCCCGCTCTTCATGGTTGCGTCGATTCCCATCTTGCTCCCAAGCTCGGCGACGGGAGAGGAGAAGTCGAGGTAGTCGATGGGGGTTCTCTCAAGGATGACCGTATCCCTGGCGGGGTCAACCCTGGTGGCGAGTGCCCAGATCACATCATCCCACTTGTGGACGTCGATATCGTCATCGACGACAATGATGTACTTGACGTAGAGGAACTGGCGCATCATCCCCCATATGCCCAGCATCATCCGTCTGGCGTGGCCGGGGTACTGCTTCTTGATGGAGACGATGGCGATCCGGTACGATACCGCCTCCATGGGGAGGCTGAAATCGACGACCTCCGGGAACTGGAGCTGGAGGGTAGGGAGGAACATCCGGTTGAGGGCGAGACCGATGACGGCGTCCTCCTTGGGCGGCCTCCCCGTTATCGTTGTCAGGTAGAGGGGATTCTTCCTGTGGGTTACGCATTTTATGTGAAAGACGGGGAACGGTTCGGGCGAGTTGTAGTAGCCGGTATGGTCGCCGAAGGGTCCCTCCATGACGGTATCGTCGTGGCGTATCTCCCCTTCGAGGACGATCTCCGATGTGGCTGGAACCTTGAGGGGAACAGTCTTGCAATCTACAAGCTCAATGGCCTTTTTTCTCAGGACGCCGGCAAAGTGAAATTCGCTCATGCTGTCGGGGACAGGCGTCACCGCCGCGATGGTGGTTGCCGGTTCACACCCGATGGCCACCGCCACCGGCATGGGCTTCCCCTTCTCCTGCCAGAGCCGCTGGTGCTGTGCGCCCCCCCGGTGCTTGAGCCACCGCATGATGCATCGCCGTTCGTCGATATACTGCATCCGGTAAACGCCTACATTCATGGGACCGCCGTCAGGCCCCTGGGTCACAACGAGGGGCCACGTAATCAGGGGGGCCGCATCGTCGGGCCAGCACTTGATTATGGGGATTGTTGAGATATCGACAGCGCTCCCCTCATGAACAACCTCCTGACATGGGGCGGAGCGTACGCTCTTTGGGCCGAGTGTGAGCATCTTGCCGAAGAAGGGGATGCTCTTCACCGCCTCCCACAATCCCTCAGGCGGTTCGGGGCGCTGGAGGTAGGCAAGGAACTTTCCGATCTCGGTAAGCTCTTCACTCTTGACGCCGAGGCCGATGGCAACACGCTCCTCCGTTCCGAAGAGGTTGGCTACTATCGGCATGTCGTGTCCCTTTACCTTCTCAAAGAGTACGGCGGCCCCCTCTCTTCTTACGAGGCGGTCCATGATCTCGGCAACCTCAAGATTGGGGTCAACCTCCCCTTTCACCCTTTTCAGGAGACCCTTCCCCTCAAGGTGGGCGATAAAAGCGCGTAGATCCTTAAATGTCATGCTCCTCCCATAGAGACAACGATTCCGATAAGTATTAGAGCGCCAACCAGGCAGTTAGCCACAAAGATGAAGAGGGCCGTCTCGCGGGTCGGAGTCGCCCGCAGCTTAAAGACCATCCATGTCAACATGACAAATGCCACGGCAAGGGTGATGTAGAATGGCAGGGCCATCCCACCTACCCAACCCGTCACGGCGAGGAGGGCGACAAAGAGGATGTTTAAAAGGACGAGGGCCTTGTAGATGTGACGGCCAAAGAAGAGAGCCGTTGATTTAACCCCTATCTTTCGGTCGTCGTCCATGTCCATCATGGCATAGACGGTGTCGTAGGAGGTGGACCAGCAGATATTGGCGGCAAAGATCAGGAGCGCCTCCGTGCCGATGGAGCCTCTTACGGCAGACCACGCCATGACCGCGCCCCACCCGAAGGCGGCGCCAAGGACAACCTGGGGAAAGTGGCTCACCCTCTTCACAAAGGGGTAGAGAGCGGCAAGGCACACCCCGACGAGGGAGAGGAGTATGGTGAAACGGTTCAGGGTAAGCACCAGTGCGAAGGCGGCGAGACAGAGGAGGATAAATACAACTAGGGCCTCACTCCGGTCGAGTCTTCCATCGGCTATGGGTCTTGTCCGCGTCCTCTCCACATGACGGTCGAAGTCTCTGTCGGCAATGTCGTTCACCGCACAGCCAGCGCTCCTCATGAGGAAGGCCCCCACAATAAAGACTGCCAGATGTTTTGGGGAGGGGTTGCCCCCGGACGCCATGTAGAGGGACCAGAGGGTGGGGCAGAGGACGAGTATGGTGCCGTACTGCTTCGTAAGGCGTATGAGATCGCTGATGGCGGAGAGTTTTTTTGTCATGGCAATGGCGCTCATATAATCATCTCACGTTACCTTGCTGTAGGGCTCCCCATCAGTTCAGGCGTGAATATCTCCATGACCATGGTCCGAAGTGCAGATCCACCACTCTCCGATTGGGCCAGCAAAAGATATCGCCGCGCCCAGAAGAGAGTATCCTCTGCAATCTCAAGTGCCCTGGCAATGGATGGGGAGGAGACAACCGCCATCTCACTCCTCTCCTTTCGTGAAAAGGGGTGCGACCTGGCCAGCAGCCTGCCAAGTGGCACCTCCGACGCCGCTACATCCTCGACAACCTTGCCTTCGAGATTACCGGTAGGGAGGAGGCTCTTCGCGTAGACGAGTCTTCTGCCATCTATCAGCAGACAGGTACTCCTCATCACAGCTTTGTCACCCTTGTTCACTCCCAGGAATGTGGCGTCCTCCTCACCAAGTGAGACGCCGCCGCTCTCCACTATCTCTATCGCAAGGGGGCTGTTGTAGAGTGTCTCAATATGGGACGTGAGAGAGCCGTCCGACAGGAGGAGAAGTAGCTGATGAGGCTGGAGCTGGTTATCCGTGATGACAGCCGAACGTCCCCCCGCTCCGTTCCAGCCGTTCACGAGGGTAAAAGAAAATTTCATAGCAAAAAAATATCATACTACCCGATAACGGTCAATGATTGAAAGGGGTTGGAGATCATAGCCGTGCGGATAAATATGAAGTGGCGCTGAGTTCACAGTTTCTTGCAGAGCCGTCATGCTCCATAACCTCTCCGCAAAGGCAAAAGGGGCCTATTCCCAATGGCGGCGGGAGGTGTTGATTTACTAGCCCCCTTCTGATATAATATCCACTAACCAGGATGGTCTAGCAGTTTGTCGGACTTAGGGCAACAGAGTTGCGTAACTCATTGAAAACATT
>JBHHTR010000130.1:0-6657 GCA_046753505.1 Thermodesulfobacteriota bacterium
TTGCATGGATGAACGAAGGCTAAGGCAAGTGACTTTCTGAGGAAACTCTAAGTAGAAATTTCGATATTCAAGGAGTAGTGGTTTTTCAGATGCGAAGGCATACATATGGTATGTCGAGTGTCTGAAAAATTGCTACGACGCCATCAACATTGCATAATTTGTGAGTGTGGTGTAGATTATCGTCGTGAGCAGGACGGAGAAACTTCTATTCCAGATATTGCGTGGCACGAGTGATGCAAATATCGCTTTTAAGGACTTATGCTCCCTTCTCCTTAGCCTTGGATTTGAAGAGAGGACAAAGGGGAGTCATCATATTTTCCGAATGGCAGGTGTGGAGGATAAAATCAATATACAGAAAGACGGAAATAAGGCAAAGCCATATCAAGTTCGTCAAGTGCGCAATGTAATTATTAAATATAAACTTGGAGGCACACTATAATGGATAAGTATGAAATCATTATCTATTGGAGTGAGGAGGATCAGGCATTTATTTCTGAGGCACCGGAGCTTCCAGGTTGTATGGCCCACGGAGAGACCCACGAAGCGGCTTTGGCCAACATAAGGTCGGCTGTAGAGCTTTGGCTTCAAACAGCCAGAGAATTCAACGATCCAATCCCGGAACCCAAAGGCCATCGTCTGGTATTTGCTTAATCATAGACAAAAAATAACAATCTATTCCATCTTGTCCGAACCCTCCACGCTCCTTCTTCTAGGAAGCGGTCTGGCGGGGCTGGGGTTTGTGAGGAGAAAGTTCAAAGCTTAACGCTGAAAGTAGCGAGACAGAAGCAAAATATCAAGCCCACCGGTCACTATGGCTGGTGGGCTTTTTTGTTTATTGGTCACCTGTGGTAGGTGAATACCTTCTGTAATAGCCCTTTGATGCCACTCCAAGTCATTGCAAAACCAGAGTTTTACCATGAAGCGCATGAAGTTCATGAAGAAAAACAGGATACGGATAGACATGGCTGATAGAGGTCAAAGATAAAAAACCACAGAAGAGACCAATTAGAGTTTCCTCAGAAAGTCATCTGTCTTAGCCTTCGTTCATTCATGTTGCAGGGCAAAAAGGAAGGCGCCAACTCTTTGTTGCCGATTATCGATGCTTTCATGGCGAGCTCTTCTAAATGAAATTGAGTGTCCATAAAACACTCAGTCCAGAACCTAACCAATTAATAGTCCCACTCTTCATGTCTTACCGGGATCCTGTTCAATTCGTCTTTGTAAAATCTCCACTTGGGCAAGAACTCATGCATGAGTGAAACGAACCTGTCATTGTGGTTTCTTTCAAGAAGGTGTGCCATTTCATGCACAACGATATACTCCAGACATTCTGTTGGCTTCTTGGCCAGTTCCAGATTCAGCCATATTCTTTTGGCATCACGATTACACGTTCCCCATCTGGTTCTCATTTTTTTGATGCGAAACTCATTGACCTGAACATGCATCTTCTTTTCCCATTTCTCAATGAGTGCTGGCAGTGAGACTTTTAGTTGCATCCTATACCACTCATCTAAAATAGACTTCATCTTTTCTTTTCCGCTCTTTGGCCTTACATGCAGTTCAATTTTGCTGTGTTTCAGGTCAACTCTAGGCGCCCCATCATGCTCAATGATCCTCAGTAGATACCGTTTGCCCCTGAAATAGTGACTCTCTTGATTGAGAAAATCGCGCGGGGCTTCACGCTCCTGATTCCTGAGCTTTGCCTGCTGCTTTCTTATCCATTTGAGTTTGGACACAGCGAAGACACGGATGGCGTCCAGGTTCAGCCTGTAAGGCGCTGAAATTCTTACTCGTCCAGTTGGCGGATAGACACTCAGGTGGATATTCTTGATGTCTTTCTGGACAGCATCTACGGTGATATTGCCCAGTTGTAACTTTTCCATATTAACCCGCTTTATTCATGAATTGTCGTGATGATCGCGCAGAGATTGGATTTACCAGTGGGTTTTTCGAGGGCGTGCCGTACCAGTGGATACGGCCAAGCTCGAATAAATTCCCTGGTGGATTCAGGATCAAGCGAGGGCGCGAGCATATTTGTGAATAGAGCGGGTTAATACTCGCTCTGCTCTTTTATAATAGGAAATATTCTTTCTACCTCTTGCTTGTCTTCCAATACTTCGTACAATTTTCTCTTAATAACCAGTTCCTTGGTGTTATTCCCTTTCCAGTTATCCGGCCTATACGTTACGACCTTTTCATGGAGTGCCAGCGCCAGATCCTCATCTTGACCCAAGTTATTATAGAGGGCCCTCTTTGCGGGAGTATTTAAACCAGCCGGTGTCTCTTCGCTCTTTCCTGCGCTCGCTCTCTTTGCAAGTTCGGCTATCTTCTTCAAATACTCTTCATAGTTGATGGCATTGGTCTTGCGCTCCTTAATGATCTCATCAAGGAGCTTGGACATCTCATCAAAGAAGGCCGGGTCGATCAGGCGCTCTTTGATGATCTTCTGACGGACATTGTTTTCGATAGTTTCGGCGACGGCTTCCTTGCTCTCCTTGATGCCTCCTGGTAGGCTGTTTATGGCATCAGCTATGCCCGTATTTACAATAATCTCCAGCAGGGTTAAGCCTTCAAAGGGCGATATCTTATGAGGGTCTGCGGCCTGAATGTAATTATCAATCAAATGCCGCATGTCGGCTTCATAGCTCTTCAGGTCAATGGTTTCGCCACTTGCCTTTCTGATCTCCTCACGCAGTTTCAGGTAGTCGATCTGCTTCTTGATATCCTCAACTTCGCTTTCGCTATAGCCCGCCCCTTCCATCTCATCGGCTATGTTGGCATAGGCCCTTATCAAAGCCACAGTTGCCTTGTATAGGGCCGTCCTCTGGACATCACGACTCTTCAGCTCTTCGGGAATCTCTGTATTGCCGCAGAAATAGCGGATATAAGACAGTGTATCTTTTGGCGGTGCAACCGGTTCGCAAAGCATGGCTATCTCTTCCAGTGTATTGTCGAGGTGCTCACGGCCTTTCTTGAGGCGGTCCTGTAGAAGAATATCGCAATCTGTTCTGTCAAATTCGTCATACTCCAGCTCTGCGGTATAGACCGCAACCGCATCTTCTACCTTTCGGAAGAGGTCTTTATAGTCCACTATGTAACCAAACTGCTTATCTTCTGCATCCAACCGATTTACCCTACAGATCGCCTGAAACAGGCCATGGTCCTGCATCGACTTATCAATATAGAGGTAGGTACACGGGGGCGCATCAAAACCTACCAAAAGCTTGGCCACCACTACCAGCAGTTTCATATTTGCCGGTTCCTTGATAAACTTATCTTTTGCCTCATCCTCGTATGCTTCGGTCGTTTTACCTCCCAACAGATCAGTGTAGGTCTTATAGATAAATTCCTTGTCACTTTCCGTATTTGCGCCGGTATCCTCTGTAGTTATATCGCGGGTGCTCGGGTTGTAGGATGTTACAATGGCGCACTCGCCTTTCAATTCTGTCTTTTGAAAGAGTTCAAAATAGCGGCAAGCCTCATAAATGCTGGACGCCACCAGGATGGCATTGCCTCTCTCTGAACTGAGCCGTGGCTTTACACTGAAATCAAAGATGATGTCACTCGCCACCCTCTCCATACGGGAGCGGGAGCTAAGAACAGCCTGCATGGTGCCCCATCGCTTCTTCAGCTCCGACTTCTGAAAGTCATTTAAGCCCTTTGTCTTGGATTCAAACCATGCGTCTATGCGCTCCGGTGAGGATATCTTCTGGTCAATGTCCCGCGCCTCATAGATCAGGTCCAGTACCACCTCATCCTCAACGGCCTCATTAAACTTGTAGGTGTGAATATACTTGCCAAATACCTCCAGACTTGTGCGTTTGTCCTGTTTAAGGAGAGGTGTTCCGGTAAAGCCGATAAAAACAGCACTGGGCAGCATGGCCTTCATGGTGCGGTGCAGCTTGCCGCTCTGGGTGCGGTGACATTCATCGACGAATAAAAAGAGTTCCCCCACCGCCTGGGTGGGCCTGCTCTCCAGCTCCTTGATGAACTCCTCAAAGTTATCGATTTCCTTCCTGCCAAATTTATGCACCAGCGAGCAGAGCAGTCGAGGCCTGGCCTCTGCCAGTTGCGCCATAAGGTCCCGTCCGCTGGTGGAGCGCTTGATCGGTTCCCCAACATCCTTAAAGACCCCCTCGATCTGCTTATCCAGTTCGTCACGGTCGGTAATGATGGCTACACGGGCATTTGGGTTGTTCTCCAGAATCCACTTGGCAAGGAGCACCATGATAATGCTCTTGCCGCTGCCCTGGGTGTGCCAAATGATGCCGCCTTCACGTCTGCGGATGTGCTCCTGTGCGGCCTTGATCCCAAAATACTGATGTACACGGGGGAGTTTCTTCTTGCCGTTATCAAAGAGTACAAAGTCATGAATGAGTTCGATAAGCCGCTTTTTATCGCATATCTTGAGCAGGTACTTATCCAGTTGCAGGCGGCTGTCATCTGCTACATCTTCCTTCCATTTAAGAAAGAACTTTTCAGGTGTGCCTATGGTTCCGTAACGCAAACCTTCTGAGTCGTTACCGGCAAAGACAAACTGGACCGTGGCGAAGAAGGATTCGATAAACTCCTTCTGCTGGTTCACGATGCTCTGCCTGATGCCGTCACCGATAGAGACGATGCTCCGTTTGAGTTCAAGCACTCCAATGGCAATACCATTTACATAGAGGACGATATCGGGCCGTTTCTCACGGTAGCCCTGAACAGTGACCTCTTCGGCAATGGCAAAGTCATTCTCCTCCGGGTGCTCCCAGTCAATGAGGTGAACCGTCTCAAAGTTGTTGCCTGCCTCCACCTTTACCGGCACGCCATAGCGGAGCAGTTTGTAGACGTTTTTATTGTTGGTATAGAGGTTTTCGTTGTGGTTGTTGGCAGTAATTCGCAGTGCGTGGAGCGCCCTGGTGATATGAGTCGGGCTGTATTCTCTCTCTGTCAGATATTTCGATAAAAGCTTCTCCTCGATATTGCTGTTATCCGGGCGCTCTTCCCTGTTGCCGAGATAGTCATAATCCAGCTCCTTCTCGAATAGTTGGACAACCCGGTTCTGGGTTATTCTTTCGATTTGACCGACGTTGGATAGTTGCATAACGCGGCTTATTCTCTCCTATTTGAACAACTGTAAATAGTCCGCAAACAGATAGAGCTTGCCCCGTTTGCCGCCGGTAATCTCTTGCAGTATGCCAAACCTTTCCAAATCGGCAATCAGTTTGTAAGCCGATGCCGGTGATATCTCAGCCGCCACTCCCACCCTGGCGGCGTCAATCATCGGATGTTGATACAAACTGTGGAGAACCTTCTGTGCCTTTGCCGTTCTGCTGCCCAGTGATTGTATCTGGCGATCCATCTGCTTTTGCAGCTTGAGGATATTGTCAAAAGTGGAAATGCTGCCTTTAGCGGTTTCGATAATGCCCACCAGAAAAAACTTGAACCATTGGAGCAGGTCGTTCTTCTCTCTCATCCTCATCAGGTTATCATAATAGTGAGTGCGGTTTCGCTCGAAGAAATCCGACAGATACAACACAGGCTGTTTCAATATTCCCCTGTTGACAAGATAGAGAGTAATCAGCAACCGTCCCACACGGCCATTGCCGTCGAGGAAGGGATGAATAGTTTCAAACTGATAATGCACCAGGGCAATTTTCAGCAGCTCCGGGAAAAACCGGGCATCGTTATGTACAAACTGTTCGATATCACCCATCAAGTCACCTATGGAGGTATGCACCGGCGGTACAAAAACCGCATCGTCAATGGTTGCCCCGCCAATCCAATTCTGACTCTGCCTGAACTCACCAGGCCCCTTGTGCCTGCCGCGCACCCCTTTCATCAGGGTCTTGTGTGTCTCCCGGATCAGGCGGGAAGAAAATGGGAGTCTCCGCAACTTCGTAATCGCCTCATTCATGGCAGCCACATAGTTTTGTACCTCTTCCCAGTCGTCCCTTTTGTCCAAGGCAACGTCATCCTTTTCCAGAAGGGCCTCCTCCATGTTAGTCTGAGTACCTTCTATCTTGCTTGATTGAGTCGCCTCCTTCAGTACATGCATGCTGATGAACAGGTCAATGTTAGGAATATAGTCCGAATACATATCGAGCCGGCCCAATTCCCTGTCAGCCTGGCCAAGCAACTGAATCAACTCCATGTTGTCAAGCACCCAGGCCCGGTTGATCAGGTTGGGCTGAAAGCTCTTGTAATGCCCTTGCTGTACAAAGCGGCCAGACTGAAACTTTTTCATCTGAACATCCTTACCGTATATGAAATTAAAATAACCACCAGGGTTATTTTAGGATACCACCTAAAACTAAAATAAGGCAACCCATTATTTCAGTTATGCCCTTAAACAGCTCACACCAGCCGTATCCTCCCGGTCAGGAGGTTCTGCATCATCCCCTGCTTCACCTGTTTGTATTTGGCAAGTTTGGTCTCCAGAGCGGATATTTCGGCGTCCATATCGGAGAGGATGGTGGCGATGCGGGTTTGTTCAGGGTTTGAGGGTAAAGGGATTTGCATATCAGCAATCATTTCCATCCTGACAGAATCAACAGATGATTTTGCTGTCATCTGCATAATTCTGTTGAAGAAATTATTACTGAAATAAAGGAAGAAATAATGTAACTATTCAGCGTAAAATCTTCCACGTTCTCTATTCATGTTGCGAATGTT
>JBHHTR010000131.1:0-6527 GCA_046753505.1 Thermodesulfobacteriota bacterium
ATCGATAAGCGACTCCACTTTAATACCGCAATCAGCTCCATCATGGAGCTGGTGAACGCCCTCTACCAGTGGAAGGGGGAGAGAAACGACCTGGCGGCGTCGCTCTTCCGGGAGTCGGTCGAGGCGGTCGTTCTCCTCCTGTCACCCTTTGCCCCCCACCTCTGTGAAGAGCTATGGGAGAGGTTGGGAACAGGAAAACCCCTCTATGCCACCAGGTGGCCGTCGTACCGTGAAGAGGCGCTGAAGGTGGACGAGGCGCTCATCATTGTCCAGATAAACGGAAAGATGCGGTCACGGCTTACCGTCCCGGCTGACGCAAGCGAGGAGCAGGTGAAGGAGGCCGCGTTGAGCGATCCCAAAATGGGCGAGTGGATCGGCGGCAGGGAGATCAGGAAGGTGATATATGTGCCGAAGAGGCTAATTAATCTGGTAGTAGGGTAGTGAGGGGTCATGAAGGATAACGATACTAACGGTACGAGAGAGATGAGAGTTGGCGGTAGCTCATGGCCCCTCTCCATGTCCGTCCTGATCGTCATAGCACTCGCCACCGCCCTGTCGGGTTGCGGCTACCATGTGGCCGGTAAAGGCGGTTCCATACCGGGGGGCATTACGACTCTCTCCATCCCCTTCTTTCAGAACCAGACCCAGCGTCCCGATGTGGAGACGGTTCTCACCACCGCCATTGCCGATGAGTTTATCAACACTGTCTCCCTTCAGGTTGTGAAGAGCGGCGAGGGGGAGGCGACTCTTGTCGGTACGGTCACATCCTACACCCTTTCAGCCATATCATTTGACAGCACCGATGTGACTCAGGAGTACCGGCTGTCGATTGCAGTGGATCTCAAGCTGGTCAGGAGGTCAGATGAATCTATTCTGTGGGAACGGAAGGGGCTCGCCGACTATGAGGACTTCAAGGTGACCGCCCTCAGTGTTGACGCCACCAAAGCGGCTGAGCGGGAGGCGTTGAAGAAGATGGTGAAGGATATGGCGCGGCTCATCAAGGAGCAGATGGTGGAGGGCTTTTGATGTCGTTCCAGACGGCAATAGATAAACTTCTCCCTGTCTACCTCCTCTATGGGAATGAGGGGGCCCTCGTTGAGGATGGAGCCAACCGGGTCAAGGGGGTGGCCCTTAAGGGCGGCATGGCCGATCTCAACTTCCACCTCTTTATCGCCCGTGAGGCCGCCGCCGCCGAAATTGTCTCCGTTGCCATGACTATGCCGGCCATGTCTAAGAGGCGGGTGGTCCTGGTCAAGGGGGTCGATACCCTCAGGGCGAAGAGCCAGGATACCCTCGCCGAGTATGTGAAAGATCCCTCTCCATCGACCTGTCTTATCCTTACGGCGGAGAGTGGCAAGGTGAAAAAAAACTCCGCCCTCTACCGGGCAGTGGCAAAGTGTGGTCACATAGAGCTCTTTAACAGGATCTCGGCAGGCCGTCTTGCCACCATAGTAAGGCAGGATGTGAAGAAGGGCGGCAGGGAGATAACCGATGATGCAGTTGCTAAACTGCTCTCGCTGACGGGGAAAAACCTGAGAAGTGTACAGAGTGAGGTGCAGAAGATGCTCCTCTTTATCGGCTCCAAGGGGATTATAGAGGTTGGCGATGTTGAAGAGGGGGTGGCGGATGTGAAGGAGGAGAATATCTTCGGCCTCACCGATGCTCTCGGGATGCGCGACGGGAGACGGGCCCTCGACATCTTCAGTAAGATTGCAGACGAACCGGCCCCCAAGCTCCTGTTCAGTATCACACAACAGTTCAGGAGGATATGGAAGGCGAAGGCGCTGCGAAAGAGGGGGGTTGAGCCCGGAAAGTTTCCACCTCTTCTCGGGGTGCCTCCCTATAAGGTGAAGGGGTATCTTACGATGAGCAACCGCTTTTCGGAGGCCGAACTGTCACGCATCTTCCACCGTCTAAAGGTGATAGACGGGGAGATTAAGAGCGGGGGAATCCCCCACTCTATCTCTCTGAGCCGCTTTGTTGTCCAGTTATGCAGTTGAAGAAGTGTGTGCCTATGGAGAATCTGGCGCTAGAAAAAGAGAACCGACCCTCTACTTTGAGGCGATGGAGTTGACGGTTCTTGTGAGGCGGGATATCTTTCTCGCCGCATTGTTCCTGTGAAGGACATTCTTGGAGACTGCCCTGTCGAGGAGAGAAGTAACAGCAAAGAGGGACGTTTTAGCCTCTTCACCATTGCCGGACTCTACAGCCGACTGCACCTTCTTTGTTGCCGTTTTAATGGTAGATGCAACAGCATTGTTCCTCTCTCTTTTAATGAGGCTCTGCCGATGTCTCTTTACTGCCGATTTGTGAGTTGCCACGTAATTACCTCCAGAATTAAATTTCACCAATTATTGAGTATAATGGACTCGATGTCAAGACCTTTTCTCGTTACCTCCCAAGTGGTGGCGTCAAGGGAGTATAGAGATGGATAGGGGGGAGGGGCGGGAGGATGGGCTGGGGGGCGCCTCGTCATCGTCTTCAAGGAGGGATATAACCGGGGCGGCTTCGGTCGTCGGCTCGGCAACATTGCTCAGCAGGATTTTAGGTTATGTTCGGGACGCTGTCATTGCCGCCCTCTTTGGCGCCGGCTTTGAGACGGATATCTTCTTTGTGGCCTACCGGATCCCCAATTTTTTCAGGCGTCTCGTAGGGGAGGGTGCGCTTACGGCATCTATAGTGCCTGTCTTTACCGAAGAGATCGGGGCCGACTCGTCTCTTTCCATGGAGAGGAGAGCCGCCCTTGCCGCTAAATTCTTCACCCTCTTTGCAATCATCTTCCTTGTCATCACCCTACTTGGTATCCTCTTCGCCCCTCAGCTTGTGGATCTTATGGCGCCCGGCTTCGCCTCGACTGTAGAGAAGCATGGGTTGACTGTCTCCATGACACGGTGGATGTTTCCCTTCCTCTTCTTCATCGGCCTCTTTGCGGTGGCAATGGCGCTGCTCAACTCTCTGAAACACTTCATGGCGCCGGCGCTGGCCCCTGCTCTCTTCAATATTACCATCATCGCCTCGGTCATACTCCTGTCCGCCCTCCTCTCCAACCCACTCTATGCGCTTGCTATTGGCGTTGTCATAGGAGGCGCGGCACAGGCTCTCTTTCAATTGCCCTACCTGAAGCGTTTTGGTGTATCGCCACGGCTGACATGGGATCTGAGAGACGGAGCCCTGGGCAGGGTCCTCCTCCTCATGGGTCCTTACGCCCTCGGGGTCGGAGTCTACCAGATCAACATCTTTATCACTCAGAGATTTGCTTCTGGCCTTGCCGAGGGGAGCATATCGTACCTCTACTATGCCGACAGGCTCGTCCAGCTTCCCTTCGGCGTATTCGGGGTGGCCCTCGCCACCGCCGCTCTGCCCTCCATGTCCCGTCATGCCATGGAGGGTGAATGGAGCGCATTCCGGGAGGCCTTCTCTTTCTCGATCCGGATAGTCAACTTCATTATTATTCCCTCCATGGTCGGTCTCGTGGTTCTCGGCATACCCATCATATCCCTCCTCTTTCAACGGGGCCTCTTTGATGAGCAGGCGGTTAATGGCACGGCCATTGCCCTCTATTTCTATTCGGCAGGGCTTGTGGCCTTTGCCAGTACAAAAATAGCCGCCTCGGCCTTCTACTCCCTCAAGGATACTAAGACCCCCGTCATAGCGGCTGTCGCATCGGTGGCGGTCAATCTTATCCTTTGCCTCCTCCTTATGAAGCCTCTCCGCCACGGTGGACTTGCCCTTGCTACATCTCTGGCCTCCTTTATGAACCTTCTCATACTCATCGCCGTCTTGAGGAGGAGGATGGGGGGAGTAGGGGGCGGGGAGATCGTGCGCTCCGCCGTAAAGGTCTCTATCGCATCTATCATAATGGGGATCGGCGCCTACGGCGTCTATACAGCTGGAGGGTGGTACGGGGATAGCTCCCTGTGGAAGGCGACTGTTCTGACAGCCGCGCTCCTGTCAGGCGCGTGCATCTACGTCATTTCGGCTTATCTCTTAAGGGTTTATGAAATGCGCTTTCTGTCTGGAATAGTCATGGAAAAAATTGGAAAGATAAGGGGAATAAAGGATGGAAATGATAAAGGGGAGAAAATGAGGTAACCGTATAATATTAAAGGGCAATCGTGTGCCTAAAAAATGTGCAAATGCGAGATACCCCCTATAGCTACGCCTCTCTGCGATTTCCATGTGGGAGATGCCAACAACTTATCCACAAGATGTGGGGAAAGCCTTTCAAGGGGTTGTAATCAATCATTTTCTTTCTTCCCTTTTTGCCTTCCTCCAGAGTTCTTCCAACTCCTCAGGTGAGGTTGAGGCTATCTCTTGCCCCCTCTTTCTCAGGTCATCCTCCAGGAAATGAAATCTCCCGATGAACTTTCCAATAGTCTTGCGCAGGGCGTCCTCAGGGTTGATCTCGGCAAATCGACCTACATTAACGAGGGTGAAGAGGATATCGCCGAACTCCTCCTCCATATTGTCGCCATCTCGCTTCCTGACAGCCTCCCTGAACTCACCGAACTCTTCATCAACCTTGTCAAAGGCCCCCTCAATATCCTTCCAATCGAAGCCCACACGGGCTGCCTTAGCGGTGACCTTGTGGGCCCTTAGGAGGGCCGGAAGCTGTTCCGGTATCCCGGAGAGGTACCCCTCACGGATGGCGCCGTTGTCGGCGGCCCTCTCCTCCTTTTTGATCCTGGCCCAGTTTTTCAGCACCTCCTCCGTATTTTCAGCCTTCTCGTCAGCGAAGACGTGAGGGTGACGGCGCACCATCTTTTCAACAGAACCCTTGATGACATCCTTCATGGTGAAGCGCCCCTCCTCACCTGCCAGTTGGCAGAGAAAAATTATCTGAAAGAGGAGATCCCCGAGTTCATCCTTCAACATGTCGGGAGAGCCAGCGTCTATGGCGGCGATGACCTCGTAGGCCTCTTCAATAATGAAGGGGACGAGACTCTCCGTGGTCTGCTCACGGTCCCAGGGACAGCCGCCGGGAGCGCGGAGCTTCTCCATAATGGAGATGAGTTCGCTGAGGGCCTTCTCACTCATTGCAATGCTCACTCTCCTTGCCGGAGTTAGAGGAAGAGATTATACGATGAGACTCTGAGAGCTTATTGAGGTGCTCCGTTGTATTGAGGTTGGTGAGAAAGGGGAGGTCGTGGGAGTCGTGAAAGAAATCCTCATCCAACCCCTTGACATTGATCCTCTTGTAGATGTTTCCTATGGTGAGGTCGCCGACCTTTATCATCGCCTCCATTTGCGCCATGCATCGCCGCGAGTAGATGGCGTGAAGGGGGTGGAATCGCCCCTTCATGGTCGGGATTACCGCATCGTGCCCTTTGGCTTCAGCGACCATCCGCTCAATGACCGCACTGTCGAGGAGAGGCATATCGCAGGCGGTAACGAAACAGTAGGGTGACGGTGAATGAAAGAGGGCGGTGTAGATGCCGCCGAGACTGCCTGCCCCGGCGTAGACGTCGGCTACCGTCCTGATATTGAGATGTTCATATTCGAGTATGTTGTCGCTGCTGGCAACGATAATGAGGTGTGGGAAGAGGGTTCGGAGGGTCTCAATGGCCCCTTCGATAATCGACTTGCCATTGATCTCGATGAAGGCCTTGTTGAAGCCCATCCTCCTGCTCTTGCCGCCAACGAGAATTGCCCCGGTCATTGTCGGATCTTTACCTCAATCTCCCCTGGCTCTGAACAGCCATTGAGACTCTTGATAATGCCCTGTAGCGACTCCTTTATGAGGCGTTCAGATGAGGGGTCGAGGGCTATGGCCTGGCCGTCTACCGCGAGGAGAACCCCCTTCTCAGGAACAGGCGTCAGGAACCGTTGTGCGATGAAGTCCGCCACCCCCTCTGCATCGTTGATGTCCAGCCGTGGCAGCTCTTTCTTTAATGTGTCCTTTTCCTGCCCCTCCTCTGCGATCTCAGTGGCAAGGGCTATGAGGTTGGAGTCGTCAAGACAGACCGGTTCAGCCGTGTGACTCTTCCTGAAGACCTCTATCTTCGGGATGGTGGACTGCTTGAACCCTTCGGTAATAACGATGTCGTGGTCGCTGGCAAAGGTGAATGCAAGGCTCTCCGGCGACCACTCCCTTCCGGCATCCTTCACTACCGCGATCTTCTTGCTGGAGGCCAGTACGACGGTACTAGCCCCCGCCTGTTTGTGACGCCAGCTATCCTTCCCCTCGTAATCTATCTCGAAGTCGTGGGCGTCGTGTTTGATGGTTCCCACACGGTACCCACGTTCGGTGAGGCGTCGAATGACCTTTTCAAGAAGCGTGGTTTTGCCGCTCCCCGATCTTCCAACTATCGATACTATGGGGATCATACTCTATCCTGTCCAGTGACGTTTTCCATCTCTCTACACGTTAACATCACCATTGTAAACTCTGCGCTATACACTTTTTTTCCTCCGCTCACGATAGCAGGTGAGGCTGGTAGTGTCAAACCAATTTGCCTGATTTATTTAGTAGTTAGAGCCCTTGTCAATAGGTGTGTAAATACGATTCAGGCGGCGTCTATATTCTC
>JBHHTR010000132.1:0-6502 GCA_046753505.1 Thermodesulfobacteriota bacterium
TGCCCCTCTCCCCCCAGGGGAGAGGGAAGATTTGAGTTCGACCATTGACAATATCCCGTGTACCATCTCGACCCCATGTGGGAAGACTTGTTCCCACTATTACCCTCTGCTCCCCTCCGGGGAGAGGATTGAGGTGAGGGGTCCATACCTTACTCGAAAGCCTCTATTACCATGGTAAGCTGAAAGGGCAGAACGGTCCGCCTCTTCTCAAATACAACCGTCCGGGTCGGCTCTTTCAGACCGTACCCTTTGGAGTACCACCCCTCTTCAAGCCTCATATCGACACGAGGCGTCACCGAGATGGAGAAGCCGTCTCCCCTTATAATGCCATCTGCCCCCACCTCCACACCGACCTGGGGGTGGAGGCAGAGCATCCACCTCAGGTTGTGTGGAGTGGAGTTCCAGCCCGAAACATTATCGACAATCTCCCATCGCCTCGCCTCCTTATCAAAGGTAATCCCCCTCTTGTGGATGATAGCCCCCTCCAACCTTCGGTAGCCGTAGTGAACCCCCTCGAATTCGATGGAGTCCTCACCCTCCGCCCAATGGAGGCAGCGGCATACCGTATCGTTATGGAGACCGAAGAGCCCCCCCTCCCTGAAGCGGTTCTGCTCCTCACCATCAACCATGACGGTATTATGATAGGCCGTACCACGGAACATATTTCTCTCATCGGGGTGAGATGTGTAGAGGTAGGTGCCGGGGTCAACGATGATGTCTCTGCCGCCAATGGAAAGTTCGAAGGAGAGCTTGTCGTTGTGGGCGTGGCCGCCCAGATCTCTCTGTCCATTGGGGCCACAGGAGATGATCATGTAATCGCCTCCGTTTCTCATGACATACCATCCGGCATCCCTGAAGGCCCTGCTCTCTAACCCGTCTCTATCTCTCCACTCCATTCCCAACCATCTGTCAAGACCCTCCTCCCCGAAGAGGCGGCAGGCCGGGGCCAGATAGGGGGGCAATGCCTCCTCCTCTTCCAACGTTCCGAAGTTGACCTTGAAGGCGGGCTCGTCAAAAAAGAGTGTCGCCAGGGGGAGGAGGTAGCGCCCGTCAAGGGGTCCGGCGCCGGGGATATCAAACTTGAGCAACCTGCCGCTGTCGTTGTCGCCGACCTGAGGCATATCCCCGTCTGGCTTGAGGGAATGCATAAAAGTGAGGCACATCGTCTTGAGGCGGTAGAGGTATGTCGCCGAAAACTCCACGCCGTTGAAACGGCCAAGGATGGCGGGGTAGAGGAAGAGTTCAAGGTCGAGGCGCTGATAAGCCGTTGACGCCTCATGGTTGCAGCCGTCAGGGTATACCTGGCTCTCCATCTCCCTTTCCAACTCCCCCTTGGAGAAGTCGAGCCACTCCCCGGATTCTCTGAAGTCTGGCATGAGAAGGGCGATAATAAAGAGCCCCGACACATTGGAGATATAGTGATTGTTGCGGACAAGGTAGGACCACTCAAGGTTCCGCCTGATGAATCTCCCGTGAAGGAGGATGCTCTTCATAAGGGTTACTGTGAAGGCGTCGTCAACCGATGGGGCGCCCTTGAAAAAATGCCATCCGGCAAGCCAGTTGACGGCCCGTATCGCCACATCCATGGCGTAGACCCAGTTGATGCCACAGTTAACGGGGTTGTCCTCAATCCAGTCACTGAGCTGGTTGACAAACTCAGTAGCATACCGCTCGTCTCCCGTTATCCGGTACGCCTGTCCCAGCAGCGTCAGGTGATGAAAACGGGAGAGCTCCCACGGCGCCTTCACATCCGTCCCGGCCGGAGTCTCCCTGACGATATCCCAGCTCGAACGCTCCCTGCTCCATCGGTAACCGGACTTGAAGTCCCTGCTCCACGCAACCCTTCTGTACCCGCACCCCATCCCCCCCTCACGGTTGATATTTACCTCGCCGCTTCCCAGGATGTCGAAACGGTGGTTGCAGACAGCATCCGCCCCGGCTACGATATCTCTGTCAAAGCCATTAAAGCGTACTGCTGCCTCACGGCTGTCATGACTATAAAATCGCGCCCCCCCACTCCGGCAACGCGCTATCCACTCACATCGCTCCCGCTCCCCCTTTAGCCCCAGGGATATGAAAAATTGCGCGTCAGAAAGAGCCGGGTTGAACCTTCGTTGCAATACGGCGCTACTCTTTTTTCGGACAAACCATGCCGACTCCTTAAGAAGAGATGAGGCAGGATAACCCTGCTGCTGGAGATTACGCATCAGGCGCCCAACCTTCATGGCTTCGTGCCGGACGGCTTAAGCATATCCGCCACCTCCCTGAATGTGGCAAAGCTGAGAAGCCCCCTATTGACGTATCGCTCACTACATACATCCATGAAGATTTCAAGCTCGTCGATAGCGGCCAGGTTCTTCGGGTGCCCTATGGCAACCAGAGGCCGTATCGTCCCGCTCTTGTCCTCCGCCACGGCCCTCGTGACAAAAGCCTCCATCTCACCGGCCGTGAGGGTACAGTAGTCGAACATGACCGGCTGTGGTGAGAGGTGGCGCGATACCTCTCCCGCAAGCGAAGGGCCACACATTGCCGGGTAGTAACCGGCCGCCTGGGGCGCCCTCACTCCACTGCGCCTTGATAGCCGTCTGGAGAGCTTGCTGAAAAAGAGGCGCCACCCCGGCACCTTCATCGTGGAGATGGGGATCTCAAAGAGCTCCCCCTGGGGATCATGGCTGCTCACAGAGTCGGAAATTTTCCAGAGGGCGTTCCCGCTCCCCACCCTCCTGAAATCGTAGTAGTTCAGACCATCGTCGGCGTGGAGGCCTGGGGCGACGGTTGAATCGATAAGAAAGTTGTTCTCACTCATCGCCCTGAGTACATCTTCCTCCGGCTGGATGCACCACGCCCCGGCTCTGAAGGCGACACACCGGTAGTCGGGCTTCACCGGTCGCAGCATTGCCTCCAGTGTCTCTCTCCCCTTCCTGAAAATTCCGCACAGAGAAGATACCTCCCCTCTGCTACAGGGGCTATCGGACAGATTAGGAAGCCGCCAGCAATCGAAGTTCATCCACCATCGCCCATCCCGGTAACGGCTGCCGACCCACTGTGGATGGAGGTGAAGCTGTACATCGTGTCCAGCCGACACAGCATCTCGTGCCTGCTCCTCCATCAACCGACTGGGGCTGTAGTCAAGGTGGGCAAGCAACCCATCGGCCTCAGCTTCTTTGAGCGCCCAATACTCACAGACCTCAAAGAAAATGGTCAGCCTCGCACCATGTCTCTCCAGTACTGACAGGAGCGCATCGGCGGGGTCGATCATACACGTCTTCACATCCCCGGAGCCATCGCCAAAAACCTCGTAATCGGCAGTCATTAAAAGATAGATCATTTACCTAACTGCTCTAATATCATTTCTGCATTTTTAGACCAAGAGTGTTCTGCAACGGCATCTTTCCTTGCCTGCCGTCCCAGCCTTTTCCTCTCGTCAGGGTTACAAATGAGATGGTCGATCCTGGAAGCTAAAGCTTCTACATTGTCAGGCTCAAAGAGGAGCCCATTAATACCATCTTTAATGACATCTTTCATTTGACCTATTCTGCTTGCAATAATAGCCCTACCTGTAGACATATATTCAAATAACTTGGTGGGTGAGCCGTGAAATAAATTCCCGATAGTTGCCGACTGTGGACTAACAAGAATGTCGCATGCTTCTAAATAGGACGGCATCTGGTCAAAGGGGACGACACCTGTAAATATAATATTATCAACACCGAGTGACTTTGCCAGACTTTGAAGTTCCTTTCTTATGGGTCCTTCCCCAATCAGGAAAAGGAATATTGCATCATCGACTCTTTTTTGAACGGTATCAAATGCTCTAATGAGCACATCAACACCATGCCACTTCTCGAATTTAGCAGCCAGACCAAGAACAATAGCGGAAGAATGAATACTATATTTTTCCCTTATCCCGTCATGCTCCATATCCGGCACAAAACGTTTAACATCTACTCCATTAGGATTGATAAAGACCTTTGATGAAATATTTTCAGAAAATAATTCCTTAATATAATCCTCCACCTCTTTTGAAACAACGGATATTTTATCTGCACTATTAAAGCTGATCTTATCAATTAAAATACTTGCTCTTTTGTGGAGAAATGAAATATTCCTTGCCCCCAATCCCATTGACGCAGGTGTATTTACTTCTAAAACTATAGGTATATTCTTAAATATCTTCTTCAATACAGCTAAAATAAAAAGTCCTCCACCATGCCTGGCATAAATAAAATCAGGCTTTTCTTTCTTAACAACAGAAATCATACTATTGGCAAGAATAAGCAACCATAGTAGTTTCCCTGCAATCTTTCCAAAATATTTTGTAATGCCGCCGGGTACAATCCGATACCTTACCTTCTCATTAGACCAGTATGGCACCTTACTATCGGAGACTATTACGACTTCATATTTATCATCCTGTAGAGCTTCAACGAGGCCTATAATATGAGCTATGTGCCCCCCCACTATACCGTTAACGGTTGCAAAGAACTTTCTGTCCTGTATCAGATAAATAACTTTTGGCATAACCATTTTCCGCAATTCCCTCAAGTTTGACACATAACCCGCAATATTCACAAATGTGCTCGCGCCCTCGCTTGATCTTGAGTCCACCAAGGCATTTGTTATAAGTCGGCCCTATCCACTGGCACGGCCCGCCTGCCAAAGATTCCATGGTAAATACAACCGCTGCGTCTCCCTGTGCGGGCCGTACTCAGACAGGCGATCATCGTTACAATACATGGGCAATTCATGAATAAAGCGGAATAAATAATTGGACGTCCCTTATCCGATTACATCCTGATAAATGTTTTCCAGCCTCTCTGCCTGTGTGTATATGTTATAGTTCTCATTGATATGCTTATGTCCATTCTCGCCTAGTTTCCCCCACATTTCATGATTCTTTATTAAATACTCTAATCTCTCTGTCAGTGATGGAATGTCTCGTTCAGGAACCAAAAAACCGCTCTTTCCATCTATTACCACATCAGGTATGTCACAATGGAGTGTAGAGAGTATAGGCATGCCCGATGCCGAAGCTTCAATGATTGATACTGGCGCGCCCCCCTCGGTATCACCATCAGAAGCATGGACACTTGGCGACAAGAAAATATGATGCTTCTCTATTTCATCCAAGAACACGTAGTGAGGCTGGTAGCCCAACATTCTGACACTCTCATGGAGGTTATGTTTGTTAATGACATCAACTATCTTCTTTTTCTCATTAGCCTCTGCCGGACTGCCCCCTGAATCTCCAATAAGCGTCATTTCAATATTGTCATATACTTCTTTTACCCTTGCAAAAGCCTCCATTGCATAAGGAATGCCCTTCTTCTCCCTGAAACTGCCAGCAACAAGTATTTTGACCTTGCCGTCCTTCGCCAATACTCTTGGTATAAATTTAAATTTGTCAGTATCAATACCGAGGTGTTGGACCAATATCTTTTCACGTGGGCAGCCTAGTTCAACAAGGCTTTCTTTCATATGTTTCCCTTCGACTAAGAAGATCTCTCCTTCATTAAAGAGCTTCTTATATCTGCCTCTCCATATTGGTTTCTGTTTTGGGTACATGCTCACATCAACACCGTAAAAAGTAGTAATCATTGGAATCCCTAGTTTTCTTTTAAGCGGTAACATCTCATAGCCGTCATACCCAAAATGGCTGTGGAGAAGAACTGCATTGTCATTTTTCAACTGCTTAAGAAAGAACGGATAGTAGCCGGAAATCATTCTCGTGAATTCAAGATAACAACGGGCGGCAAAACCCTTTCCGTCATAAAGGGGATATATCCTCTCAACAGGAAAGATATTATAATTTTCAATCCTCTTTGTAATGATGACAGGTGAGAACAATTTAAGGAAAACAATCTGTGAGTAAATCCATGTCTTCGTGAGCGACAGATAGACCGAAGAATAGTGAGCCACTACAGGTTTAAATTGAGGATATTTATCCATTTAATATTTCCAGCCTGATAGTTATAAAGCAGACGAAGATCTCACAATAATCCTTGAATCTTTCCGATTAAGATAAAAAGTATTGCCACAAGTGTTGCCGACGAGAAGGATCGTAGTAAAAAAACCGTCTTCTGCCTTTTAAAATACAATAGTATCAAAACAACTAATTCCTGAACAACCCAGGTCAATACTATTATCCAGGTAATTGCTTTAATCGTAATCTTTCTGCCTCCTGGATTTGACAGGCGATACATTTTATTCGAATACTTCTTCTCAAGAGCATTCCATTTCGAAGCGTACTGCTCCTGCTGGTCTGTAATTTCCGGACCTGGTGTTACATGCAAAACGTATTGTGAATCACTGTCAGGCTGGTGGTCAACAATTACTACCTCCTCAACTGCCCTTTTCACACTGATTTCCCTTTGACCTATAGCAAATGTGGCTGACCAGTTTTCAGCAGACTCTCCGTTGGTAAACGTAGGTGAGTGTACAAAGGAGTTTGAACCTCCATCTATTGACCACACAGTTAGGAAGTGTGCTTCCGGTCCTGGGT
>JBHHTR010000133.1:0-6434 GCA_046753505.1 Thermodesulfobacteriota bacterium
AGTTGACTCTATAGACATAGTTGATGCCTTTCCGGTTATTTTAGCTTTTTAGTGTGTTCAGCTTGTTAGCTTAGGATTGGTTCGTTCCTGTTTTTCCTAATAAGCGAACAAGCTAATGCCTGACAAGCTGCCTTGCAATTTTATAGCATACCCCATGGTCCGGCACAATACCGTTTCCAGAGTTGTGTCAGATCGTCTCAGGGAGCGCCTCCTCCGTGAAGGTGAGCAAATACCTCGTCAGAGAGGAGTATCCCATCCTGAGTCAGCTGCAGCCATCCGTTGTCGGAGGCAATGAGACCTCTTCCTGTCAGCCGCTCCATGGGGAGACACTCCGTGGGAGAGAGTCCGAACCTCTCCTGAAAGGGGGCAATCTCTACCCCCTCCGTTGTGCGGAGGCCGAGGAAAAGGCTCTCCAGGAGGGCATTCTCCCGCGTCAACTGCTCCTTGCCATCCACACCTCCTCTGTGAGCCATGACGCTGCCGACATAGTTATCGGGCGCCGAAATATTCCACCACCTGCGTCCCCATCCGGGTGACGCAAGATAGGAGTGGGCCCCGGCGCCGAGACCGATGTAGTCGCCGCCTCGCCAGTACCGGCTGTTGTGACGTGAGGTAAAGCCAGGGAGAGCCAGATTCGAAACCTCATAGTGGCGATAGCCAGCCCCCTCCAATCGTTCAAGGGCAGAGCGGTAGATGACAACTACCTCCTCCTCCAACGGGGTTGGCGGACCGACGGCCCCGTACTTCCCATACAAGGGCGTTCCCTCCTCCATCGTCAGGGCATAGAGGGAGATGTGTTCGGGCATCAGTTCGAGGAGTTCATCCACATCCCTCTCCCACTCCAGGACGGTCTGGCCCGGCAGGGCAAAGATGAGGTCTGCCCCTATATTTGTAAAACCGGCCCGTCGGGCTGCCTGGAAGGCCGCCACACCATCTGAGGCGGAGTGGAGCCTGCCGAGTCCCTTAAGAAAGCTGTCATTAAAGGACTGGATGCCGATGCTCACCCTGTTTACACCTGCCAACCGGTATCCGCTCAGCTTTTCATAATCGACCGTTCCGGGGTTGACCTCGATCGTCACCTCGCAATCATCCCCGCTATCATCCCGATGTGGCATCACCGCTCTGACACCATTGAGCAAGCGGACGACCTCATCAGGAGCGAGGAGTGACGGGGTGCCGCCGCCGATATAGATCGATTCAACACCCCTCTCGAGGAGAGAAGGCGTCTCTTCACACCTGAAGGCAAGCTCCTTCAAAATGGCTTCAATGTAGCTGCCGTAATCGTCGTTAACCGATTCATAAGAGTTGAAGCTGCAATAGGAGCACTTCTTTAAACAGAAGGGGATATGGATGTAGAGTCCCACCGAACTATTCATCATTGTTTCGTAAAAAGTCGTGTGATGGCTAAGTTAAAATTTCGATATACAAGGAGTAGTGATTTTTCAGGCGCGAAGGCGAAGGCATACATGTGGTATGTCGAGTGTCTGAAAAATTGCTACGACGCAGTAGATCGGACTTTTAACGACGCCACATAAAAGAAGGGGCCCCGGCATTACAACCGGAACCCCTTGCAGATGACATGATACGGCTACAGACTTTGGAGATACTCTACAAGGGCGTCAAGTTCCGCTACAGAAAGGTGGAACTTAGGCATGGACATTGGATAGTTGGAGTGCTTTGCTGATCCCGAACGGCCATTCAGGATTACCTCCTTAACCGCGTCGGCGTCGCCTCTGATAAAGTGGGAGGCCGCTAACTTGGGCGCCATTGAGCCCCCTCTCCCTTCATGCATGTGGCACATCTTGCATTTGTTTGCGTAGATCACAGCGCCGTCCATCCCGGCAGCGCCGGATGCGGCGCCCTCCTCATCCTTGAGAAACCTTACGATAGCATCTAGCTCCTCAACGGTGAAGACAAAGCGAGGCATCGACATGGGAAGGTGCCTGTACCTCTTTTGAGTTCCAGTACGGCCTGTAAGAATGGTATTCTTTATCTCCTCAGGGTCGCCCTGGATGAAGTCACTGCCCTTCAATCGTGGCGCAAGGGTTCCGCCCATCCTGTCCGCGCCGTGACAGTTCTTGCACTTGGACATGAATATAGCCCTGCCGTCAGCAGCGATGGCGCTCCCGGCAAAGGAAACCGCCAGAGTGAAGACAGCTATCCATATAATTCTTCTCATACTCACTACCCCCTATGTTTTGTACGTAAAGAGCCTTAAAAGTATACTTAAGTCCCGTAATTGTCAAGTGGTATTTACCTGCCTGTATGCAGAGCTGCCTCACCTTGAGAGCGCCGCTCTTTTGTTAATCCTTCTGGACATGGTGTCAGAATGGAGGATCACAGAGAGCGCGAAGAGCGCATATGTGCTTTTGCTCCTTTTAGCAACGGACAAGCCCCAGCTATGCAGGGATACATCAAGGGGCAAATAAATCAGGATAATCCGGGAACGGATAACCTCTTAGACTGCTGGCCCCAGTGGCTGGTTACAGCTATCCCCAATCGGTGTCCTTCGTAGACGATAAAGCAGCCTCATCGGCTTCAAATATTCTTTCAAGGTCCTCTTTCGCTTTTCGCGAGTGGGATATCATCTTTTCTTCGTCTTGGTAAACGTGGTAGAGCTCGTAGAGCAGCGTACTGTCGTGAACGCTGAATTTATGGGCCGACTGCTTTGCCTGATAAGCGCCGTAGCCAAGATGACACAGCACCAGCTCGCCCAGTTGTAACGCCGAGTTGAAGGTTTCACGGACAAAAATGGTAACACCCAGATTCATCAACTCATAGGCCTGAATCTTGTCCCTCGCCCGGGCCAGAATGGTCAGGGTGGGAAAGTGTTTCTGGATGGTATTGATGGTCTCTATCATTGTTTGCCAATCGTCAATGGCCAGGATAAAGAGCCTTGCCTTATCGGCGCCTGCTGCGTAGAGCAGGTCGGACCTTGAAACATCACCGTAGAATACTCTGAAACCAAATTTTCGGACGTATTCAATATGGTCGGGATTGTTGTCGATAATGGTGGTCTCTATCTTGTTGGCGTGGAGCAGACGGCCCACGACTTGGCCGAAACGGCCGAATCCGGCGATGATTACCTGATTGTCCTGAGCCTCTATCTCCTCTTGCTGCACCTCAGCTTTCTCCGAAAGGCGGGTAAAGCGCGGCTCTATCCACCTCGTGTTGATAATCATGAGGAGGGGGGTGGTCGCCATGGAGAGGGCCACCACCACGGTAAGGAGGGCGGCGATATCGCTGTTCATCGCACTGAATGAAACGGCCAGTCCGAATATGACAAAGGCAAACTCACCGCCCTGAGAGAGGACGAAAGAGAAAAGGCTGTTTTGACTGGCCGGAATACGGAATAGTCTGCCGATGAGAAAGAGGACCACCATCTTGGTTGCTACCAGCCCCGCCACCATCGTCAGTACGAGAAGGGGGGTGTTCCATACAATACCGAAATCTATCGACATGCCCACAGAGGTAAAGAAGAGGCCCAGAAGCAGCCCCTTGAAAGGTTCGATATTGGACTCCAGTTCATGACGGTACTCCGACTCGGCGAGGAGGACCCCGGCGAGGAAGGTGCCGAGAGCCATAGACATCCCAACAGCCTGCATCAACCAGGCGGTGCCGATAACCAGCAGGAGTGTGAAGGCGGTAAAGACTTCGCGCATCCCCGTGTTAGCGATTATCCTGAATACGGGACGGGTCAGGTAGCGCCCTCCCACAATAATGGATGTAATTACAGCGACAACCATCAATACAGTTAAGAGGGGATGTCTGCCGTCTACTGCCCCCTCTGAAATACCCAGGAGGGGAATCATGGCCATAATGGGTAGGACGGCTATATCCTGGAAGAGAAGTATGGAGAAGGAGGTGGCGCCGGCCGGTGTTGACAGGAGCTTTTTCTCAGATAGAATCTGGAGGACTATCGCGGTTGATGACAGTGAGAGGCCGAGCGATGCAAGGAGGGCTGTTTTCCACTCCAGCTTTACGAAAAAAGCGATGGCAAAGAAGAGAAGGGCGGTACAGAGCAATTGAGCGCCACCCACGCCCAGGATCGGCTTCCGCATACTCCACAACCGCTTGGGGTTCAACTCAAGGCCTATCATGAAGAGGAGCAGTACAACCCCGAATTCGGCAAAGTGGAGTATATCTTCCACGTTGCTGATAATGCCGAGCGTCCATGGACCGATGACCACGCCAGCTCCCAGGTAGCCCAGGACAACCCCCATGCCAAGCTTTCTGCTTATGGGCACCGCCACAACCGTTGCAAGGAGGTAGATGGCTGCGTTTACGAGGAAACCATGACTATCCATCAGATTTAATATGCCTCTCCAGTTGTTGTCGATACGCCATAGCCTTTCGTTCAATCTCGTCCCGCTGGAGATAGAAGGCGCCGTGAACAACAAACGGGGGGTGGTAGGTCATTCCGCACAGGTACGCCGTCTGTTCAAAGGGGCGCAGAAGCTCTTCAATGGTAAAGTTGTTCGCTCCCCCCTTCTGAAATGCCTCCTCCGGGCCCCCGGTTGTGATAACCATCCTGAACTCCTTGCCACGCAGGGCGGTGCCGCTGGCTCCACGGGCGAAACCACGTTCCAGCACAACATCCTGCCACTCCTTCAGGAGAGAGGGAGAGCTGTACCAGTACATGGGGCACTGAAAGATGATGAGATCGGCCTCCAGAAGGAGCGCCTGCTCCCTCTTCACGTCTATATAGAAGTCCGGGTAGGTTTCATAAAGGTCGTGGACCACCACATTGGGCAGACCGGCGATCTCTTTAATCAGAGCTCTGTTGACCTGTGATTCATTTATCCGGGGGTGGGCAAGAAGAATCAGTATGTTTGGTGTTACACTCATGAAGCGTTGGGTTCTCCTTGATTTATTGTGCCACTCTGTACCGTAACACAACGTGGCAATCCTCTGAACTATACACGTATTTTTATAATAATAGGGTCTACGACCGTTTGTTTCCCGACATTGAAAATATAATCCCGACAACTCCTTATCTATACCCCCAACGGCTAGAAATGGATTGCGGAATTGTGATAGTGATCGCTTTCCATGGAAGTATCTCCCATAAAACCTGTGGGGCTACAAAGCTGTTTCCCGGACAGACAGTATGCGGAGCGGGTCAGCATGGGAGAGCCCTCACCCTCCACTCCTCATATCGCCAATGATATCTGCCACCTCTCCACCGCTCTGGGCGCGGAAGGCCCTGTCCCGAAGTGGGCGGATGGCGTGGAGCCCCTTTGTGTACCAGGCAAAAAACTTGCGAAAGCCCACCGCCCCGCCTCTATCTCCGTAGAGGTCACAGCACATTTTGAGGTGGGTCGTCATAACCGCCGCTATCTCGTCAATTCCGGGCCGCTCCGGCAGGGTTCCACTGCGCAGATACTCGGCCGTTTCACGAAAGATCCACGGATTCCCGAAGGCGCCTCTCGCAATGACCACGCCGTCACACCCGGTCTCATCAAGCATCCGCCTGGCAAGCTGGGGCGAGAGGACATCGCCGCTCCCGATAACGGGGATATCCAGCGCCTCCTTAACCTCGCCTATAATCTTGTAGTCTACCCCCCCCTTGTACCCCTGGACGCTGCTCCTCCCGTGAATAAAGAGGGCGCTGATACCACTGTCCCGGGCATGGAGGGCAACCTCTTTGGCGTTGATGGAGAGGGCGTTCCAACCGGCCCGTATCTTCACCGTCACCGGAACAGACGACGCATTTACAATCACCTTAAGGAGATCACGGAGCTTTTGCGGCTCACGGAGAAGACTTGCCCCCTCCCCCTTGCGGGTCACTTTTCTCACCGGACAGGCGGCATTGAAATCGATGATCTCAAATTGCCTGCCCTCCATCTCCCCCAGCGCCCTCTTTATGATCTCAGGGTCGCTGCCTACAAGTTGTATCCCGAGGGGTCTGTCCTCCGGTGTGGTGGCCAGCATCACCTCTGTCTTCTTGTTTCGATAGACAATGGCATTGGCGCTTATCATCTCTACGAAGGCAAAATCGCACCCCAGAGAGCGGTTTATCATCCGAAATGGAAGGTCGCTTATCCCCGCGAGGGGGGCAAGAACGGTAGATGACGGGAAGGTTATGTCGCCTATCTTAAACATTGTTTTTGAACCTTTGTTGACGTTCCACTATTGCGATCTCTTCTCCATCCCAAAGACATCCTGCCTCTCTTCGTATCTCTCCATACAGCAAGGATAGAGAAACCGTGCGCCCTCTCTTGGTACCATAAAAGGGGCAAGTTATAAAGGGTGACCTGCAATGTTGTTAAAGGGGATGCAATGACCGATGACAGCCACCGCTTCTTGAGTCTGTAATTGTGTTTCTATCCAAAATGCTGTATATTTCAAGCTAGGAACACTTTCGATTGCTTACCACTGATGGCCTCGTAAAAAGTCGGATTTCCCAAGTCATTGAAAATACTTGCTATTTT
>JBHHTR010000134.1:0-6416 GCA_046753505.1 Thermodesulfobacteriota bacterium
GTCTTATATGGTTTCCGCATAACACGCAGGCACTTCTTTATCACAGGTCGTCCATCGGGCTCTTTACACCCTTGCCGCCACGGTTTAGCACGTGGGTGTAAATCATAGTGGTTCGTACGTCTTTATCTCCAGGGAGTTCCTGTTTTTGCCTCACACAAAGTTTCTAAGGCCACAAAGCATATCTCTTTCTCATTCAATTCTGCTTTCCCTGGTGTCTTGGCGGCTTTGTGTTAAAATACGTTTTTTGTGGCAAGAAGAACCCTTCCCACTCATCCCTGTTGATTTTGTAAAAAGGGTTGCGAAGCCATCAATCCCTCATGTTTGTAAACTGTAGATCGATGTCGAGGCTCTTCATGCCTTTAAGCTCCTGCATGACCTCCTGAAGGTCGTCCCTCTTCTTGCCGGTGACACGGACCTGGTCTTCCATGATCTGTGCCTGCACTTTGATCTTCATCCCCTTGATGATCTTGACGACCTCTTTCCCCTTCTCCTTTGATATCCCCTGTTGCAGCTTTATGACCTGACGCTTCATCCCCCCCGACGCGTCGTCGATCGACTGGTAATCGAGGGCCTTGAGGGAGATACCACGCTTCACCAGCTTCCCTTGGAGGATGTCGATGACCGCCTTGAGCTTGTAGTCGTCGTCACCGAGTACGGTTATGTCCCCCTTGCCCTCCCACTCTATCTCACTCTTGCTCCCCTTGAAGTCGTACCGCTGTGCCAGCTCCTTCTTTGCCTGCTGGACGGCATTGTCAACCTCCTGAAGATCGACCTCTGAAACGATATCAAATGACGGCATCTCTTACCTCCTTCTTATTTATATTTGATGTCCCATTAAAACGCACATACTCTCACGGACTTACCACAATTACCCCCTCCGGCGGAGTGTAGGTGAAGAGGGATGGTTCGAGTCCTCTGTCGATCTCCATCCCTGAAAATGTTACCATCGTCTCGTTGCCAAAGCGATCGAGAACAGTTGTTCCCGTAACCAGGAAGGTTGCCCTGTCAACATCAATGGAGAGGCGGGCGATAGAGGGGTGCTCTACCTTCGGGGAAAGGTCGAGGCGGTACTTTTTTGGAGATACGTTGGCGAGGGAGATATCAAAATCGTCCCGAAGCCTTCCCATACCGGCGAGAAAGTTATGGGCCAGAGCTCCGCCGGTTCCATCGGCGCTGCTCTCGATAACCTGATTGAGGTCGGCCTGGAAGAGCCATATGGTGCTCCCGTCACTGATGAGAAGGTCGCCGTCGGCGTTGTTGTACTCCCACCTCATCATGCCCGGTTTTTTGAAGTAGACCTTGCCTGATGTGGTGAGACTTGCCCCCATCCCCTTCGAGAGGTTTGACTGTGTAAAAACGGCGGAGAGTTCGTGAACTGTTTCATACCTCACCTGAAGCCTTGAAACGATGCCGTCCAGATCATCTGCCTGAGCAGGTAACGGCAGTAGTGGGATCAGGCAGCAGAGGGCGGCTGTCACGAGAAGGGTGCTCCCCCTTAATGAGAGGGCAGATAGAGAGAGCTGGAGCCTTTTCATCCTTCACTCCTCCTCAAAAGTACCTCACGGGGCTTGCTTCCCTGGGAGGGGCCGACGATGCCGTCGGCCTCCATCTTCTCGATGATTCGGGCTGCTGTGTTATAGCCTATCCTGAAACGGCGCTGGATGTAGGAGGTTGATATCATCTCCAGGTTCGAAGCGAGCTGTACCGCCTCGTCGAAGCGCCTTAAAAATTCACTGTCGTGCTCGTCCTCACCTGCTGTGCGCTCATCGAGCTTTGCCTCTGCAATGGCTTTGTCGTATGACGGTTTCCCCTGTTTCTTGAGAAATTTTGTCACCCTCTTTATTTCGGTCTCCGAGAGGTAGGGGCCGTGGAGCCTCTGTACCCTTGACGTTCCCGGCGGCAAGAAGAGCATATCCCCTTCGCCAAGGAGGCGCTCCGCCCCGCCGGTGTCGAGGATCGTTCTTGAATCGGTTCGGGACGGAACCTGAAATGATATCCTCGCCGGAAAATTGGACTTGATGAGACCTGTGATAACATCGACTGAAGGCCTCTGTGTGGCGAGAATCAGATGTATCCCGGCTGCTCTGGCCATCTGTGAGAGACGCACGAGCGACTCCTCGACATCCTTCCCGCCCGTCATCATCAGGTCTGCCAGTTCATCTATGATGACGACAATGTAGGGAAGCCGTCGGTGGCGCGGCGCCTCCTCCCCATCGTCAGGTTCGGGTCGGTTTTCTCTTAAGAGCTGGTTGTAACCACTGATATTCTTTGCCCCCATCTCTGACATCTTTTTGTACCGCTCCCCCATCTCGACAACCATTCCCCTCAGCATGGCGATGGCCCTCTTCGGCTCGGTGACAACGGGGGTGAGGAGGTGGGGTATCCCCTCATAGAGGGAGAGTTCCAGCATCTTAGGATCGATCATGAGGAAACGCACATCCTCCGGGGTAGCTTTATAGAGAATACTCAGAATGAGAACATTGACAAAAACACTCTTGCCAGCTCCCGTTGCCCCTGCAACGAGAAGGTGGGGCATCTTTGCAAGGTTACCGACGACCGGTGTGCCCGAGATATTCTTGCCGAGGGCCAGAGCCAGCTTTGAGGCGCTTTTGCTGAAACCCGAACCTTCGAGTATCTCTCTGAGGCAAATAGTCTCTCGTGATATGTTGGGAATCTCTATGCCTACCACCGCCTTGCCCGGCACGGGAGCCAGTACCCGTATAGACATGGCCCGCATTGCGAGGGCAAGGTCATCGGAGAGGTTGATGATCCTCCCGACCTTTATACCGGGCGCCGGCTCAAACTCGTACATGGTGACAACGGGCCCCGGCCTCACCTCTGTCACCTTCCCTTCAACACCAAAGTCGGCCAGCTTCTTCTCAAGTATTTTTGAGGCGGTAAAGAGACTCTCCTTGTCCACGACCTCTCTCTGCTCTGACGGGGGATAAAGAAGGGATATGGGTGGGACCTGAAACTTGCCGGTCGGTTCGAGGAACTCAAACTCCTCCTGCACCTCCTTTGGCGCCTTTTTACCTCTCTTTTCCGTGTGGGTGGTGACAATGGTGGGCGGAGAGTCTTTCTTTTTTTTTGCCCGATGCCCTTTCTTCTTCTCACCCGCGTCTCGTTTCTCAGTGATGAGAGAGGCGATGCTCCTCACGACCCATCTGACGCCCTTGAAGAGGGCCGCAAAAAAGTCGAGGAGAGAGAAACCGGTGGCGATGACAACGGAGATGATGAAGAGGGCGCTCAGTGCGATGAATGCCCCGGTAGCGCCGAGGTAGAAGGAGAGGTAGAAGGAAATATGCTGCCCCACGACCCCTCCTGCCACACGCTCCTCACCAATGGCGAGGCTAAGAAGAGCCGATAGGGAGAGGAGATAGATAGCCAGACTGATCGCCCTCTTCAGCCAGGAGATGATCTCTCTCTTCAGGAGAAATTCGATGGCGAGTATGAGGATGACAATGGGTATCGTATAGGAGGTAAGGCCAATGGAGAAGAAGAGAACCTCAGAGAGGTAATCACCTACAATACCACCCCAGTTGGTGGGGCTGCCCCTCTCGGTTAGGTAGTATGAGATGAGGCTTATGGCGCTGAAAAGAGAGAGAGCCAGGAGAAGAATGCCGACAATCTCCTGCTTGAGCCCCCTCCTTTTCTGAATGGAAGTACCCATTAAGAAACCTTTGAATAATTCGTCCCTGAATTATTCAAAGGACGAAAAAGAAAAGCGCGATTTTCTTTTTCTTGCATCTCCAATGCCTTATCGCCACTGAAAATGGCGATACATCCATGTATCGCGGAAGGTCTGATTTATTCAGACCTCCCTTAATTATTACAGCTTGGGCAGTGTGATTCCTACCTGTGACTGGTATTTGCCCTGCTTGTCCTTGTAGGAGACCTCCGGCTCTTCATCACTCTCGAAGAAGAGTACCTGGGCAATCCCCTCATTGGCGTATATCTTAGCGGGAAGGGGGGTGGTGTTCGATATCTCAAGGGTTACAAAGCCCTCCCACTCAGGTTCAAAGGGGGTGACATTGGTAATGATGCCGCATCTCGCATAGGTCGATTTGCCTACACAGATGGTCATAACATTTCGCGGTATCCTGAAATACTCAACGCTCCTGCCCAGGGCGAAGGAGTTGGGCGGTATGATGCAGATATCTCCTCTGTAGTCTACGAAGGATTTGCTGTCGAACCTCTTCGGATCGACGATGGCGTTGTTGACGTTGGTAAATATCTTGAACTCATCGGCGATACGAATATCGTATCCGTACGAAGAGACGCCGTAAGATATGCTCCCCTCTCTGACCTGCTTCTCCTCGAAGGGTTCTATCATCTTCGAGTTGTTATCGAGAGATCTCTTTCTTATCCACCGATCACTCTTTATCATATATCTAAAACCTCCATGATATGTTCGTAAAAAGTCGAGGGATGGCTAAGTAAAAATTTCGATATACAAGGAGTAGTGGTTTTTCAGGTACGAAGGCATACATGTGGTATGTCGAGTGTCTGAAAAATTGCTACGACGCAGTAGATCGGACTTTTTTGCAACGCCATCTCCGTTTTGCCTTGAGAAGGTCTGAATAGAACTCCCCCCCAAGTGTTATGATTTTTTATCACATCATCCCACCCCTTTACAAGGGCGGTGTGCGAAAGAGGAGGGTGACTTAGCGGCGCCCTCTTCTACGCGTTCTTTGGACCCAGGAGTTCGTTGACCGTAATCAGAATGTCGTTCAAGTGGAAAGGCTTGGCGAAGGTACAGGATGCGCCAAATTCTCTGGCAATGGCAAGGAGCTCCATCGTTGTCTCTTCCCGCACCCCGACTATGCCGCCACCGGAGATTGCGATGATCTTTACCTCTGGGAAGTCGCGCCGTAGCTCCTTGATGACATCGAGTCCCTCCCGGTTCGGCATAAAGATATCGGTAATGACAAGCTCTGCTGGCGCTCTGCGAAAGAGGACTAACCCTTCATCACCGTCAACGGCAACCGCCACATCGTATCCGGCCTCTTCGAGGTAGTGCCGCAACATCTCCCGTATGCTCTCTGAATCGTCTATGATAAGAATCGTTGCCATCTATTGCTGCCTGAGGTGCGTGGCGGCTGCCCCTCTTCTATGGGCAGCTACTCTCCGTAATCGAGCCACTCCCCGTAGGCCGGGTCTTTTCCCTTGACGATATTGAAGAAGCTATCCTGAATGCTCTTTGTAACCGGCCCCGGCTTTCCCGTGCCGATACGCCTGTCGTCGATCTCACGTATGGGCGTTATCTCCGCAGCGGTTCCGGTAAAGAATGCCTCATCGGCGATGTAGAGTTCGTCCCTGGTAAAGCGCTCCTCGACAACCTCCAGCCCCTTGTCTCTTGCAATCTGTATAACCGAGTCCCTCGTTATCCCCTGAAGAATAGAGGTGAGAGGCGTCGTCTTCAGGATACCTTTTTTGACCATGAAGATATTCGCGCCGCTTCCCTCCGAGACGTACCCCTCCGTATCGAGCATGACGGCCTCATCATAGCCGGCCTTTATGACCTCCCGTTTTGCCAGGATGGAGTTAACATAGTTGCCGACCACCTTGGACTTGGTCATCCCCACATTGACATGATGCCGTGTAAAGGAGGAGACCTTGGCCCTTATGCCGTTCTTCAGCCCATCCTCACCCAGGTAGGCGCCCCACGCCCACGCTGCGATGGAGAGGCGGACGGGATTATCCTGTGGAAAGAGCCCCATGCTTCCATCGCCGAGGTAGACGAGATGACGAAGGTACCCCTCCTTCAGATCGTTTGCTCTGAGTGTTGCAAAGGTGGCCTCCACGATAGCCTCCCTCGTAAAGGGGATCTCCAACTGTACGATATGGGCTGAGTCGAAGAGGCGGTCTACATGCTCCCTGTGTCTGAAAACGGCGCTTCTTCCATCCTCGCAGAGGTAGCACCGTATCCCCTCAAATACGCCAAGGCCATAGTGGAGGGTGTGGGTAAGCATGTGAACATTCGCATCATCCCAATCAACAAGCCCCCCATCCATCCATATCTTCTTTCCCTTCTCCACGCGCTTCTCCCTCTTGCTTCGGTATATACCGGGTCATTTTACAAATTAAGGAACCTCTGAAAAATCAGACCTTCCTGAACAAAACAGTTGACGATCGGGTTACCTATCCCTCCCTCTCGATACGCAGGGGGGTGATGACGGCGCTCTCCAAATTTCCCATCTCGCAGTTTCCTTCAAAGACGACACCCTCCCCGATAATAAGATTGGGGGTTTTAAGGTTACCGTACATCTTGCACGGTTTTCTGAGATCAATCCTTGAGGCAGCATTGATTTCACCCCTGACCTCGCCGGTTATGACGGCGGTATTGACCTTAATTGTAGCCTCCACTACCCCTTCATCACCGACTATCAATGTTCCCGTAGAGTCGATCTCACCGG
>JBHHTR010000135.1:0-6394 GCA_046753505.1 Thermodesulfobacteriota bacterium
CTCTATAGGGGACTTACACCCCATTAGTTCACGCCCATGCCGGGCGTACACAAGGCGGTCCAGCCGACCGCCTCCGGCGGCGGCTGACCGTTGTCGTTCTAAAAATATATGGAGGATAAAGTTCGAACAGCTCGCCCCATAAATATTAGGAGGAGCCATGAAGTCCCATTCCAGTAATGACTTTTTAACAGGTGAAGTGATCCGCATGCTTCGTGAATTAAAAGGTTGGACGCAGCAAACATTGGCAACACACTCTGGTATTAGTGCTACCAATCTTAGTTTGTTGGAGAATGAAAAGATTGCAATCGGGGAAAAACGGGTTGAACAATTAGCAAAAGCTTTTGATGTGCATCCGGCAATTATTATGTTCCCGGAATATGAGGCGAAAGAAATTAGAAGAGCATCCTAACAGGCTCAGAAAAGGCTTCTTACCGTTCAATCCTCTGGCGGAGTTTTTTAAGGGCCTCGCCCTCGATCTGGCGTACCCGCTCTCTGGTGAGCCCCAGCTCATCGCCTATGGCTTGCAGGCTTTCAGGGGCCTCATCCATGACCCGCCTCTCAACTACATACCGCTCCCGCTCGTTGAGTGTTGCCAGTGCGGTCGATACGCTTCTTCTGGCCAGGCGTCTCTCCTCATTCTCCGCGAAAACCTCCTCCTGGTTCGGGGAGGCGTCCGTGAGGAGATCGAGGTGGGTCGTGGTGCTGTCGCCGCCGATGACCTCGTTCAGTGAAAGATCCTGGCCATCGGCAAGAACGGCTGACCGGGAGTGGCTCAGTGAACCCTTTTCGCCACCCTCTCCGGTGAGAGATGCGATGGCCTCCTTGCTCTTGTTGAGCTGGTAAAAGAGTTTCTTCCGCAGATCCCTCCCCCCCCTCTTCACGAGGCTCCACCCCTTGAGGATGTAGGCCTGGATGTGGGAACGGATCCACCAGACCGCGTAGGTGATGAGACGGAACCCCTTGTAGGGGTCAAACTTCTTCACCGCCACCATGAGCCCAATGTTCCCCTCCTGAATGAGATCGGCAAGCTTTATACCGTAGCTGCGATACTCGAGGGCAATCTTCACAACGAACCTCAGGTTTGCCGTTACCAGTTTGTGGGCAGCTTCAATATCTCCATCCTTATGATAACGAACGGCAAGGCTCTTCTCCTCATCCTTACGGAGGAGCGGAAAGCCACCTATCTGGGCGAGGTATATCTCAAGTGAGTTTGCCGGTACGGGCAGGTTCATAGCCGTGTTCATTTTTCTCTCTCTTTCCTTTGCAGAATCGGATAGTTGGCACTCAGACAATCAGAGTGCTAAAATCATGGTACAAAATTGTCTGATATCTGTCAATACCTTTATGCAATACCGTACAACAGCAAAAATACCGAAAAATCAACTCCAATTCAACCAATCCAGGGTTGGTGTTACAGTCTGTTCAGCGCCTTCTTTGCCACTTCGAGGGTTTTGTCGATATCCCTGTCGGTATGGGCCATTGAGATAAAGGCCGCCTCGAATTGTGACGGCGGCAGGTAGATGCCTCCTTCGAGCATCCTGCCGAAGTACTTCGAGAACCGCTTGAGATCGCTCTTCGCGGCCACGGTGTAGCTGGTCACCTGTTCCTTATTGAAGAAGAGGGTAAACATTGAGCCCGCCCGCGCAATCTGGACGGGGAAACTCTTCCTACGAGTAATCTCTTCAAGGCCGTCGCATAGCGCCTCCGCCCTCTTTACAAGTTTATCGTAGGCGCCCCTCTTCTTGAGGAGCTTCATGGTCGTTATACCGGCGGTGACGGCGATGGGGTTGCCAGAAAGGGTTCCAGCCTGGTAGACCGGTCCCGCCGGAGCAAGCTTCTCCATCACCTCTCTCCTACCGCCGAAAGCGCCAATAGGCATGCCGCCGCCGATAACCTTGCCGAGACAGGTTATATCGGGCTCGACATCAAAGACCTTCTGAGCCCCGCCGTAGCAGAGCCGGAAGCCGCTCATCACCTCATCGACAATGAGGAGTGCGCCGTACTTTGTGCAGAGCTTTCTGAGCCCCGCCAGAAAACCCTCCTGGGGCAGGACGACCCCCATGTTCCCCGGAACACCCTCGATGATGACACAGGCGATGCCCTGACCGTTCTTCTTGAAGATGGTCTCTACCGAGTCGAGATCGTTATAAATGGCGTTGAAGGTGCTCTCTGCAAGCCCCTTGGGGACGCCCGGACTGCTGGGAACGCCGAAGGTTGCCGCGCCGCTTCCCGCCTTGACAAGGAGGGAGTCGGAGTGGCCGTGGTAGCACCCCTCAAACTTGAGGATACCGTCCCTGCCGGTGAAGCCCCTGGCGAGACGGATGGCGCTCATGGTCGCCTCCGTGCCGGAGCTGACGAGCCTCACCATATCCATGGTTGGAAAGGCGTCGATGATGAGGTTGGCAAGATCCACCTCTCCGGCGGTAGGGGCCCCGTAGCTGGTCCCTCTGTTGATGGCCCTCTTGAGGGCGCTGCTTACCGTCGGGTGGGCGTGACCGAGGATCATGGGTCCCCACGAGCCGACATAGTCTATATAGGCGTTTCCGTCAACATCGTATACCCTCGCACCCTTTGCCCTCTTGATGAAGGGCGGCGTTCCCCCAACCGCTCCGAAGGCCCTGACGGGACTGTTGACGCCACCGGGGATGATTTTTATTGCCTTTTTCAGTTCCTCTCTGGATTGCTTTAAGTTCATATTCCTCTCCTAAGCGTTGTGGTTAGTTGGCTTCGAATTTAAGCATTTATCACTAATGATTCACCATTCGTCAATTGCCAATTGTCAATTGACAATATTCATTCCTCATTGTCCCTTTTCAGGTACCTAACGGCACACCTCCTTGATAGGTTCCTCACCCTTCCGATAAAACGTGTCCGCTCTGTGACGCTGATGGCGCCACGGGCGTCGAGGAGGTTGAATGTGTGGGAGCACTTGAGGCAGTAGTCGTAGGCCGGGAGGACGAGCCCCTTGTCGACAAGCTGGAGTGACTCCTTTTCATACATGTCGAAGAGGGTGAAGAGCATCGACGTATCGGCCGCCTCAAAGTTGTGGTGCGAATACTCGACCTCGCTCCTGTGGTGGATGTCGCCGTACTTTACATCAGCCGACCACTGGATGTCGAAGACGCTCTCAACCCCCTGGAGGTACATGGCGATCCGCTCCAGACCGTAGGTAATCTCCCCCGAGACCGGCTTCAACTCTATGCCGCCCACCTGCTGAAAGTAGGTGAACTGGGTCACCTCCATCCCGTCGAGCCACACCTCCCACCCGAGTCCCCAGGCGCCGAGGGTGGGACTCTCCCAGTCGTCCTCGACAAAACGTATGTCGTGCTCCAGCGGATCGATGCCAAGTGTACGAAGGCTCTCGATGTAGATCTCCTGAATGTCTTTGGGCGACGGCTTCAGGATAACCTGGAACTGGTAGTAGTGCTGAAGCCGATTCGGGTTCTCACCGTACCGGCCGTCGGTGGGACGCCGTGACGGTTCAATATAGGCGACCCTCCACGGCTCAGGCCCGAGTACCTTGAGAAATGTAGCGGGATTAAATGTTCCAGCCCCCTTCTCCATATCGTAAGGCTGGCAGATAACGCATCCACGCTCCGCCCAGAACTGCTGAAGCTTTATGATCATATCCTGAAAAAGCACTCTTATACCCCCTGATCTATCGGTTGCCCATCATACCATATTCGTCCATTGTACGCCTTACGACGCCATCAACACTTGACCGGCGCCGCAACCTCACTATCGAGACTCCTGATATGGTCCAGGAACTGGCTGCTCTTTAACTCCCTCCCCACATGATAACGCACAAAGTGGCGGAGCACCGTCCTGCTCTCTCTCATGACGACCGGGTTCGGTATCAGCCGTCCTACCTTACGGATATCCATTCTGGCGGTTGAGTCGAGGAACCTGGCCGTACCGAGAGAGAGGGGAATCAACTCCGTCATCCCCCCTCCGCACGGGGCGCACACCATCCCCCCCTTATGGGAGTTGAAGTAATACCTCACGCTATCGGAGATGCTCGCGCAGAGGAGACACCCGTCAAGACGGGGCCGGTAGCCGAGGAGCGAGAGGAGCCTCGTCTCGAAGATGAGGGCGCCCCTCTCCGCCACCCCTTCTCCCTCCACCATTTCGAGAGTAGCCAGGAGTAGTCTGAAAAGCCCCTCATGCCTCTCCCCTTCATGTGTCATTGCCCCGAGGAGTTCGAGCATGTAGCTGCCGTAGGCGAGCCTCTCCAGGTCGTTCTTCAGGTGGTAAAAGTTCTCTTTCAACCTGCACTCATCTACACGGACCAGTTCCCTCCCCTCCTTATGGAAGAAGGTGAGTGTGATATGGGAGAACGGTTCGAGCTTGTTGACAAAGCGCTTTTTGCTCCTCCTCGCCCCCTTTGCAATACCGGCCACCTTACCATAATCGGTGGTATAGAAGGTGACGATCCTGTCCGACTCACCGTAATCTATTGCATTCAGGACGACAGCGCTCGTTGTGTTGTATCCACTCTTCACAGGAGTCCGTACCTCATAAATAGCGCGGCGAGACCGAGAAAGGAGAAGAAGCCGCCGATGTCGGTACATGCCGTCACAAAGACGCTGGCCGAGAGGGCCGGGTCCGCCCTGCACCACTTCAGAAAGAGGGGGATCACACTTCCGGCAAGTCCAGCGATGATGAGATTGGTGGTCATCGCCAGGAAGAGTAGAATCCCGATGGTATAGTTTATGCCCAGCAGATAGGCAATAACGGCGGCGGCCAGGCCGAGGAGAGCGCCATTTACGAGGCCGACAACTACCTCCTTCAAGAGAACCCTCCGCGCATGTCGCAGCTCCAGCTCACCAAGTGAAAGGCCCCTCACAATAACGGTGATGGTCTGTGTCGCGGCGTTACCGCCCATACCGGCAACAACGGGCATACAGACGGCAAGGATCACCATGGCCTGAATGGTATCGGAAAAGTAGCGCACCACACTGGCGGCAAGAAAGGCCGTACCCAGATTGACAACGAGCCAGGGGAGCCTCATCCTCACCGACCGCGCTGGATGATCGAGGGCCCTCTCGTCGGCATGGACACCTGCCACCTTATAAAAGTCTTCGAAGATCTCGTCTTCGATAATATCAACCACGTCGTCAATCGTGATCCTACCAAGCAATCTATCGTCACTATCAACGACCGCCAGCGAGAGAAGGTCGTACCGCTGAAATATCCGCGCCACCTCCTCCTGGTCCACGTCGGCAGTCACCTTGCTGAACTTCTCATCCATGATACTTCTCACCGGGGTATACGGCTTGGCAAGGATGAGCTGCTCAAGGGGAACCATCCCCACCAGCCTTTTCGTATTATCAACAATAAAGACGTTGGTTATATGGTCAACCTCGTCACTCATGGCGCGGACATGTTCAATCGTCTCTTCAATGGTAGAACCATCAGGCACCGCGACGAGCTCCGTCTGCATCTTGCCGCCGGCGGTGTCCTCCGGGTAGTGGAGGAGCTTCTTGACCTCCCGCGAGTCCTCCTCTTCAATTCCATCGAGAACGGTCTTGGCCTCTTCATCTGGGAGTTCAGCGATGATGTCGGTGGCATCATCGGTATCCATCTCTTCGACAAGCTCAACAAGCTCTTCGCTGGAGATAATGGAGAGAAGCCTCTCTCTGATGCTCTCGTCAAGTTCGAGGATAACCTCTGAGGAGGTCTCCGGCGGCAGGAGCTTAAAAAGCCCCGCCCGCTCGTCCTCTTCGAGATTGGTGAGGAGCCACGCTATATCGGAGGGGTGGAGCTCGGATAAGAATGCAGCGGCGCCCTGGATATCGCCGACATCGAGGAGGGAGTCCAGTCGCTCCATCATGGTTGTCTTTACATCTTCCTGCATCCCTTACTCCCGTGAACCGCCCGTAAAATATCCACGATCTATAAAAAAGCGGCGGCAGAGTTAGTTCTTCCAACCGCTCAAAAGTAATAAGAAAAAATATCACACACAAAAATATCAGTCAATACAATATGCGGACTAGCATATGCGAACCCAAATCCCGACATCGGGATCAGGGGTACTTCAGCGGAGAGGGGCTCGTGCCCTCCCTTTATATTGACAGTCATACTGCTTTGTTGCTACTATCAAGCACGCTATTAAGCTTTCTGTTCCTTCTGATGCTCCTCCATGGCAATACGTTATCTCTGAGCTTCTTCGAGTTATGAAAGCTCCAGCCATAAAAAACTTCTGAGTAATTCGTCCCTGAATATGCATCGCGACTAAATTACCTGCGGTTAACAGCAGAGGATGGGAGCGAAATAGGTCTGAAAAGATTTCTCACATATCAATCAGACCTTCCCTGAGGCGTGTCTGTTACCATGCCTCTCTAGCAGTCTGTCGGACTTTTGAGCGCATAGATGTTATACTCACTTTGCATTA
>JBHHTR010000136.1:0-6359 GCA_046753505.1 Thermodesulfobacteriota bacterium
AAATGCTATTTACATTAAAGTTATTAACTTACCACTCAAAATGGAATAGCCCTGCCAAATATCACTACCTTCGCTATACGGATAAAGAGTTACGGCTAGCCCTTCGCAGAGCAGCAGAGGAGCAGCCGGAGTTTAAAGACCGATACCGATACAGGTCCGGCGCTGAAGGCACCATGTCATACTACGACCGATTGACCGGCGTAAAGGGGCTTCGTGTTCGAGGAATAAAGGCTGTGCGATACAGTGCGATTTTAAAGGCTCTCGGAGTAAACATCTACAGGGCGGCTGCTGTAAGAAAAGCAGATACGCAAGGCATATATCCATTCAGCAACGCTATTTCAATGATAAAAGAGCAATTAAGAAAGATCGTCAGCCCGTTACAACACTTTTACGATGATCTTACCGTTTACCACTACCTTGAGCCTGAATGGAACGAATGACTTTTTACGATGGCATCTTAACTGTTTAGCCCGCATTATTCATGAATTGCCCATGTAGCCCGAAGCTGATCGCCTGTCTGCGCCTACCTGTGCGTCGCACGCAGACAGGCACGGACATGCACAGGCGGGCGCAGAGGTTGGATTTACCAGCTATTTTTGGCAGGCGTGCCGTATCAGTGGGTCTCTGGGGTCGGGGGTCGGAAAATCCCGCTCTCCGATCCCACCAACCGATCCCTGTAGTCAAGCGCAGGCGTAAGCACATTTGTGAATAATGCGGGTTTACTGCTTAAACTGTCCAAGTGGAGGCCGTCATAAGGAGAACGAGGGTGCTGCTATTGCCTTGCAAGTTGAAGGAGGTTGGCCTCTATCCTGTTGGCAATCATCTGATCCCCTTTGGCAGAGGCAATGGGGAGCCCCCTCTTATAGACCTCTCTTGCCTCATCCCGGCGGTTCAGGCCGTTAAGGGCAATTCCGAGTTCGAGATAGGCTGCTGAGTATTGGCTATCCTCTGCAAGCACCTTTGTCAGGTGGCTCTCGGCGCGGCTATAGTTGGCGGAGGAGTTGTAGAGACGACCTAGACTGAAGTTAGCCAGCAGGTCGTCAGGGTCGATACGGAGAACCTGGAGAAACATCTCCTCCTTCCTGTCACGCTCCCGTACAGCCTCGCTCTCCCTCTTCTTCTCCCCCTCTATCGCCGTCGTGTCACTTTCCGCCCTGGCCGATTTGAAGGCAGCCAGCGTAGCCTTGGCCTTCTCCTCTTCGGCCTCCTCCAGCCTCCCCATCTTCATAAGGTAGAGCGATTTATTAGTATGGGCCATGACCGATTCGGGGTCAACCTCCAGCAATCTATCCATGCAGAGGATGGCCTCCTCATACTCCCCCCTCCTGCCCAGCATTACACCGAGGCTCTCATAGGCGTCTGAAAGAGCGGAGTTCAACTCAATGGCTCTCTCCAGAAGGGTGATGGCTACCCCCTCCCCATCATCCTCCTCGGCAAATATCTTTAATGCGTGGTGATAGATCATGGAGGCAAAATCGTCCACGGTAATTGGCTCTTGAAGTGGAACCGGTATGACGGTGATGGTTAGATCAGGAGAACCTGAAAGGTGTATGGCCACCGGATCGCCATAGACGATAAAATCCCTGTGCAGATGGGCCCGAAAGAAGCAAGTTCCATCCCAGTTTAAACAGTCGATAACTTTACCGCCCTTTTTGCCGTCAATCTGAAAGGTTTGCTCCGCCAGATTGTGCAGACCTTGTGGGTCAAGGGGAAGCTCCCCTTCGACTTCGAGAACGACCGTGGTATAGAATGAACCACGTTTGTGATGGACCCTGGCGGCAGCCTCCTGGCCGAGAAAACACCCCTTTGCGTATGAGATTGCCCTGTTCTCCAGGAGGGTATCGTTAATCAGGCTCCCTTCATCTAAATCGACTTTCCAGTTGGGAAAGGCGGAAAAGAACTTGAGCGCTCCAAGGCTCTCTCCGTCAACAGGTGGAGGCTTGCAACTATTGAGGACGGCAATATCTGCCCCCATCCAGAAGAGGTGCGCCGGGAGTGAGAAGAGTGGGAGTTCAATGGGAGCCTGACACTCTTTTATCAACCTGTTATGTAGGGGGCCGCTGTAGAGGAGAAGGCCATCCGTGGTGAGGGAAGTAACCGCCACATCCTCACTGATGATGTACTGATCGAGACGGCTGACGGTTTTATCGAGAAGTTCCTTCAGGATAAGGAGGAGGAAGTCGTCTTCCCTCTTAAGAAGGTAAAAGAAGGATACTAACCCACCCCCTCTGTCAATGAGTGCCGACATCTGTGAAGCGCCGACTGAAAGGGCTGTGACATCGTTGGTCGTCTGCCCCTGTAGGAAGGGTTCGCAATCCTTCCCCGCCACCCGCAGGAGAGCCCACTCATCCAGTGAATGGACTCTCCCCTCGAGGCAGAAGGGTTCAATTAGATTGTCCCACGGCATGTCGAAATAGTGACTAGACGGAAAAGGACTCGCCACAGCCACAGGTGCTCTGGGCGTTCGGGTTATCAAAGACAAACCCCTTGCCGCTGAGGCCCGACTTGTAATCGAGGACAATACCCTTGAGGTAGATGGCGGACTTGTGATCTATAAGAACCTTGAATCCCTGAAAATCGATGACGTGATCGTGGGTCTTCTCGGTGTCAAACTCCATGGAGTAGGAGAGCCCGGAGCAGCCGCCGCCCTTCACGGCAAGTCTCAATGCCTTGCCCTCTTCAGGGCTCTCCGCCTTCAAGATACGCCCGATCTCTGCGCGGGCGCTCTCCGTTATTTCAATCAATGAATTATCCATGACGGTTGCCGGTTAGAAATTCTTTGTCATCTCGGCAAGCTCACCGCTCTGAGACAGCTCGACGATAATATCGTTGCCGCCGATAAACTCACCGTTCATATAGACCTGGGGGATCGTAGGCCAGTTGGAAAATTCCTTGACCCCCTCCCTGATCTCCGGGTCGGAGAAGACGTCGAAGGTTTGAAACGGTTTTCCGAGAGCCTTGAAAATCTCGATTGTGTTGTAGGAGAAGCCGCACTGCGGTTCATTAGGCGTCCCCTTCATGAAGATGAAGAGGGGCGATGAAGAGATCATCCTCTCAATCCTCTCCTTCACGGTTCCGTCATTAGACTCTTCCCGGTGAGGGACGGCGATGGCCTCTCTATTGATAATATTGAATGGTGATGCCTTGGATTCAGTTCCCATAATTTACCTCTCTCTGGTATGGACCGTTCATGAACGATCCTGGTATTTTTCCAATGTCAACGTTTTTATCTGAACGGCATGGACCTCGCTCTTAAGAACATCCTTCAGGATATCCATCACCTGCTGATGCTGTTTGAGAAGGGGCATGCCTGCAAATGTGTCGCTTGCGACCAGGAGTGAGAAGTGGTTACCTGAACCTGTAACATCACCTATCTCAATCCTGGCGTCGGGTAGCTCTTCCTTGATCAGTTTTTGTATCGTATCTCTCATGTGCCTCCATCGGGCTCTCTCTACAAATCCACCCTACGCAAAATGTAAGCATAAAAGATGGGAAATAGCAATCACTCCTTTAAACAACCCCTTTCATCATCAGCCTCTTTTTGTTACTATTCAACGGATGGTCATCAATGAAGCCATAGCCCTCCTCGACACCAAGCTCAACAACCTGCAGACTGAGTACGAGCAGTATTTTCTCCGCATCATCAAACAGGAGCCTCTAGCATTGAGGGGGGAGGTAGAACGACTCATCAGGGCATGCAACAGCCACCCCATACACAATACGGCGACTAAATTCAAACTCAATACTATCAGCGCCCGATATCAGACCCACAAAAACTACTGGACCAGGATTATGCGCTCCATTGAAGACGGCACATACCACCGTGATGTATTCAAACTGAACCTCTCAAACCCGCAACTGCCTCCACTGGTACAGGGCACAAACGTCACCCCTAAGGTAAAGAAGGGCAGCAGGTTAAAAACCCTCTATGATGAGTATATTGAGACACGGGTACGGTGCAGGGAGGTGGTCAGGGGGATTACCTTTGAAAAGCTTAAGTATGTAATACTCCAGGAGGCAGAAAGGGCAAAAGAGCGTTACGGATGTAATTCAGTATCGTACAAGGTTTCGGTTCGAGACGGAAAGGCAAAGATCGTGATTGTTCCAGCAAAGAGAGGCCAGGGAAGGGATGATTAATTCAGGGGTTCCCTGTTAGCACCTGAATAGTACGGGGAGGCTACCGCCTTTCTGCCACCTCAACCCTGGCGGTGGCCACCTCCACACGGCTTGCTGCGTCGGAGTATTGGTCATCCCCCTCTTTCAGCCCTCCAAGCCTCGTCTCGGCCTCTGCAAGCTCCTGTTTCGCCTGGTCAAGGTCTATCTCTTCGGCCCTGTCGGCGCCGGCAACCAGAATGGTAACCTTTTCAGGCCCCACCTCGGCAAAACCGCTGCTCACCGCTATGTGGCTGCTCTTCCCCTTCTGCTTATAACTCATGCCGCCCGGCTTCAGTGTCGTCATCAGTGAGGCGTGGCCCGGCAGGACGCCGAACTCCCCCTCTCCGCCAACGGCTGTCACCTCCTCTACCTCCTCGGATATGAGGAGCCTGTAGGGGGTAACAATCTCAAGTAAAAACATATCTGCCATAATTCGCTATCTTTCTCCGGTGTGGATGGAATCTCCTTTAAACAGGTTTCCTTACGATGCCGCCTTGAGCTTTTCAGCCTTCTCGAGGACCTCATCAAGGCCGCCCACCATGTAGAATGCCTGCTCCGGTATCGCATCGTGTACTCCCTCGACAATCTCCTTGAACCCTTTTATGGTATCCTTGATGGCAACATACTTTCCGGGGGCGCCGGTGAACTGTTCCGCAACAAAGAAGGGCTGGCTAAGGAAACGCTGTATCTTTCTCGCCCTTGCAACAACCAGCTTGTCATCCTCTGAGAGTTCATCCATGCCGAGAATGGCGATGATGTCCTGGAGATCCTTGTACTTCTGTAGAACCTGCTGTACCTCCCTGGCAATCCCGTAGTGTTCGTCGCCGACAACCTGGGGCTCGAGGATTCTTGAGGTTGAGTCAAGGGGGTCAACAGCCGGGTAGATGCCAAGTTCCGCAATCTGACGTGAGAGAACTGTCGTAGCATCCAGGTGGGCAAAGGTGGTGGCCGGCGCCGGGTCTGTAAGATCGTCTGCGGGAACGTAGATGGCCTGAACAGAGGTGATGGAGCCCTTGTTTGTCGAAGTAATCCTCTCCTGGAGCTCACCCACATCGGTCGAGAGTGTCGGCTGGTATCCGACGGCAGAGGGGATTCTGCCAAGAAGAGCCGAAACCTCGGAGTTAGCCTGGACAAACCTGAAGATATTATCGATAAAGAGGAGCACATCCTGCCCCGCCTCGTCCCTGAAATACTCGGAAACCGTAAGAGCCGTGAGGGCAACCCGCGCCCTCGCCCCTGGTGGTTCGTTCATCTGGCCATAGACGAGGGCCGCCTTGTCGATAACGCCGCTCTCCTTCATCTCGAGCCAGAGGTCATTCCCTTCCCTCGTCCTCTCTCCAACACCGCCGAAGACGGAATAACCACCGTGCTGCATGGCAACATTGTTAATCAGCTCCATGATGAGAACCGTCTTGCCAACACCGGCTCCTCCGAAGAGGCCAATCTTACCTCCCTTCAGGTAGGGGGTGAGGAGGTCAACAACCTTGATCCCCGTCTCAAAGACATCTATCGTCGTCGATTGCTGGTCGAAGGTAGGGGCGGGACGATGGATCTCGTAGCTCTTCTCGCTCTCTATGGGGCCCATCTCATCGACAGGCTCACCGATAACGTTCATGATCCTGCCGAGCACCTTCTCACCTACAGGCACCGATATGCCGACACCCATATCTTTCACCTCAGCGCCCCTGACGAGACCGTCGGTGGTATCCATGGAGATGCATCGCACCGTATCCTCACCGATGTGCTGGGCAATCTCAAGGACCAGGTTCCACTCCTTGTCGTCGATGCTCGCGTTGGTGACCCTCAGCGCATTGTAGATGGGCGGAACCTTGCCCGGCCCGAACTTGACGTCCAGAACGGGACCGACTATCTGAGTGATGTGACCGATATTGCTCTCTTCCATCGAAACCTCCAAAATAGCGTTTTGTGTGAAACGTTAATGTATGACTATTAATGCCTGCAAAAATTAAACACCAAGACAGATAAATCTCTACCCCTTCAACGACTCGGCGCCGCTTATGATCTCCATGAGCTCCTTGGTGATAGCCGCCTGGCGTACCCTGTTGTACTGGAGGGTCAGCGAGCCGATCATCTCCTTCGCGTTCTTTGAGGCAGAATCCATCGCCGTCATCCTGGCACCGTGCTCACTCGCAGACGATTCGAGAAAGGCGGAAAAGATCTGCCCCTCTACATACTTGGGAAGG
>JBHHTR010000137.1:0-6355 GCA_046753505.1 Thermodesulfobacteriota bacterium
CGATTGAGCGAAACCGGAGGCGTAGCTATTCCATCCCGGCGCGCCGGGAAGAAATTCGCGATTGAGGAGCGGCCGAAGACGACCCGAAGATGAGATGGAGAAGCGGTAAGTTATTTATGCGCAGCGCCTAAGGGGAAGCGTCCGCTGGTAGCGTGAGGGTTGACCGCCTGTTTTACCTGGAAAGGGCGGTATTGGCCCTCCAGCTTACAGCAGATCCTTCAACAGCGGTTTGAGCATCTCTTTGATCAGGGACAGCGCGGCAATGCCAAACAGAACGAGCACAATGGTTCGTGGATCTGACGGATAGATGCTAAGTCCCACATTATTTGACCCTTCTATTCTGAAATAATTTGGCCCGTGGCCAGGGACCCGAGGCGGATGCTTATCCCCAATTGACATCAGGGCTTTATTTATCGTGGTGGATTTTTGTTTGAATGAGCGGGCTGATCGTGACCGTCCGCCTTCGGACGGATTGTGACAATACCACGTAGGTATCCGACCGCCTCGACGAAGTTCATTCGTTTCTCCAGCATGACGATATCAATGGGATTGAAGTTCCGTTCACAGCGAAAGCAGCGGGCCAGGTTGGTTTTGGGATTCGTGGCGGTGTTAAAATCCGAGCATAGCGGGCACAGGAAGCGGAAGTAGCCTTCACTGATCTTGCTGGGGATCCCCAGAACATCCCCAATGAGCCGGGAGATGGGGATGTCGTTGCGAAGCCGGCGAAGCATTTCAGGACTGAATCGTTCTGGCATGGTAGGACCTTTCAGATAACAACCGCCGGTTAAGGCAGTTGCAACTCGCTCATGGTTTGCGTGACGAGTTCTTCGGTGATGAGCTTGACATTCCTGGCGGCGGCATTCATGAGACAGGCCGTAGCGGCATTGTTAATCTTACGCGGGATCCCCCCGGCGTATTCGTAGATCAGGGCTTTGGCTTCGGCCGCAAAGATTTTGGCAGAACTGCCGGCTTGCGTCATTTGGTGGTCGATGTAGCAGCCACTCTGATCGGCACTCAATGCATAGAGCCGTATTAGGACATTGATCCGTTGGACCAGGTCGATGTGGCACTGCCGACGGAGTTGATCGCGAAGTGTGTCTTGACCAGACAACAGGATCTTCAGAGGCGAGCGATCCTGGAGTCCAGCATTGGCCAGGAGTTTCAGGTCGATCAGTGAGTCGGTCTGAAGCAGATGGGCTTCGTCGATGACCAACAAGGTGCAGGCGTCGGTCTTTTCGGCCCCTTGCAGGATTTGCACCATGAGCTTTTCGCGTCCCCGCGCCGGGACCTCGCCCAGGCCCATGACCAACAGTCGCAGTAAGGCATTGGCATTGACATGGGTCCAGTGCAGGTACACAGGCCGGTAACGGTTGCTCGCCAGCGACTGCAGGAACAATCGCAAGAGAGACGATTTACCGACGCCGGCCGGGCCGGTTAATAGGCCAATGGTCCCCTGGTCGGCCAGGTACCTCAGACGGGCCGAGGCTTCTACGATGCGTTGGTCCTGTAGAATCATCTCGGCCGGGGCCGGTTCGGTAAAGGGGTGGATTTTCATCTTGAAGTGGGTCAGATACATGGTTAGGTGTCCTTTCTGAAGATTAGAAGAGATTGAAGTTGGTTGAGGATGGAGCCCATGTCCTTGTCACTGGCCTGCTTGAACGCCTTGAGGAGGATCGCTTCGTTCAGAGACGTACTGCGGTTGTAGGTCTTTTTGAGGCTTTCCAGTTCTCCGGCATTGAAGGCACTGAGCCCCCCTTTGCGTCCGAGTAGCCTGGCAAAGGTTTGGGCAAAGGCCATGAACGACCATGGGCGGGACGTGGCAACGCGACGATAGTCGATGCCGGGTACCTGACTGTTGAGCAGTTGTTCGTGCTGGCGAATGAGCATCTGAAGGTAGTTGTATTGGACCTTTGCCGGTGGGATTGTCGGGCCGGGCTGATCGCCTTGTTGGCGGTCATGACGATGGCCCTCGCCAAGATACACGTCGTTGAGCGAGTAGATCAGAACGGTCTGCATAGTCGAGTAGGGATCGTAACGGACTTCGACCTTGTCCCCACGGAGCTTGCGGTCGACCCGGTAGTAGCGTTTGTGCAGTTGAATGTCGCAGAAGTCCTTGTGCACCCAACGGGGGGTCCTTTGCATGAAGGACCGGATCGCCTCGGTCGTATCGACCTTGCGCAGGAGCGTCAGGCCGTCATGATAGCGTTGCTTGGGTGTTTGGCCGATATCGGCATTGATACGTTGATGATAACTGACGGTCAGCCAGGCTGAGAAGGCCTTGTTCAACTGGCGCAGTGTCAGGATCTCGCCGGCGCGGACCTCGTTCTCAAACTGGCTCTGAACAGTCCCGAAGAAGCGCTCGATCAGGCCCCCCGGCGCCGGATCACCGGCCGGGCGGTGGATCAGATCGATCCCTAGACGCAGACAGGCACTCTTGAGTGCATTGGCATGATAGACCTTGGCATTGTCCAGGTATAGTTGTTTACTGGCCCCATAGACGGCCCAGGCGCGCAGTAAGGTATCAATGAGGATATCGAGGTTTTGCCGGAAGTAATAGCGTGCCGAAACGATCCAACGACTGTGGCAGTCGATAAAGGCCGAGAGATGGGTTTGTACCACGTGGCCGTCTTCGAGACGCACATAGGGTCCTTCCTGGAAGTCGCCGATCCATAGATCGTGTGTGTGGTTGCGGCTCCAGCGTTTGCGTACCTTCTGGCGGTCGATGTCCAGCTTAATACGGGTGGCGCCGGCCTCTTTGAGATGACGGTACAGGGTCGACTTGGGTAAGGTCAGGCCGTATTCGGCTTGCAGCATCTTGTTGATGGTCTCTGAGGAGCGTGTGGGCAGGTCGCGTTTGAGGGCAATCGCTCTGTCAATCACCTCCTTCGGTACAGTTCGCGGCTGACCGCGATCACTGCGGCCCTTGCGTGCCAGGGCGTCAAAGCCTTCTTTACGGTACTTGCGCAGCTTTCGCTTGAGGGTCGATAGAGACGGCTTTCGAATGGTGCCATCCGGAAAGAGGACTTTCTTGCCGGACAGTGCCTTGAGGAACTGGTAGGTGGAGATTTCCTGTGGGCCGTGTTCAAACAGAACCGGTTGTAGTAGTGAGCACCAGAACAAGGCCCATTGTTCGTCCTTTTTTCGCATGGCTTGGCTCCAATTAACCTCAAAATCAGTCAACGGAGCCAAGGATACCTCACCGCCAGAGACATCTTGTAGCAAGGTGTGGGAAAATCGAACAGCCGAACCAGGCCCGGTAGGCCGCCTCGGCACCGAATAGCTTCAGCGTGTTTTGCAGCAGGATTTTCCGTTCAACGCTACGAACCTTGTGGACGGCCACGTCCACGACTTGGCGATGGATATCGGCGCCTTTCTCCAGCAGCAGACTCGTGGCCACTTGCAGGGTCTCTTTTAGGGACCCCAGGGTGGTGATCCAACGATGGACAGTACTGGGGGCCAATCCTCTGTCGGTGGTCTTTCCCGGGTATGGGTCTGGATAGAAGACCGGCAACGGCTCTCGTGGCGGGGAACGGCCATTCGCTTGGCTACCGATAAGCTCGCAGGTGGCTTGCGCGTAGGTCATGGTGGGAGTCTGGAGGTACGTCAGTGATCGTCCCATGATCTGATCAATGACATATCGCTTGTAGGGCAAGGCAAAGGCAGGATACTCTGTAAAGGTCTTACCGCAACGTGAGCACTTCATGCGGACCAGCAGGGACAGGACTTTGATAACCAGCCGTCCGACAATCACCAGAAACTGGCGTGGGCGTACATCGTGCCGTTTAAAAGCAGCAGGCCTTTGCCGACAGCGAGGGCAGATCTCCAGAGAGCAACGAATCTGCCCTTTAATGACTTTTTTCCGGTAATCCTTGATTTCTTGTTCGATATCCGTTATCTTGCAGTCTCCTCATAGGGGGCATGGTGCAGGATCGTTGCTACCGAATCCTGCCCCTTTGCCCAGATTCTTAAACTCTCTGTCTGGTTCATTGCAAAAACAAACAGAGAGTTTAATCTTGCTCAATCAAGCTGGGCAAGGATCATTTTACTGTGGCTTATTGGCGGGATAGGCGGGGTACGGGTTAACACCCCTTTAAGGGCGGGATATAGCGGGTTAGGCGAGATACTGCTCGCTATCGCTCAGGCGGGGTATGGCGGGGTAGGCTTGGTAAACCAATTCGGATAATCCGAGACCAATCTTGGCAAGGCGGGATCAAATAATGTTGGCCTTAGGAGTGACCGACTAATAAATCCAACGACATATCAAAGTCGTTACTGATCAGGAACGTTGGCTTTTCACGGCCATTGCCACGGACAATGACTTGGCGTATCTGGCCTTCGTAGTCACGCAACCGAATAAGTGACTCGTGTACTTTTAGATTCGCGTACTTTCTTTTCGCGTGAGGGATATGTATTCGCTGCCAATTGTCGAGCGTGTCTACATGATCGATGAGTTTCTTGCCACGACGGCGAAGCGTGATAAACTTCACCCCGTGCTTGTCGTTGAGTTCAGAGAGCTTAGCATAGGACGTAAACTTTGAATCAAAAACCAGTGTCGGCTTGACACCCCGACGGATTTGCTTCCAGAAAGACATAAACTCAACAACCTGGTCGTCAGACTCACAACGTTTTATATCTGAGCCCGTATAGAGAATTAGTTTTGACTCACTATCTTGGGCAAAGAGGGTCAGTGCCCCTTTCATCCGTTGATGGCGTGCACCGGCCCAATGTGTCTCCAGAACGGATTCTTCGCCATAGTGAGGAACGGTATGAAAATCAAGGTTGACGAACTGCCCGTCATAGAGACCGAGCTTGGTTGCGTTCTTAATGAATGCCTTCTGGAGTTTAAGGATGTGCACTTCATCAAGGGAGTAGGAATACGTTGACATAGCCGTACATTTGGGCAAGACATTGAGCCCTGCGAAAAGCCCGAGCCCCGGATCAAAAGCATAGTCTCCGACATGGGCATAACGTTCGGTTCCAAGCAGTTTCAAAGCGAGCATGGACAGGAGATAGCTACGGGCAGGTATGACCTTGCTACCGGGTAGCCCTGCGGCACGCACAACCTTGTCGATATCGAGTTGGCCAAGGAAAGGGGAAAACAAAAAGACACCTGCACTGGCAGAGTTGAGTCGCTGTCCATCAAGGTCAGCTAGCGATACCCCCTCAGAGCGTTTGGGGATATCCGCCCCTTTGGTGGTCATTCCAATTTTGATTCGAGTCCGCCTGGGCAACTTGGAGAAACCTTCCTCTGCGAGTACACGTTCAACCGTTCTGACAGAGATCTCAATACCATCTTCGCTGAGCAGCTCCGTAATTTGTCCGGAGGAAAGATATTTTCGACGATACGCGACAATCTTCTGTCGTGTTTCAGCAGAGACCTGTCTTCGGGCGGCCTTGCCTTCAGGATTTGGCTCAGAGAAGTCTATCTTGCCGTGCGTAAACTCGTGTCGCAAGAGACGCATGTAGCCGGGAGAATACCCGAATCGATCTGCGACGACTTTGTGAGGCAGGCGTTCGACAAAAGAGGCTCGCAAGGCCTCGTACCGACGTTGCCAATCGAATTTGGGCTGGGTGAAGTATTTTTGATTTCTCATAACGCATGTTATACTCTATGTCGGTTAAATATCAACCTAAACAAACATAAAACACGCACAACCAAATACTCCATGGTCACGAGGCACAACCCGCCAAGCTGCATAGTCCTTCAAATATAGTGCTTTTTGAGTCATTCCAAATGGTTTCAATGTTAGAACAAGGGCCAGTCCTATGTTTTAACCTGACTTATTATACTCTTTTAACGCCACATGATATAACACATCATGCCTGTTACATCTTTCGGATTTCGCTGTAGCCCGGCTTTTATGCCATAATTTGCAGCCTCACCGTTGTCGGGAGATGAGAAAATGTTAGTGCTTTACGCTTTGCGAAAATCGGTGTTGACCGAAATCAAGTCAGTGAGGTGCACGCATTGTCGGGCTTACGGGACCTTAAGAAACTTGAACTATGGGATAACGAGATTGCCGACATCGGCCCCCTGTCTGAGTTGATAAATCTTGAGTTGCTGAACCTTGACGGAAACAAAATAGAGGATATTGGCCCTCTATCCGGGATGAAGGGCTTGGTAGACCTGGAACTATCGGCCAACCAAATTGCTGACATTAGTCCATTAGCTGGATTGACGAACTTGAGGTCACTGCGAATCGAACGGAACGAAATAACTGACATTCGCGTAGTATCTGGCTTTTCACAATTAGAGCAACTTGCTCTGGGGAAAAACAATGTGAGCGATATTAGCCCCTTGTCTCCATTGCATAATCTGCAGATCCTACACCTTTGGGAAAATCAGATTAGCGAT
>JBHHTR010000138.1:0-6285 GCA_046753505.1 Thermodesulfobacteriota bacterium
CTGCTTCCTATTGCATGGATGAACGAAGGCTAAGGCAAATGACTTTCTGAGGAAAACTCTAATTCAATTTAATAGATTGAAAAGTGCATTCAAGCCATAACAAGGCCGAATTGACCGTCCGGGCTGACCGCCTTGTCGGCCATTCGGCTGGGTAATTTAATGGAGAATCAAATATGGATGATCAAGAACAAAGGATTAAAAAAATATTAGGTGACGTATGTGAAGTGGGCGAAGAAACTGCCTCAAAATATATGAAACATCTTTCAAATTCTATTAAATCCCCATGCCTGCTAACTGGCATTGAGGATTTCCCTTGGGAAGAACCGTATATACTCGGTGGTGGAAGTCCGAAAGAGTATGAAGAGCTAAAAAAAGAGAATCCTTCTTATGAGGATAAATATGAATTGATTGAGCTTTTAAAACCAATAGATGATGAATTCGAAATACTCGCAAAGGTTAAGCGTATTAATGATAATAAAATTTTTAAAATAGGTTTGTCGTGGTTGGAGCCACCTGACAAAAACAACCCTAATTACCAACTATTATATGATTACTCTGTGTGGCATATCAATTACTGATGGCTTGGCAATGTTAAAAAAATACCCGAAGGAGCCCTCTATTTTTCCCAACCTACGAACCTAAACGGGAGATACGGTCGCGGGCGTTTCGTTTGCGACTCTCGAACATAATTATCAGTATTAATATAATAATGGCTATTGGAGCATAACTGTCAACTTTCGGGAATGTTCTCAGATAGACGTTACTGCTCACCCCGCTGCCACCGACCTTGGCATCCGATGTGTATCCGGCATTCCAGGACGAGTTGGCTCCCATGGCGGTGTAGATACCCTCAAGTTTTCCTCTGTCTATAAGAAAGGAGTTGCTATCTATACGGTCGCTATCCCAGCTTCTGGGATTAATATCGAGAATAGGCGCGTCATAGCCGGACCAGGTGACCCCATCTTGACTCTTGATGAGAGTCAGGTTGCTTCTATCTCCTGATGAGTCAAGGTCGGATTCGACGAGGAAACCCCAATACTCTCCATCATACTTAATGACATCTATATGCCAGAGGTCTTTCTTTACACTGGTGCGAAAGCCGTATCCAGCATCGTGATCAAAAGTCCAGCGCACTCCGTCGGACGAGTGGTATCGAACTAAGCTATTATGTGGTTTTGTATCGTCTACCATCCACATCCACCAATTATTCCCCTCCTTGACTACCGAAGGAGATAACCCGGATTGGCCGATTATATCCTTTGCTACCGTCTCCCATACGACTCCGTTACCAGATTTATAGATCTCGATCTTCTCACTGTTTCCAACGTAGACCCATATCTCATCGACATCGTCATTGTAAACGAGCTCAATATCTGAGTAGTGCCTGGATGATCCTGGCTGCCCTACCCTTCCCGATAGGGGATTGGTGTGATACGCATTGCCAGCGGGCTCTTCCCATGTATCATTGCCGAGGTTGTTTGATACGAGGATGGCTGGCTGTTCATAGTCGTGATTGGAAGACTTAGAGCCTATGACGCCCATCCAATATTTAAAACTCTTGCCGTTGACGTTGCCCCATCCGGCAGGGAAATAGAGAATATCTGGGTGTGCCACCTGGTTGGTGTAGCCATTTTTGTAGCTGGCCGGATTTCCGTAGTGATCCGGTGGCAATGTATGGATAAAGGTATTTTTCTCGTGAACAGGATCGTTCGGGAGAAGGAATGGCGGAGGGTTCTCCGCTTTTACGCTGACCGATGCCAGCATGATGGTGCAGGTCATGACAATGCTACAGACTGCTTTGAAGAACAACGGTTTATGCTTTAAACTTCTCAAGTTTATGTTTTTTTTAAGTATCTTTTCTCTCAATTCACTGCTGGAGCTGGTGGTCGATAAGCCGGAGAACTATGGGATCTGACATGACTGTACTCCTGCCTTGCCGTAAACCTTTTATACCACGTTTGTTGGTAGGAGGAAGGAAAATTCACGGCTGCCGTATCGCTCTCAAGGTAGGAATTAGAGGGAGTTAGAGGGACGCTTCCCCTATTAAATCCTTTTCTGTTAACAACTCAATACGGGAAGTTTTCCTGGTTTCCACATACGTTGATGATGACACGGAGAGTCCGGCGGGGTTATGCAAGCACTTTTTTCAACTCTTCCAGTTTTGCGTGCAGCTCTTCCCATAGGGCCATCTCCTCGGTCAGTTCCCTGCTTCTCTCCTCTTTAGCGGCCAGCTTTTGTTTGAGTTGATCTCCGTTTTTCGGCAGGTAGATGTCATTATCCTCCAGGAGGGTGTCGATCTCCGAGATCTCTTCCTCCAGTTCGGAGATGCGTTTTTCGCTCTTTGTGAATCTGCCTTCATAACGGGTAATGTCCTTCTGTATGTGTCTTCTCTTCTTGTTGTTCAGCACCGCCGGTATGGAGCTTTTCTTCACCTTTGTTGCGTCGGCTGTCAGGCTCTTTCTCGATACCCCTCCAAAACGATGGAGGTAGTCCTCCCCTTTACTCTCCAGGTACTCCTGAAAGCTCCCCTGAAAGTAGTCGTACCCATCCTCGGTAAGGGCAAGTATCCCCGTGGCCACTTTGTGGACAAAGTGACGATAGTGGCTCACAAAGAGTATGGAGCCGTCGTAACGTGTGAGGGCGTCGCTCAGGGCGTCAACGCTCTCAAGATCCATGTGATTGGTAGGCTCATCGAGGAGGAGGAGGTTGGGTTTTTCAATCATCAGCCGGGCGAAGATGAGACGGGTGGCCTCTCCGCCGCTCAGGGCGCTGACCTTCTTGTGGACATCCTCTTTGCAAAAGAGAAGCCTTCCCAGCATTCCACGGATGGTTCCGATGGTCTCTGACGGGCCGTAGCTGTAGAGCCACTCGTAGGGAGTAGATTCACCCGCCAGTATTTCATGATGGTCCTGGGCGAAGTAGCCGTTATGGACCTCATGGCCATGCTCTACGGTTCCAGCGGATGGGGAGAGCGCATCTACCGCTATCTTCAGGAGGGTTGATTTGCCAATCCCGTTGGGGCCGATGACGGCGATCTTTTCTCCCCGCTCCAGGGTGAAGGAGACGTCTCTCAGAACTTCCTTGTCGCCGAACGATTTTGAGATATTATTGAACCGCAGAACCGTCTTCCCCGAGGGGCGTTTAATTGGGAAGGAGAAGGAGGGGGCGACTCTCGACGATCTTTTTATCTCGATGGTCTCCATCCTGTCCATCTGCTTGACCCTGCTGGCAGCCTGACGCGCCTTTGTCGCCTTGGCTTTGAAACGATCTACAAAGGCCTGCATAGCCTCTCTCTTCTTCTCCTGCCGGGCAATGGCCGTCTCTTTCTGCTCCCTCTCCAGCGCCTTTGCCTGTAGGAACTGATCGTAGTTCCCCGGATATATCTTTACCGCCTCATAATCGACGTCCATGATGTGGGTCGCCACGTTGTTCAGGAAGGTCTGGTCATGTGAAACGACGAGGAGGATGCCGGAATAATCCTGGAGAAAGCTCTCAAGCCAGGCGATGGCGATGATGTCGAGGTGGTTTGTCGGTTCATCGAGGAGAAGCGCATCGGGCTCGTTAAAGAGGCATTGGGCCAGCAGGACGCGGAGCTTGAAACCGCCGGAGAGGGTAGAGAGGGGGAGGTGGTGCTGTTTTGCCGGTATGCCGAGACCGGAAAGTATCTCACCAGCCGTTGCCTCCGCGTTGTACCCGTTATGGTCGGCCACAACCATCTCGAGGTGTGCGATGCGATGCCCTATCTCTGCTGTAATCTCCGGCTCCTCCGCCAGCCGCTCCTTATCCTGGAGGGCCTTCCAAAGTGTCGCCTTCCCCATGATGACGGTATCGATTATCCTCTCGTTCTCATATTTAAAGTGGTCCTGGCCGAGTGTGCCCAGCCGGAAGCCAGACGGGATTGAGAGAGTGCCACTCTCCGCCTCGATTTTGCCCTCAAGGATGTTCAGGAGGGTACTCTTGCCGGAGCCATTTGCCCCTACCAGGCCGTAACGCTTGCCCGGTGTTAACTGAAAAGAGACCTTTTCAAAGAGGGTCTTTCTACCGTAGTGCATTCCAATATCGCTGACCGAAATCATATCGCTGCTACCATCCTTTTGCTATGGGTGAACCACCATGCGGTTAATCAAGCAGTATAGCAGTAAGTGTGGGGCTGTGAGAATAAAAAAATTGCCGCCCCACTCTCTGCAAGTGAGAGGGGAGGACAATTTGCCTTTCCGTGTGGAGGAAAAGCTCAAGAGCCGCAGGAACACACCCTTGCGTGAGGGGGCGAGCTTTCTTCATTGCTGTCACGATATCCTTCTGTAATCATTCGATAATGTCCTTGACACACTGCTCTTTTATGATAGAATTCCATACAGCTTCCAGAATCTCCTACGGTCAACAGTCAGAGATCGGTTGACCTTATGTCGGATTTGGGGCTTTTTTTCTATCTGAGGTGGAATGATTACAGGCGCGTAGCTCAGTGGGAGAGCGCTACCTTGACACGGTAGAAGTCGGCGGTTCGAAACCGCCCGTGCCTACCATTTTTTTATGATAATGACGAACGTTGACTTCCGTTGTTTGTAGGATAATCTTTATCTTGAGTTGAGGCGTCACCGTCTTGGAAGCTGAGAAGATGTGATGCCTTTATTTGTATTGGAGAGATGACAGGATAATAATGAGCGAGACAGGTTCCATAAGCCACTCCGATGGGAGTGAAGAGGGCCGCCGGGATGGGATGACGGCCCGTGAGGCGCTAGAGGGGTTGCCTGATTTTGACCGGAGGCGTGTTGTTGCCGCGAGGGTTAATGGCGCTCTGGTAGATCTGAATGCCCTTGTTGACGGTGACAGCAACCTCACGGTAGAGCCCGTCACTATCGACTCCACAGAGGGCATCGAGATCATCCGTCACACGACCTCTCACGTCATGGCCCAAGCGGTGAAGGAGCTCTTCCCCGCCACAAAGCTGGCCATCGGTCCCACAATCAAGGACGGCTTCTACTACGATTTTGATACGCCCAACCCCTTTACCCCCGACGACCTGAAGGCTATCGAGAAGAGGATGAAGGAGATCATCAAGCGTAAGCTCCCCATTGTGAGAGAGGAGATGGGCAGGGAAGAGATCTTAAAAACCTACGGCGACCTTGGTGAAATATATAAGGATGAGCTGATAAGAGAGCTTTCTGACGAGACGATCTCCATCTACCGTCAGGGCGATTTCTTCGATCTTTGCAGGGGACCTCACCTCCCCTCAACGGGTTGGATCAAGGCGTTCAAGCTTACCGGCACGGCGGGGGCCTACTGGAGAGGTAGCGAGAAGAACAAGATGCTCTGCCGCATATACGGCACCGCCTTTCCTGCAAAGGAGGCCCTCAAGGCCCATCTCGAAATGCTTGAGGAGGCAAAGCGGCGCGATCACAGGAGGCTCGGCAGGGAGCTTGACCTCTTCTCCATCGACGACGATATAGGCCCAGGTCTTGTCCTCTGGCATCCGAAAGGGGCCATGATTAGGGGACTCATCGAGGATTTCTGGAAGGGCGAGCACCTGAAGAGCGGCTATCATATGCTCTACAGCCCCCATGTGGCAAAGATCGATCTCTGGGGCAAGAGCGGTCACCTCGACTTCTACCGTGAGAATATGTTTTCTCCTATGGATCTGGACGGTCAGGAGTATGTTGCCAAGCCGATGAACTGCCCCTTCCATATCAAAATCTTTCAGAGCCACGTGAGGAGCTACCGGGAGCTTCCGATACGGTACGCGGAGCTGGGCACAGTCTACCGTTATGAGCGATCCGGAGTTCTCCACGGTCTCTTGAGGGTGAGGGGATTCACACAGGACGACGCTCATATCTTCTGCCGTCTCGACCAGTTGGAGGGTGAAATTGAGACCATCCTTGATTTTACCCTTTACATATTGCGGAGTTTTGGCTTTAATGAGTTCGATATTTTCCTGAGCACACGACCGGAGAAGTATGTCGGTAGCCTCGATAACTGGGAAAAGGCCGAGGGAACGCTACGGAGCGCCCTGGAAAAGAGGGCAGAGGGTTTTGCCGTTGATCCCGGCGAGGGGGTCTTTTACGGCCCCAAGATAGACATCAAGATCAAGGACTCTCTCGGCAGGTCGTGGCAGTGTTCGACGATTCAGGTCGATTTTAACCTCCCAGAGCGTTTCGATGTGACCTATCGGGAGAGTGACGGCACTCATCAGCAGCCGATAATGATCCACCGGGCCCTCATGGGCTCCCTGGAGCGTTTCTTCGGTTGCCTCATTGAGCACTACGCTGGCACCTTTCCCCTATGGCTCGC
>JBHHTR010000139.1:0-6175 GCA_046753505.1 Thermodesulfobacteriota bacterium
GAACTTTTGTTGAACTTTTGTTGAACTTTTGTTGAACTTTTGTTGAACTTTTGTTGAACTTTTGTTCAACTTTTGTTGAACTTTTGTTGAACTTTTGTTCAACTTTTGTTGAACTTTTGTTAAAAACAAACCTTTTTTTGTCGTGACAAAACGAAAATATCTTGTCTAGCTTCGCGGTGCTTATCCTTGTTTTTCTCTTGAGATACGACGGTGAAATAGACAGATTGCCTGTTAATTTAGATCCATTTTCTTTCGCAATTATCTCTATCAAACCAAAGAATGCAACATAGCCTTGATGGGAGAATTTGTCCATAAGATCCTGTATAAATGGGTCATCAAGGGAGTCTGAAAAATGCTTGAACCACCTCAAAGCTCACACCCCCAATCCGGCCCCTTGGCATTTTTTTCGCTACCGCTTGTCGCAATAGGCTTGTCCAATATGTAGCCACAAATCATGCACTTCATTTCAATTTCCGACTCGTTTAGCGGTGCCCACACATCCCTCGAACCGCACCGGCTACATTGGATTGGCTTAACTCTCTTTTCCATACTAACCTCCTCTCTCGCTAGATAGCTTCACCACTATCATCTTTATTAAGGTAGGCGAAGTCTCCAAAATAGCTTCGGGCTGCCCTATTGTATGCAGACGCCGCACTCTCTGCGTTAGCATGCCAGCCCAGGTGTATTCTTTTGCCTTCGTGACATATCTGTGCAAGCCACATTTTCCGCTTTTGAACAAAGCTAACCCCTTTGTATCCAGAGGTATTCGCCTTTCCAAGCCCTGCACCATGCAATGCGTCGGCTTTAGAACAGACTCTCAGGTTCTCCCGCCGATTGTCGGTGCCGTCCTTATTAATATGGTCAACACTCCACCATCCTTTGGCGTTGAGTATTTCCCGATGCATCAAGACTTGAGACCTCTTCTCCCCAGGAACATTCCTGACAGCGCACCCACTGCCAGTCCTGCTATTAGCCCTGAAGCTCCACTTCCACCGTGCCATCCTGTCGTAGTCTTCGTCATCAACCAGAGCGACCCTACTCTGTGACAATTGGATCTTCTTCACTACTTCACCTCCTTTTATTTATTGTGACGATGACCTTAGCCGCCTGAGTTTTGGTTAGATTATCAATAGAAGAGACCTTAATCTTAGCGTTATATGCTATCCACTCAAGATAATCGTCTGGCATCAATTTCTTCCTAGCAAGCCCCTTCTCAATTGCCCTTTTTTGAAGTGGCGAAATCGGCTCATTGCTATCGCCCTCTGGCTCGCTCTTGCGTGGAGCCTCCGCCGCAGGCTCTTCCGCCGTCGGCTCTGGGGTGGGTTCTTCACTCTTCTTCTCAGTCTCCACATCCTCCTTTTCCGGCTCGATGTCGATTACTGCATTTTCTCTAAATAGGAGATCAGAAGACTCAGGCTCCACCTCAGGGAGGGATAACAGGGCCTTCGTAGGTTCTATCTGTGCGAACTTCTGCATGTCGGACAGGCGCATGCTCTGGTTGATCCTCAATATGTAGTGCGTGGCCTTCTTGCCCTCATATGTAGTTTCTTGGGGAACTCTTTCGAGCTTCAAAGGAATCATATTGACTCTGCCACAAATTGCTTTGACGTGGGCAATGGAAGAATTGAGGGATACAATAGAATGGAAGCTACCGGTTGCTATCTGCCAAACGCCAGCCCCCGGCAGGTCTGGGATAAGCACCTGCAAAATCCCAACCTCTGAACATGCTTTTTTCTTGTAGTAAGGACACTCCCTGCCGTCGCACCTAACTTTCGTCATCCCCATCTCGTCTTCCCCGACAATCTCAAGCCCCTCCGCATACTCAGCAATGGCACACGAGGCAAACTCCCCGTCCCCCTTACATTTCAGGGACGTGCCACTGCCATACCTCTTATAGTCCTGCTTAAAGAAAATCTCTGGGTCTGGAACAGGGAACATTATGTCGATGCTCTTTGGCTTCTTCCCAAATAGTGTCTCGAACTCTTGGACCAGCTTTTCATTCTCCAACTCTGACGGAGTTGATGGGTCAAGGCGGAAATAGTCTATCTCTGCAGGGTACTCCTTTCCACTTTTGGTTTTCTTTTTGATGCCGAGCCTTATTGACCCAAGTCTTGGTAGTCTCCTGATCTCTGATAACCCTTTAATCACGTCGCTCTCCTCTCTTTCTTTGAGCAAATACTTCCCGTATTTGCAATATTCTGCCACATCGCAATATGATTGGCAGCGAAGTCCGTCCCAATTTTCCTCACTTGTGCATACGTCGTCTTGGTGCCCTCTCTCTAAAGCCGTGAGCAGAGCCTCTTTTTTCTTGCCGAAGTATTCGTTGACCTCAGTGTCCGACAGGATATCTATGTTAAAATAGTAGATATTCCTGAAGACACCGCGCTGTCTGGCGATGTAGGTTCCGCCATCTCTTACCACACACATTATCTTAAGCCGGTCAGCCTTAAAACCCCGCCGCTCAAAGGCCATTCGATATTTGTTGAGCTGAAGCTCCCATTCACGCCGGTCAACCGCACTCATATCTCTCTTTAAAATATTGCGTGTCTTCTCCTCCCCCTTTCTCTTCCCGCTCTTATAAAACTCTCCAGTAGGTTCTTTCACTGTAGTGAAACCCAGGGCTTTGGCCACCTTAAAACTGCCAGAGCACTTGGAATCCACTAATGTTATAACCCCATCTTCCACTTCTAAAACATCTGCAATACCGGTGACGTCATCGTCTTTATCGTGAAACCTCTCTTCAAGTAAAGACAAGTTGTCATCGTTGGACTCAAGCACAGCGTGCCCTCTCGTGCCTGTGACCATAAAAGCCCTGCTGTCCGGCGCTGTCGCATAGTCCTTCGTGATCTTGAGGAAGGCCAACATCGTTCCGCCGATTAGCTGAGTGGTGCTAGGTCTCCCTGTCCACGGCCTGTCAGCCCCAGCCATCCTAAGATAAGACCTCGTAGCGCACCTATCTCCCATACGGCACCCCCCCTCCTCAAGGCAGTCTCCGATCTTGATGCGGACATTATCTGGACAAATAAACTCAGTTAGTGGCATGGGTCCAAACCTCCTCATGGTCAATATAGGTACAAAAATCTCCTATCCACTCCTTAACTATTATCCTCACGGCTTCTCCGCTCCTAAAAGTTTATGAAAATCCATTGATGTAAAAAATAGTCAGACGTCAGAGCGGGATATCGTCTTCAAAGTCTGTTCCGTGAAGCGGATGCCCCTCCCGATTTCCAGACTCTCCGCCCCCCTTCTTGCCCCCTCGCCCGAGCATCTGCATCGTTTTACAGACAATCCCAGTAGCGAACCTCTTATTCCCATCTTGGTCCTCCCAAGATCTGGTTTCTATTTTCCCCTCAACATAGACCTGAGAGCCTTTTTTGAGATATTCACCGCAGACCTCGGCAAGTTTTCCAAAAGCTGAGATTTTGTGCCACTCGGTTTTCTCCTGCAGGTCTCCGTCCTTGTCCTTGAACCTCTCGGACGTCGCAACCGAGAAGTTACACACACACGCTCCTGACGCTAAGTACCTGACCTCTGGGTCGCCACCTAAATGCCCTAAGACTATAGCCTTGTTTACACCTGTCATTTCTTCCTCCTCTTGTTAGATATTACTGTGTCATACGACACCTTCCGCTTGTTGGGGATGACGCCAAGTTGGAGACGCCAAATTTCATCGCTCGTCCCCCTCGCCTCTAATCTCCCCTCTTGCCAACCTGCTATCAAGTTTGGCGAGGTTTATGTCGGCAATCTCTGACAGGCCATACCCCTTGTCATATGCAATCAGAGCCAGGTTCCAAAGGATATCGCCAAGTTCCTTCTGAATCCTTTCGCGGCTGTAATCTGCCTTGTCGCCTCGTAGCTCTTTGGCTCTCAAGCTCATCAACTCCCCGACCTCCTCCATCAGCCCGTAATAGGGATAGTGTGGGTCGAGGTAGACTGCGAACTTGGCCGCTTTCGCTTGGTATTCGTCTAGGCCGCTAATCATACGAAATCACCTCCTTCTCCCCCCGTTTTTCCCGCTGTGTCCTCCCACTGCCCCGTCCTACCACAATCTGTACAGGTCATGTGCTCGGTAGATATGTTCATCGGAACCTCCCTTTTAACTCCACATTTGCATTTAACAATTTTTATCATGTCTGCTCCTTTCTCCTTCTTTTTTCGCCATATGGACGCCTCTTCATCCACGCACTTGCCCACCCTCCGATTGACAGGTGAACCTTCTGACTGACAAGCTCCCAACCTTTCTCTTCCCATTCATGGATATGTTCGACTAGTACAAGTTTGTAGTCCATATTATACTCCACACATACCCTCACACTCTTGGGCAAATTGCGGCATCTGCGGCACCTTTGCCAAACTTTCGAAATCTATCTCCGACAACGGCTTACATGACTTATGGAGGTAGAGCTTGGCTGTTAGATTGCGGTTGATAATACGCCCAGGTATTCTCAATGTCTTGTCTATTTCAACGGCCCTGTTCCATGAAGCGACATCTTCGTTCTTCATTCTCAGCCATTCGTTGTTATCGTGGTATGGACAGAACACACAGGCGGATCGTGGTACTTCGTGCGGGACTACCTTCTTAAGATATTCGATACACTCCCGTCGTGTCTGAATACCTATGGGATTCAGATCAAACTGTGGTTTGTCCATGAATGATAACAAATCCTCTGGCAACAAGGGAAAGCGAGGGTTAGTCCACTTCTTGTCCTGATTGTTATTCCGTATACTTCTTGCTCTTCTCGCCTCATCCAGAGATATTCCATAGTATTGATATATCATTACGTTCTTTGGAACTCTTGCTCGTGGCTTCAACCCCAATATCTCTCGGCGAATGGTCTTTTCAATTACACATATCTTGTAATCTCGTGTGCATTGTCGCCTTGTGATACCTTTTTTCCGTATGTCATCACCTTCCTTCAGCGTGAAGGCAGGTATAGAAGCAAATCGTTGGCCAATTATGCTCTCTCCCCTCTTCAGGTCTTCTTCCAAATTCCCTCCAGACCTAACGATAATCTCCGCACCGCCTAACGATTGCAACCACTTCAAGTGTTCATACACGGCTGGCGGCTCTGCACCTGTGTCGGCAAATATAGCATAATCCAATTTATCTTTCAGCATTAGATACACTGCGGTGGATTGCACGCCAGCACCGAGATTTAATATATGTAATTCCTTTTTGTAGTTCATGTGAATAATACTCCCTGTATTTGTGGTTTATAGCTTGCGTCATACCGTTGATTATCACCTTTAGGATATGGTATTACTTTATACAACAAGTCAGCCCTCATTTCCTTTTTTTCCTTAGAGTTGCCCAACAACATAAGATATCTATGTTTTTTAGTATATTCCCCACAAGTCAATCCGTATTCAATTTTTTTCTTTGCTGATGTTAAACCCATGCTTGATAGAGTTCTTGGATGTATCTCTTTACCATTGATAAACCATTCCCTCTCATGTATTTGATTGAGACCAATATAAAGCCAATTAGTTGCTTGATATATATATCCGTTATGACCAAATGTGAAGTCAGCGTAAGATACAATACAACAAGGTGTTGGCAAGCAGCCTAAGCATTGCGATACAAAAAAACTTAGTGTGTTCTTGGCAAGCCCTTCCATCATAACAAGTCTATTTAATTCAAACGTTTTCACTCGATATTCATTAAATATGCTCTCACCATTATTCATAGATTTGGGTGGCGTACCAAAAGTGCAAATACCCAAAAGGGTACTTTCATTATATAGGCCAAATGCACGTTCTATATTAGGTATTCTTTTGGCATAATGCTTATTTAATAGCCAATCATAGGTTTCTTCTTTTTTGATTGGCATAACCTTGTATGTTTCTTTAATGCCCATTTTACAATCCTCCCAAATATCCTCTTTCCATCTTTTAATTTCTCTTGACAGATTTTGGCTTCTTGATGCGGTAATATTCTTAACCACACCATCCATGGCGCTCTCCTTTTTTGTTGTTAGCCACCAAACACGGTACGATCATCCTTTGCGTATCTTACAAGGTCACGAATCGGTACCGAATTGCCATACAACCCGGACCACGCTCTAACGTCCCCGTCAACATACATGCTCAGGTTGCGCTCAAAATGGCACGGCTTGTATGCGGGTGCACCCCAGCAACCCCAATGTGAAATCACTAATCGTGTCTCTGCGGTCAC
>JBHHTR010000140.1:0-6159 GCA_046753505.1 Thermodesulfobacteriota bacterium
ATCGCCTTCGACTTTGGCAACAACATTACGGCTGGTGGAACCGGACTTGACGGCGTGACACAGTACGGCCAGGCCTTTGCCATCTTCAATCAGCAGCAAGACGGCTATGCATCGGGCAGTCTCCAGTCGATAGCGGTAGACGCGAGCGGCATCCTGACGGGCGTCTTTTCCAACGGGAGGACAAGGGCATTGGGGCAGGTGGTGCTCGCCACCTTTGCCAACCCTACATCCCTGACCTCTATGGGTAAAAACCTCTTTGCCGAATCGACCGATTCAGGCGTCTCCCTCGTAGGCGCTCCTGAAAGTTCAGGGAGAGGCAGTATCCACTCAAACGCTCTGGAGCTTTCAACTGTTGATATTGCAGAGGAGTTTGTCAAGATGATCGCCGCCCAGAGGGGATTTCAGGCAAATTCGCGGATCATTACAACAACCGATGAGATACTGGTTGAGCTTGTAAATCTGAAACGGTAGTAAACAATAGAGTGTGGGATAAATGGGGTGGGCGGTCAGCTCACCCCTCCCCACCCATCAATCCCGTTCCCTCGCTCCATCTCCTGTCATGGCACTGACATCCTTCTTACCTCTTTGACATTTTCCACCTCAAACCATCCACCCGAACAGACTTAACAGAGCAAAAATTCAACAAATTCCGATCCTTCATAGCCAGGAATATATTGGCACGTTAGTTGCATTTTACCTCCTCAGAGTCTCTGTTGACTTGAACATAACATCTCAGGAAGAGGGAGGGGTAACATGGCGGACGATGAAAAAAAGAAGGATGAAGGCGCTCCTGTAGAGGGCAAAAAATCGAAGAAAAAGCTGATTATCATGGCTGCGGTACTGCTTATCGTCCTGGGTGGAGGCGGTTTTTTTGCATTTCAGAAGTTTGGCGGTGCTGACAGCGCGACCGCTACGGTCGACGCCGAGGAAGAGGCGGCTGCGGTTGAACTTGAAGCGAAGTTGGCGCAAGTCACTATGGTTCAGCTAGATCCATTTATTGTCAACCTCCAGGATAATACGGGAACACGGTATCTGAAGCTTACCCTTCAACTTGAAATGGGAGGGGTATCAGAGGAGGAGGTCAAGAGTAAAACGCCACAGATACGGGACTCTATAATCATACTCCTCACCAGTAAAACCTATTCAGCTGTAGGTACTGTTGAGGGGAAGTATCTGTTGCGTGATGAGATTGCGGCACGAATCAGTCAGGTTATGGGAGAGGCTGAGATCAAAGGGGTCTATTTTACTCAATTTGTTATTCAGTAGAGGTGCGCGGTGGCTGATAAGGTACTGAGTCAGGATGAAGTTGATGCTCTCATGCAGGGCGTATCTAACGGGGCTATTGATACCAACCCTGTCGAGGAAGAGGATTCAGGCGAGGTAAGGGACTATAACCTGACCAGTCAGGAGAAGGTGGTCAGAGGCCGAATGGCTACCATGGAGATCATCAACGAGCGCTTCATCAGGCTCTTCAGAATCTCCATGTTTAATCTTACCAGAAAGGTTCCGGACGTAACCGTAGAGGGGTTACGAATGGTCAAATTTGGCGAGTATCTAAAAAATATCCCCCTCCCGGCCAGCCTCAATGTTTTTCAGGTAAAACCACTCCGTGGCCTCAACCTGGTCTGCTTCGATGCAGGTCTGATCTTCCTTCTCGTTGACAACTATTTCGGCGGCGGAGGAAAGTATCACACCCGTGTTGAGGGGAGGGATTTTACAAGTATCGAGAACAGGATCATCAGGAAGCTGACCGATATAACCTTTGCCGACATGCAGAAGTCATGGAAGCCTGTCCAAGAGGTGGATTTTGTATACAACCGCTCTGAAGTCAATCCCCAGTTTGCAAATATTGTAGTGCCAACAGAGGTCGTCATTGTCGCAACCTTCAAGATTGATATGGATGACAAAACCTCTACGATGAGCATCTGCTACCCCTATTCCAATATTGAACCAATCAAGGAGAAGCTCTATGCGAGTTATCAGACCGACAGGATGGAGGTAGACAAGCGGTGGCTCAAGCGTTTTGAGGAGGAGATACTACAGGCATCCGTTGCGGTGAATTGCGTAATGGGAAGGGCTACTATTCCAATACAGGACTTTAATAACCTTGAGGTGGGAGACGTTGTCCAGTTCAGTGAGAGGGGGCCACATTTTGTGGAGGTTCTTATCGAGGGCGTTCAGAAATACAGGGGAAGCCCAGGTCTGTCTGAGGGGGCCTACGCTGTCAAGTTGATCGACGAATCTTAAGGAAGGTCTGCTATTCATACCTTCTGAGATACTACGGATGAATTATTCAGAGGTTTCCTAACAAGCAGGAAGGAAGGTGTTTATTCATGGCAAAGAGTGAGGGACAGAGCACCCAGCAGACGCCGCCGGAGAGTGGCGAAAAGAGCATGCCAGACAATGTCATATCTCCCGAGTTTAACGAGTTGCAGGATACACGGGGAGGGGAGGCTGGAGAGAACGGAATAGAGCGCATCCTCGATATCCCGGTGACCCTCTCTGTCGAACTGGGGCATACAAGGATGGTGATCAATGAACTCCTCCAACTGGGACAGGGCTCTGTTGTTGAACTTGACAAGGTAGCAGGTGAACCGATGGAGATACTTGTCAATAACAGACTCGTAGCTCGCGGTGAGGTGGTCGTAGTAAATGAGAAATACGGCATCCGTTTGACAGACATCATAAACCATCTTGACAGGATTAAGGACCTCAGCAAATAGCGTGGCACAAGGCGGAGGAGTGGTGTAGAGACATGGATATTTTTGGAAAGATGACAGGCGGCCTCTTTATTATAATTGTTCTCATATGGTTCTGTTCCTATCTCTACAGCAGAGTGCTGGGGGGCGGGTCGAGAGGGGGTGGCGATCTCGTAAAGGTGGTCACCTCAACTCCTATCGGGCCGAGGAAATTTATTGCAGTTGTGAATGTGGCCGATAATTTTCTTGTTATTGGCGTCACCGGCGACACGATTACCTGCCTCTCTAAGGTTGAAGACCATGCGGCGGTTGAGAGACTCAAGAGCGCCGATGAGGTTGGCCGGGGTGGGGCTGTCAAGAAGGCTATCCGCCGGGGCGGCGGACGTTACTCATTCGGATTAAAGGAACTTTTGAAAAAGGGATAGAGTGATGAAGAGGAGTTGGTGGACAGGTCTGGCGCTTATTGTATTGATTCACCCCTCATATGTTTATGGGGTGGATACATTGCCTGCCATTGGCGATCTCTCTTCACAGTTAGGCGGCGAGGGCGGCGTTGCCACAACGATCCAGATTGTTCTCCTCCTGACGGCGCTGACCCTCATTCCCGCAGTGCTGCTCATGATGACCTCATTTACCAGGTTCATCATCGTCCTCTCCCTTCTAAGACACGCTATGGGGCTGCAACAGTCGCCGCCGAACCAGGTTATCCTCGGCCTCTCCCTCTTCTTAACCTTCTTTGTCATGTCACCTGTCCTTAACCAGGCCTATGTCAAAGGCGTTGCGCCCTATCTCAACCAGGAGGTCGATTATAAGGAGGCCGTTACCATGGGACTCGAACCGTTCAGAGCGTTTATGTTCAAGCAGACAGGTGAAAAGGAGATTGCCCTCTTTGCCGGGATGTCGGGAATGGAGCAACCGAAGAGCCGTGATGAGGTGCCGACACGGGTCGTCATACCGGCCTTTATTACGAGCGAGCTCAAGACCGCCTTCCAGGTCGGTTTTATCATATTTATCCCCTTTCTCCTGATTGATATGGTTGTTGCCAGCGTTCTCATGTCGATGGGGATGATGATGCTCCCCCCCATACTCATATCGCTTCCGTTCAAACTGATGCTTTTTGTCCTTGTAGACGGCTGGAACCTTCTAGTAGGTTCCATGGTCGGGGGGGTTCACTTATGACTACCGACTTTGTCCTTACCCTTGGTCAGGAGGCGATCAAGGTGCTCCTCATCGTGAGCCTTCCCCTTCTCGGGGTGGCCCTCGTTGTCGGTCTGCTGGTCAGTATCTTTCAGTCTGTTACGCAGGTTCAGGAGATGACGCTCACCTTCATTCCAAAGATCGTTGCTGTATTCATCTCTCTTCTCTTCCTCTCCCACTGGATGCTGGGGATGATGATGGATTTTACAAAGGGTATCTTTCAACATATAGGCAACATATAGGCAGTATATAGGAAATAATAATCATGAAGATATGGTGCAATCATGGCTGTTGATACACTTTTTGGAAATTTTGAGAGTTTTTTCTTTGTATTCGTCAGGGTGGTATCCATGCTGGTGGTGGCCCCCTTCTTCGGAGGGAGCAACCTGCCTGCCCAGCTGAAGATCGGGCTGGCCCTCGTGATCTCAATAATTGTGACGCCGACGGTAGGCATTATCCCACTCCCTGCCAATGGGATAGATATGGCAATCGGCATCCTCCGTGAGGTTGGCATAGGAGTAGCTATCGGTTTTACCTCGCGGTTGGTCTTCAGCGCCTTCGAGATGGCGGGGCAGATGACGGGAATGCAGATGGGCTTTGCCGTGGCCAATGTTCTTGATCCTCAGACAAACAGTCAGCTCTCCGTGGTGGCCCAGTTTTACAACCTTCTCGCCATCCTCCTCTTTTTCACCCTCAATATCCATTTAGTATTTCTTTCGGCAATAAAAGAGAGCTTCGTCCATATCGCGCCATATACCTTCTCCCTCAACAAGGTGGTTGTGGAGGGACTCTTTCTGATGGCAGGAAATATCTTTGCTATCGCCGTAAAGCTGGCGGCGCCTGTAATGGTGGCTATCCTTCTGGCAAATATCGCCATGGGCGTGCTGGCCAGGACGGTGCCTCAACTGAATATATTTGTCGTGGGCTTTCCAATCACTATTGCCCTCGGCCTTGTAATAATCGGCATGACTCTCCCCTTTGCAATGGAACTGATTGAAAAAGTCTATGGAGAGCTTACATTCAGTGTGATTGATCTTGCACGCAGTGGCGTGAGGTAGGGCAGATGGCTGGCGATCAGGACAAAGCTGATAAAACTGAACAAGCAACCCCCAGGCGACGTGATGATGCGCGCAAGAAGGGGCAGGTAGGTAAGAGCAAGGAGATAGGAAGTGTCGTTATACTCATCTCCTCCCTCCTCCTCTTCTCCGTTTTTGCCCCGTCAATGGTGGCCGCAACAAAAGAGATGATGGGCCGTCTTCTCATGGAGAGCAGCACTATCCAGTTGAGCCACGATAGTTTCCCCCTCTTTTTCCGGAGACTCCTCATCGATACCGGTTATATCCTTCTCCCTCTCTTGATCCTTCCTGCTGTTGGCGCACTGGCAAATATCATGCAGGTGGGGCTCCTCTTTACCACCGAACCGCTGGTTCCAAAGCTATCAAGGCTGAATCCACTGGAGGGGATCAAAAAACTCTTTGCCCTGACTGCCCTCTCCGAACTCATAAAGAGTCTCTTCAAGATGGCTGTTATCGGATATATGGCCTATAGCGCCATCAGTGGAGAGATGGGAAAGCTCGGTCAACTTGTCGACATGGATACGGCGGCTATCCTCTCCCAGTTTGGCTCATCTGCCTTCAAGGTTCTCTTGAAGACCTCATGGCTCCTCATCTTTCTGGCCCTTGTAGACTTCATCTATCAGAGGTGGGAGCACGAGAGGGGGTTGAAGATGAGCAAACATGAGGTTAAGGAGGAGAACAAGGAGACAGAGGGGCAGCCCTTTGTAAAGTCGAGGATCCGCTCTCTCCAGAGAGAGATAGCGCGGCGGAGGATGATGCAGGATGTGCCGGAGGCGACAGTAGTTATCACAAACCCGACCCACCTCGCCATTGCCATCAAGTATGAACAGGGGACAATGAGAGCGCCTGTTGTAGTGGCAAAGGGGAGGGGGCTTGTGGCGCAGAGGATAAGGGAGATCGCCAGGGAGAACGGAGTTCCTACTATGGAGAACAAGCCCCTCGCCAGGGCTCTCTGGAAAACTGTTGACCTGGGGATGGAGATACCTGCCGATCTCTACAAGACGGTGGCGGAGGTTCTTGCCTATGTCTACAGGTTGAAGGGCGCACGAGTGGGGATGTAATGACTATCTATCTTAAGGAACCTCTGAAAAATTTGTCCATGAATATTCAGAGGACGAAAAATAAAAGTGCGATTTTATTTTTCTCACATTTTCAGTGCCTTGCCGCCACTGAAAATGGCGATACAT
>JBHHTR010000141.1:0-6062 GCA_046753505.1 Thermodesulfobacteriota bacterium
GGCATAGGCCTCAGCAATGGCGCTCAGGTCGAGGCCGTGCCCCTTGTCTGCCGGATCCTTCACCCTCTTCTCTCTGAACTGGTCGATGAGAAAGGCTACCGCCTCGTAACCGTTACCACCGTGGGCAAAACCGGTATGGGTGAGGAAGCCGACAAAGGCCTTGTTTATCTGGACTCTGCCGGGATCCTCTGGACCATCGGCGCTGACGCCCCCCTTCGATCCCTGGGCGGAGATGGTGCCTGGGCCATTGGAGATGATGAGGCCGAGGAGCATGGAGAACTCGAAAAGCTCGCTCTCCGACGGTCTCCGGCCAACGAGGGCCAGGAAGGCCGTCTCGGTGAAGCTCCACGATTTAATTAACTCACTGTTCTTTACGCCGCAGAAGCTGTCGGCTGTGTGTGACTTCTCAGCCACACTGGTGCCTACAAAGGTGGAGAATATCTTCGAGTACCACGGGAGGGATATGAGGGTTGTCCTCGATATCTTCTTCTTGATAAAGCCGCCCCAGCCAAGACTCGTCCAGATGGCTGCCAGAAAAGCGTCGGACGACGGCTTTCCGCCAGTGGCCTCGGTGCAGAAGTCCACAAAGAGTGATGTCCCCTTCTTGATGGCTCCTCCTATCTCGGCGGCGAGTGAATCGTCATCACCAGCCGTAAGAGAGGCCCTCTGCTCATCGGTGAGCCCGGCAATAATTTCCTTATAATCGATGGTATCTCCACCACTCTCAAGGCCGGAGTGCTGGAAGAGGTCAACGAAAAGGGTTGCCGCTGCCTTTGCGGCCTTCACCCTGCCCTTGCCAAGGATCGAGACCGATGCGGAGAGGATAGAGTTTGGTGAACTCTCCGCCTCTCTTGCGGCATTGGCCGCCTCCAGAGCCGGGTCGCCGTTCATGTTGGTGAAGGCGTTGAGCGCGATATTAGAAAGAGCCCTCCCGTCTGTATCGGGGTACTCCTTGAGCAGCGAGAAGACAAGGTTCTCCTCGAAGGAGCGCTTCGACGCATCGAGAATGGAGAGCTTGTGGACCTTTGTCACCTGTGTCTTTGGGTCCATCATGGAGGCGCCGCTGGCGTCCTTCAAGGTCTGCCTGGGGAAGTGAGCGCCGACCTGTTTGCTGATGGCCTCAATCTGTTCATTGTAAGGTTCAACAGCCTCAACAGTGGGGATATCTAGCTCCTTGGGCAGCTTAATTCCCTGGTTGTTGGCGAACCACGGCTTGAGGGAGAGGTTACCCTTGGGCTCGAAGTCGGGTTTCATTCCGTTGAGTGCCATTACCTTAGTCATAGCCTCCGGTATGTGGGCAATATTGGTCACTACGGCGCCCTTTTTCGATACGACGGGGTTTTCCGGGGTGTAGATAGAGTCAACGCCGAAGTAGTCCATACACCACTGCTCTTTTGCCGCCGCGTCGTCGCCGGAACCGGCAAGGGAGCCGGCATGTCCGCACGCCTTCGTCAGCTTCGCCTTCCAGCGACCCACGACACAGGCGACTGTCGGCTTGTTTATCTCAAGGCCGTGCTCATAGTAGCCGCCAGGTTCGAGATATATGACGGCACCTTTGCTCCTGTCGTCGTGATCGAGGGCGTTAAAAAACTCCTGGGCGCTGAAGTGGATATAGACGTCCTTTCCGCTTGATACGGATGTTGTTGTGCCCCACCCCTGGGTGAGGAGATAGACGGCGATGGTGGTCGTAAAGTTTCCTGAGTTGGAGAAGAGGGCGATAGTACCCTTTGCCAGGGACTCGTCGGGCTTGCTTCCGCCGAGAGCCCCGCCGATCCTCACCTTATTCCAGGCGTCGGCAACACCAAGACAGTTTCCGCCAAAAACATCGATGCCATTTGCCTGGCAGATGGCACGTATAACCCTGGAATCCTTTACCGATACCTTTTCGGTCAGGATGATGACCTTCTTCAGGTCGGGATTCTGGTGGACCGCCTCGGCTACGCCGTCCTTCACTCCTGCCGGAGGCAGGTATATGACAGCGGTATTAAATTTATGCCCCGCCGCTATCCCCTCCTTGATAGAGTTGTAGACAGGTATCTTGCCAATCTTTGTTGAAAGTGACTGGCCCGACCTCCCCGGTCCAGTCCCGAAGACGACATTCCCTCCAGAGTACTCATGGCTCGTAGGCGTAACCGTCCGGCTTTCGTTCCCGAGGATATTTAAGACGCAGACCCGGTCGTCCCTGGTCGCGATCTCTTTAAGCGAGTTGATACCAACATAGTAGGGAAATTTCTTCACACCAACCTTATGCATAAGAGCGCTCCTTAATAGTGAAAGTTTGAGATACTATTTTATTAATTACGAGTAGAGACAAACATGGCAGAGAGAGCTATTAAATGCCCATCATCTCTGCTACCACCTTCTTCCCCTCTTCCTCCATCCACTTATCGGCGCTGAGGGCGTAATTCACAACCTCGGACATGGCGCTGTCGTGGCCAAAGAAGCGGTACGGAAGCCCAAGGAACTCGAGCGTATCCTTCATGTACGACATCCCCTTGATGAGGTTTGGCCCTCCACGGCCTACAACAACATAGATAGGCTTGGGCCCGTAGGTCTGGAAGTACCACTTGAGGGCGTCGGCCATTGCCCTGAATGTCTCAAAGATATCGGTATTGTTGGCCTTGCCGCCGATGATAAAGAGGACATTCGATTGGCCTAGCCAGTACTTGTAGACAATCTGGGAGATATCTTTCATCTTCACGTATGGCGGATTGCCGCCGAAGTCGGAAGAGATGGAGCCCTTATCACCAAGAAGCTCCGTCACGAGAGCGTTCGCCCCGCCGCCAAATGTAAGGGCCGCAATTGAACCCTCGTCGTTAATGACAAAAACGTCGCTCTGTCCTTGATAGGTCCGCAACTGGTTGATCTCCTGCTCAAATTCGGAGTAGTCCGAGGCAAAGAGGTGAGGCGGCAGGTCGAGCCGCTTCCACGCCGGGTCGTCTATATCGAAGGAGCCCTTGAAATCGCAGGCAACGGGCACCAGTCTTCCCTTTGGACCAAAACCCATGCGAATGGGGTTGAGTTCGAGGACGTTCATGCCGTAGTTGTTGTAGAGGGTCCAGAGCTTCGGCAAATTCTGGACGAGGGGGCTGATGATCTCCTTCGGTGAACCGAGCTCTTCTAGGGCGTTTGAGACGTGGTACGCCTTAAGGCCGGTAAGGGGATCGAAGGGAACCTCTTTGATCTTGTCGGGAGGAAGCTCCTCGATATCGACGCCGCCGTGATGGGTGATCGTCATGATTGGGGCACGGTACTTTGTGCTCTCTGACAGGGAGAAGTAGACCTCATGGTCGGCTGGGACGCCTGCCTCAAAGGTTACACCATCGGCCTTGAAGACAGAGTTGCCCACCTGATGCTTGATAAAGTAGAGCCTCTCTTTCTCCTGGAGAGCAGTGGTGATGTCGGAGACCCTGCCGATGAGACCCGCCTTCCCCTTTTTTCCGACGCCGCCGGTAAAGATAGGCTTTATAAATACCTGTCCGTGCTTTGCGATCAGCTCCTTAATTTCATCAACACTTGCCTCTGGACCAAGAACCTTGGTCACGGGGAAATCAACCCTCTGTAAGAGCTTGGCGCCCCATAATAAACCTGTTAGTTGCATACCAGTAACCTCCCGAAATAATCAGTTTGAAAAACCTAGCCTATTTAAAGTCCGCCATCTCCATCTGAAAAAGCCACTGCTTTTATGAAATAGCATCCAGCGCCGCGTTGAAGGTGGCGCTGGGACGCATTGCCTTAGACGTCTTCTCCTCATCGGGGAGGTAGTAGCCGCCCATATCGACTGGCGCGCCCTGGGCGCCGTTCAGTTCACCAACGATCTTTGCCTCATTCTCCCCAAGCTCCTTCGCGAGTGTGGAGAAACGGGCCTGAAGTGCCGAATCATCGCTCTGTGCGGCCAACGCCTCAGCCCAGTATAAGGCGAGATAGAAGTGACTCCCACGGTTATCCAGTTCGCCACACTTACGGGAAGGCGACCTGTCGCTGTCGAGGAACTTGCAATTTGCCTGACCGAGGGTTGTGGCAAAGATTTTTGCCTTTTCATTGCCGGTGGTATTGCCTAGGTGCTCCAGTGATTCCGCAAGGGCCAGGAATTCACCGAGGGAGTCCCACCTCAGATGACCCTCCTCCTGAAACTGCTGGACATGTTTTGGGGCCGAGCCGCCAGCGCCCGTCTCAAAGAGACCGCCGCCGTTCATGAGGGGCACGATGGATAGCATCTTCGCGCTGGTATTGAGTTCGAGGATGGGGAAGAGATCGGTATTGAAGTCGCGGAGCACGTTGCCCGTCACCGAGATGGTGTCTTTCCCATCTCTCATCCTCTCAACAGAGAGCCTGGCCGCTTCCGCTACAGGCATGATGCGGATATCGAGGCCAGTAGTATCGTGCTCCTTCAGATATCGCTCTACCTTTTCGAGAACCTGTGCATCGTGGCCCCTGACCTTATCAAGCCAGAAGATTGCCGGAGCGCCGGTTGCCCTTGCCCTGGTAACGGCCAGTTTTACCCAATCCTGTATGGGTGCGTCCTTTGCCTGGCACGCACGCCATATATCACCCTCTTCCACACTATGTTCGTGTATCGTCTCTCCTGAACCGTCAACGATGCGGATAGTTCCGTCACCGGGCGCTTCAAATGTCTTGTCGTGAGAGCCGTACTCCTCCGCCTTCTGCGCCATGAGACCCACGTTTGGAACCGTTCCCATCGTCGAAGGATCGAGGGCGCCGTTCTTTCTGCAATTTTCGATGGTTTCCTGATAGAGGCTTGCGTAGCTGTGGTCGGGGATCACCGCCTTTGTATCATGCTGCTTGCCGTCAGGGCCCCACATCTTTCCGCCGTCACGGATCATGGGAGGCATGGAGGCGTCGATAATTATATCGCTCGGCACATGGAGGTTTGTGATCCCCTTGTCAGAGTTAACCATCGCCATATCGGGGCGATTCTTGTAGACTGCCTGAATGTCCGCCTCGATCTCCGCCCTCTTCTCTTCAGGAAGGCTCTGCATCTTTGCATAGAGGTCGCCCAGACCGTTGTTGAAATCAACGCCAAGCTCCTTGATTGTGGCGGCATGTTTTTCAATGACCTCCTTAAAGAAGACCTTCACACAGTGACCGAATATCTTTGGGTCTGATATCTTCATCATTGTGGCCTTCATGTGGAGAGAGAAGAGGACTCCCCGCTCCTTAGCGTCATCGATATGCTCCTCGAAAAACTCCTCCAGGGCCTTTTTACTCATAAAAGTAGCGTCAATAATTTCACCGGCCAGAAGGGGGAGAGTCTCCTTCATAACGGTTACGGCGCCGTCCTTACCGACAAACTCGATCCTCGCCACTGTCGCATCGGCCATTGTCGTGGACTTCTCGTTGGAACAGAAGTCGCCGCTGCGCATTGTTGCGACATGGGTCTTCGAGTCTGGGCTCCATGCGCCCATTCTGTGGGGATGCTTCTTGGCATACTCTTTCACCGCGACAGCGGCCCTGCGGTCGGAGTTGCCCTCTCTCAGAACTGGGTTTACGGCGCTTCCCAGCACCTTGGCGTACCTAGCCTTGATCTCCTTCTCTGCGTCTGTTTTGGGAGCCTCAGGGTATTCGGGGAGGTCGTAGCCATTATCCTTCAACTCCTTGATTGCGGCTTGCAACTGGGGGAGAGAGGCGCTGATATTCGGCAGTTTAATGATATTGGCCTCCGGTCTCTTGGCAAGCTCACCAAGGGCGGTCAGTTCATCGGGTATTCTTTGACTCTCGGTCAGGTTGTCGGGAAAGTTTGCGATGATCCTCCCCGCGAGGGAGATATCCCTGGATTCAACCTCAAAACCGGCCCCCTTCGTAAATGCCTGGATAATGGGGAGTAGTGAGTAGGTTGCCAGCGCTGGCGCCTCGTCAGTCTTGGTCCAGTTAATCTTTTTGGACATAGATCATTACCTCCAGTATGCTTAGAGTTTATGTAGGATACCTTGCTGTTTAAGTTGAACCTGCATTTCTATCAAAGGTGGCAACTATTGTCAAGTTTTTAGCCCGTTTTTCGGTGCCTTTTCAACCTGTCTCTCACTCTTTCATTCAATTAGCAC
>JBHHTR010000142.1:0-6059 GCA_046753505.1 Thermodesulfobacteriota bacterium
AGGGAAGAGATGGGTTATCCTCAGCGCCTCCATCAGGTAGAGCCCCATTGCTACCTCTACCATGATAATTACCATAGCGGCCACATTTGATGTCTTGTAGGGACCGATGTAGCTCCCGCCGCCCACCATCTCCGACATGGGGAGAGCGATGAGGTTGAAGTTGATGGCCGCACCGCCGATGGCGATGAGGAGGACAAAACCGGCGATGACGAACTGAGTCATGGACGATGCCGCCAGTGTTCGTGCCGCGCGGTCGGAGTTCTTGCGAATATTTTCAAACTCCTCTATCTTCTTATCGATAACCTGAGCCCGCTCCTGGAGGCCTGTCATGGTGCTGCCTACCTTGTTCATTGTCTGTGTCAGCTCACGCCAGTAGGGGGTCATCTGCTTGAGCACCGTATGGCGTGCGCTGCTCGACTTCCGGTACTCCTCCATTGAACCCTTGTGCTGATCCTGAATAGTATCCCGAATGTCACCGAGCATCTTTGACACCATTGAATCGCCGGTGTTCTTGATCTTGGAGACTGTCTCCACGGCGTTGACCCAGCTTGAAGGCTCCGGCGGCAACTCTGCGCACTTGGAATAATCGTCGTCGATACGCGCGATCAGGTCATGCATGGCGCGGTTCAGAGCCGGATATCCGCTCAAATCCCGGTTGACAACTGCGTCAACACGGTAATACTCCCGCTCGATTGCCCGTTCAACCGCCTCGCTCCCTGCGGCAAGGAGAACCTCCCTGTTACGATTTGCAAGCCTCTTCTCCGCAATGAGGATCGATCTGGAGCCCATTCTCAGCGCACTTCCAACGACACTGGTGAACGATCGTATTGCCCGGTGGGCGGGAATGCGGGAGAGGTAGAGCAGGATGACCGCCACAACCGCCCATATCAGCATGGAGAGGGCCTGGTTGTTTGGCCAGATAATGAGAATCTGAGGGATAGACATATGAACCTCCTTATTAAAGTGCGGTTGGTGGTGATTCAAGCGTTATCGCTGCCGTTGATCTCCCGGATGCACTTTTCGTTTATTGACCGAGATACTCCTCCGGTCAATATCCATGAACTACAGTTACCACACCAAACTTCCAAATGGTGTGACTCCTATCACACGACACAACGGAGGTCATATCCGGTTGATGGCGAGGTGACCAGCCTGTACATTGTGACAACGGACGAGAATCCTCCCCATTCGGTCATAGAGCGCCGCTCAGGGCCAACGTCCCGTGGTGAACGTTTACAAACTGAACGGGATAGACTATAATCACCACTATTTTAATAATGGAGAGTGGTGTAGTGAAAAAATTAAAGGTGGCTTTTCTGATGGACCCCCTGGAAGGGGTAAAGATTCACAAGGATACGACCTATGTCTTCATGACCGAGGCCCATAGAAGGGGGCACTCCATCTACCACCTGCTGCCTCACGACCTCTTCGCGGAACGGGAAGGGATTATGGGGAGGATTCGCAAGGTGGAGGTAGAGGAGGGGGAGCGGTGGTACTGCTTCGGCACATCCGAAACAGTGGATCTCAGGGAGATGGACGCCATCATCATGAGGGAGGATCCCCCCTTCGATATGGAGTACCTCTACTCTACCCACCTCCTCGGTCTCATCGAGAGGGACGTCTTTGTAATGAATAGTCCCAGGGGGATACGGGAGGCCAATGAGAAGCTATACTCCCTCAACTTTCCGGAGGTCATACCGGATTGCCTTGTCACCAACGAGATAGAGCAGCTGAGGGCTTTTCTCAAGGATGTAGGGGGTAGGATGGTAGTTAAACCCCTCGACAGTTGCAGTGGTCGGGGGGTCTTCGCCCTCTTTGAAGGGGACAAGAATATGAGCGCCATACTGGAAATGGCGACCAACTACGGAGAACGCCAGATTATTGCCCAGCGTTACCTGCCAGAGATAAAAGAGGGGGACAAGCGGCTCATCCTCCTCGACGGCGAACCCATTGGCGCCGTGAGCAGGGTGCCCAGAGATGACGAACATCGGGGCAACATCCATGTAGGGGCAAGGTGTGAGAAGGCGCCGGTAACCGACCGTGACCGCCACATCGCAGGAGTTGTCTCCGAGAGACTGAAAGAGGACGGACTCCACTTCGTCGGCCTCGATGTCATCGGAGGAGTGGTAACGGAGATAAACGTCACCAGTCCCACAGGTGTTCAGGAGATTAACCGTCTGGACGGGGTAAAACTTGAAGAACAGGTTGTCGACTTTATTGAGAAGAGGGCCGGTTAATACTTCTCGTTCAGGTAGGCAATAATCGCCGACGAGTCGCTTAAAACCTTCTCTCCATCGACAAGGACAGGAACCAGATACTGGCCGGACAGTTCGAATATCACCGTTCTATCATCACGGTTTTGCGGCGTCTCGATCTTTTCATACTCAATTCCCTTCGCCTCTAGGACAAGCCTCACCCTCTGGCAGTAGGGACACGATTCAAACTGGTGTAATTTTATCATTTCATCACCTCTCTCATTGTAATATTTAGAAGGTGATTGTATGGTGAAGGGAGAATTTTATCAAGCTAAATTACCTCCAGAAAAATTGCCAGCTAAATTGCCTTGAACAGGCTTTATCCCGCATTATTCATGAATTGCCCATGAATTGTAACGATGATCACGCAGATATTGAATTTACCAGCTATTTTTGGCAGACGTGCCGTACCAATGGATAGGGCCAAGCTCGAACAAATGCCTTGGTGGATTCAAGATCAAGCGAGGGCGCGAGCATATTTGTGACTAAGGCGGGTTATATCGTTTGCAACTGAAAGGAGGAGCGGTGGGACTTGAAGAGATCTATCTCAGTTACGATGCAATGGAGACCGACCTTATCAAGGGGCTTCTCGAAAATAACGATATCCCCTGCTTCATCAGGGATATGGCCGTCACACCCTATCCGATGAGTATTGGGAAGTTTGCTGAAAAGAGGATCTCCGTTGGCAGCGACTATGTGGAAGAGGCAACCTTGTTAATCAGGGATGCGATCAGTGACGGCTACATCTCATCGGAGGGAAAGTTCAAGAAGTAATGCCTCGTTAAAATAAGCAGTCAAGTCGTATCGTCCAGCATGAGCAGGCAAAACAGTTCGAGCGGAGGGCTGGACCGAAGCGGAAGTCACGGTCAATATTTTTATAAGGCATGGAGTGCGGCAACCATTCTATTGACCCACTTTTCCTTAGCTTTCTGAAGCGTTGGCAGGGGATGAAAATATTTGTCCTCACTATTAGGTTTGAGGAGTCCGCTGATAGTAGAGATGCCGTTAATCTTTTTTAGACACCGTTCAATAAGTGGGTCCAGGTCAGCGCTGACACCCCAGGCACATATAATGGGTGAACCCACCTTTTTAGTAAGCTTACGTTGCAATTCACTATCTCTTTCATCAGCAAACAGAGAGTGTGCAGTAAAGCCTGTCTGTTCCTCTATATATTTATAACGCTCAATAAATTTTCCACTCTTTGGGTCCCTCATATCTGAAATATTTAAGACTCGAACATGATTCCATCCACAGTAATGCATGACGCGCATCACTTGATATTGAGTGATATCCGGCTTTGTCGGCACTAATGAAATGTCCAGTTTCCCTACAAGCTCTGCCGGGATAATATTTTCAACCTCTTCAAGTGGTTGTGATGATCCGGGATTCATCATTACAAATATTGCATCCGGGATTTGGGTGAGCAGAGAGTCCTGCTCTGCCGGACACCTCTCCTTCGTGACGATTTCCAGAACACTCCGGCACTCTATTCGCTCCCCTGATTTCAGGTCAACTGAATAAAAGTGGCCAAACACTTCAAAAGCCGTTTTAAGTTTTGCTGCCGGTATAAAGTCTATCAATCTTTGATACTCCCTTTCTTTCTCTTGATTTCGCCCTGCCTGCGGCTTCCGCAGACAGAATCCTTGCGATACATATTCATGGATGAATTACGCAAAGGTTCATTGAAGATATTAAACGAAAAAAGTCTTGTTAGAAACTGCACGCCTCACACGTCTACCCTGCCAAAGCTTACACCTACTAATCCGCAAACTTGAGAAAGGATAAGAAACGAGGATTATTGGTAGAAACTGGCAAGCCGGCCTTGCCGATTATTTATTGGCAGGACTTGCCGCAAGTTCCTCTCTTATCATAGTCCTATAAAAATGTCGCTTGTAGGGGCTACGCCCCTGCACCCCAACAGATTCAAGTGCAAAGGGTAAAAGAGTAAAAGATCAAAGCTTAAGAGTCCTGGCACAACGAAACCCTGTGTAGTAGTTCCTGAGGCTAGGGATGATAACGTCGCGATAGGCCGCGCGGCAGTAAACACTTCCATTGAGCCAGGAGCCGCCGCGCAGAACTGAGAATACACTCTCCTCAGTGCATACAGGGTTGATTACGGGAGATTCCTTATAGTACTCCCCCTTGTAACTATCCTCGCACCACTCCCAGACATTCCCAGCCATATCGTAACACCCATAAGGGCTTTCACCATTCTTATCCACATAATGAGCTACCTCGGTTGTTGTGCCTTTCCCAGATTGAGACATATTACATTTCTCTTTGTCAAACTCGTTCCCCCACGGGTATCTTCTCCCCCACTCTCCTCGCGCCGCCCGCTCCCACTCGGCCTCTGTGGGAAGACGGTAGACCATCCCCTCACGTTCACTCCTCCATCTACAGTAGGCCTTTGCGCCGTACCAGGTAACATTGTTAACAGGATGCTCTCTATACTGTTCGTCGTCTATGTGGTAGAGACCTCCTGCATCGCTTATTCTGCTTCCTTCAATAGAGATCAGTTTATTACCCCCTTCGTCCTTAATCTCCTTACCTCCACTGAAGGATGTGTTTAAAAACTCAATAAATTCTTCGTTTGTAACGGGATATCGGTCGATACAGTATCCATCGAGCTCAATCCATCTGACGGGCCATTCTGCGGAGTCTTCATAGGAACCCCGCAGGAATCTTCCTACAGGGATACGAACCATACTTTCGGCTGTTGCTTCTGGTTTGAGTGTCGCATTTTCCTGATTGAATAGCTTATAGAGGGGCCCTCTAGCATCGCTCTCCCCCAATCTGTCCCGTACCTGAAGGGCATAGGTAAGGAGATTACCACCTTCGCTCTCTGTCAGTATATTCTGCCAGTAATCAAAATCACTCTCCGGGTGCTCACTTATCTCTGCTACCATATCGGCAAAGAACTCTCCCAGGTCACTTCTGTAGTCAATCTCCGCCAGTTCTTCGAGGAGTTGTACCCTGTACTTCTTTTTCGTTCTTCTGTAGAGTTGATAGAGCGACTCGGCAGCGAGAAACTCCTGGAATATCCTGTGGTGATATCTATAGTGGTCTCTATATCTCTTGTTGTGTACGTGTCCTTCATCCTCAAAGCCAAGGAAACGCCTCATGAAGGTCTTTCCCATGAGGGGGGAGTATCTTTCCCATATTTCATCGTCATCGTTCAGGGCCTCTACCGCGTCATCTCTCGTGAAGTTCTGCTCCTTGCCCATGCTCAGGAGCCCCACCGAGAGGGTGCCTATGAATTTCCTCATCGTTTCGTAAGCTGCCTCCTTCACCTTAACTTCCGCACCCTTCTCCTTCGATGCCTGGTCTCTCATCACAAAGTTAACATACCTCTCCAATATGTCGGCACGGCTACGGAAGGTCTCCTTCTTGCCCACTTCTCCCTTGACTGCCATCTCCTTCAGTATCCTGGCGAAGAGGGGTATCTGTACCAGGTTTGCCTCATTGACCCGCCCGGTATCGAGTCTGTCTATTGCCCCTTCTACCCTCTTTATGTACTTCTCGCCAAAGTACTCCGGAAGTCCCTTTTCGCGGTCGAATGGCATGAGCCTCGCCCGCTTGAAGCTCCTTATTAACCCGGCAATAATATTAGTCTCACTCATGCGGCGTAGGCTATTTTTTTATGCTTAAAATACTTTCTCACTCTTCCCGGTTTTCTCTGCAACATCCTCATGTGTGAACGGATCTTTTTACTCAGTTCTTTCTCATCTTTTGCCGGTACACTGGAGTGCACTCCAGCTTTCAGGTCACAGTTCAAATACTCATCAGGATTCAATTCCGGAGAGT
>JBHHTR010000143.1:0-5708 GCA_046753505.1 Thermodesulfobacteriota bacterium
GTGCCTGCGACGTGCATCCCATTATACCTGGAGGATTTTATTTCTTGCAAGTCCCTAACCGGTAATAATGAAAATGCCTGTAAATAATGGTTGCTCTTTTCGTGAAATCGAGATAGACGCGATAAGGCAAGACGCATATTTTTGTCTTGATCTGGCGTTAAATTTAACACGGCATCAGTCATCAAGCATTCTCTTTTTTGGATTGATACCGTATCTATCGTTATTTGTTGTTGAATCCTTTGAGTATTTGCGGTATGTTTTTCCTGATTATGCTCGAACTCTTTCGGGGAATCATGAAAAAACCATTCGAGCATCTCGAATGAGAATAAAGTATTTTGACGATTCAAAGAAACGAGTTGACGGTATGTTTGAGTTGTATGAATGGATTTTGCAATTTCATCAAGAATGGCATATCAATAAACATTCTGGTTTTTTGGCACGATTGAAGAAACTACTGCAAGATGATTTAGGAATATTTGGATACGATGGACATGTTATTGGGTCAACCCATGTGGGCATTTTGAATCTTGGGTATGAGAAAGAAGATTTACCAGAGAAAAGCAGCGAGATTTCAAATATCCTATCTCAGCTATCTTATTCATTGAGTAAAGAGATAGGAGCTTATTTGAGACAGGTATGTGCTTGGCCCGAATTTTCACCTAATGGTTTTGACACATCTTATTTTGAATATCGTATTCGGGATGAATACCTGGGCTATAAGGATGAGAAAGCGGGAAAGTTTTTAGCAAGAGTTTTCAACGGGGCTGGGTCAGAAGGGCTGAATTTTAGCCTATTGGTATTCCTTACAGCAGTAAATTATTTCATTTACATTTTACAGCAATTGGTTTTTGATTCTTCAACGACTCTTTTCAAACTCAAATATATTACACTCTATCATGTGGCCTCGAGTTTGCGAAAGTTGCAAAGCTATTGTTATCCAAAGGGAAGGCTATCGGATCGTTCCAAGGATTTCTTCAAAACTATATTTGATGATAGAGATTTCCAACGTTATAGCGAAAAATCGAAATTTAGAAATATATTGGTTCACTACAAAATTGATGATGTACCAGCGGGTATAATAAACCCTGACGAAAGCTTATATGGTCTGGTTGAATATTTCTTTGATGGAGATTCATACGCTACAGTTAACTGCGGACTTAATAAGCAGTTAGAACGACTTTCAGCCTTATTGGAAGAATGGCTAAATTGGCAGGTAACACCCAGCCAGTTTAATAGTTGGCAATTCGAGAGCAGGCCAACCCCGTTTGCACCGGACGGGGCTATCGCCCCAGGGTAAGTGGCGCGATTTCAAGCAATTGGTTATGAGCAAAGTCGCGTCAAGGTCAAACCCGCCCCGCCGGTGAAACCCACGTAGGTCAGCTGACAAGGCCAGAAGACAATCTGGGCAGCGCGTGCTCCGCACCTGGCGTAGGCCAGACTGCCCCAGGCCAGGGCCGTCCTCCAGCGCCAGATCGGCGCCACGAGCCGGCCCGCCGTGGGATAAAGTCCCACGGCTACGCAGCGGCGCCGGCTGAAGGCCGGCTTCTTTTCCCGTGGCGATGCCCCAAGCCCCACTTCATGGGGCGCTGCTGTGTAGAACGGGCACGCCTGCCCTGAGCGACGTCCTGAGTTTATCGAAGGGCTTGTCGAAGGGTCATGCCCGTTCGGGCCGGCAGGTTGGCCGGCTAGTCTACGAGTTGTATGAGTTGACGCATGAGATCAGGATGGTGGAAGGGGGAGCTATCCACGGCCCGCTTGCACCGGTGTACACTTGTGCATATAATTGAGCCATGGCCTATCAGTGGGATAAGACCAAGGCCCAGGTGAACCGGAGGAAGCACGGCGTGAGCTTCGCAGACGCTGTCGCAGTCTTTGAGGACGATTGGGCCATCACGATCGCGGATGACTATCCCGACGAGGAGCGGGTTGCGACGATCGGACGGGATATGCTGGGCCGCATCCTTATCGTCGTGTACACATGGCGTGGGGATGATATACGCATCATATCAGCTCGAAAGGCCACCCGCCGCGAGAAGGAGCAGTATGAGGGATAAGCGATGAAGAACGAGTATGATTTCAGCAAGGGAAAGCGCGGTGCCGTCGTGCCGACACCGCCTGGCAAGACCCGCATCACAATTCGACTCGACAACGACGTTCTAGAATGGTTCCGCAGCCAAGTCGAGGAGGCTGGAGGCGGCAACTACCAGACTCTGATCAACCAGGCCCTGCGCGAGCATATCGAGCGTCGCGAGGAGCCGTTGGCGGAGACGCTGCGCCGCGTCCTGAGAGAGGAAGTGCCGGGTCTTGTGGCCCATGGGCCCACTGGTTAGTTGCTCCCTTTATGATTTAACGGAGGAGATCAGGATCGTGGGAGAGGGAGCGGGAGTGGGGTTAGCAGGGGAGGTAGCCCACATGAGAACGCCGTGCCGGCCAGTTTCTGGACAGTCATTGTCAGACCGCTTGCACATTTCCGTGATATGGGCCATAATATCAGACAATTAAGATGGACTTGTCATTCTGGTCCTCTCTCCGCTGCCCTGTCCAAGGAGTAGTCGATGCCGTTTCCCGAAGTCAACAGAGTGCTATACAGAAAGAATCCTCTGGATCAGGTTGTGTGCCAACTGAGGTTCCCCCCAATCTTGAGAATCGACGCCGAGATTCCTGCGGAATTTCAAGAGAGGATTAGGAGGCAGTTCCCCAACTTTACTGAAACTTCCGAATGGAAACTGGAAGTCCCGCCAGGCCTAAAAGACCAAATCTCACCTGAGGTTCTACGCCAGATTCTACAATCTTCAGGCAACAAGAACTATGAATTCAGTTCCGAGGATGGGCACTGGAAAATAAATCTGACGCGAACCTTTGTTGCCCTAACTACGCAGAGGTATGAACGCTGGGAAGAATTCAAGGAAAAACTGGAAATACCATTTCGTGCCCTTATTGAAGTTTACTCTCCAGATTACTTTTCCAGGGTTGGCTTAAGGTATGTAGACATTATCAGGCGTTCGGCGCTCAATCTAAGCGATGTAGATTGGGATCAGCTACTCCAGCCTTATATATCAGGCATCCTGGGATCGCCAGAAGTGAGAGAACTTGTCAAGAACTTTGAAAGCAAGTACGAAGTTGGTTTATCTGATGGCGAGAGCATAGTTCGGATAATCACCAGGTTCGTTGCGGCCGCGGATGACGGAGAGATATGCTATATGATTGACAGCGACTTCTATAACTCCCATAAAACTCCAATCGAGGCAGCAATGGAAAGGCTCGATTACTTTAACGTCCGCGCGTCTCGGCTCATCCAATGGTGCATTACGGATCGCCTGCACAAAGCCATGGAGCCTCAACCACTATGACTATCTATGCTCAGGAAACTGACTCAAAGACGGTTCACGCCTTCCCGGTGGAGATACACTATTCCATCCCAGGCCAGTTGGCTAATGAAACCTTTGGTGGATACACTCATTTCAATTTCCTTCCTCTGCCTCCCGGGCCCGATCTTCTCCGGCGGGCGTGGCAGTTGGTCCACAATCTGGACGATAGGGATATCGCCAACCAAGCCAGAAGGTTACTTTCGGCAATTCAAGAAGGCGTATCCATCTTCCAGGATCTCCATCTTGACCTTGGCCATATCCCTCAATTACAGCCATTCATTGCAGACGACGGCTCAGTCCTCTTTGAATGGATATTTCATGACTATCGGGTTGGTTTCAGTATCGAACCCGATCCTGACGAGTCAGGTTGGTTCTTAGTAACTGATCATAATCTAGGCGAGATAACTGCTTCAGGCATGATCTCGGGCACAGACCTTCAGACCCTTACTCTGTGGCTTCTCAGCTTCATCGTCTCACATTCATAGAGCATGACCTTCCCGGATAACTGCCTAAAAGGCATACCTAATAACAGCTACCTGAACGACGAAGGCTCAGTTGGATCTCACCTCTTCTATTTCCTTGATGGCGATAGAGGTGATGGGTGGTCAGAGCAGTCAGTAAACTGGGAGGACGACGACACCGTAATTGAATTTACGCTCAATCAAACAAAGGCTGATGGGCGCTTCCAGTTCAAGGCGGGATTAGCAAAAGTCCCTCGGGCGGAGATTGACCGGCTCAATCATCGTCCCACCATCAAGGGGCTGCTTTCGTATGAGAGGCAGCCATTACAGGATAATCCCTATCATGGGAACATCCTTCTACAAGCCAACACTTCGAAACCTACGATGAAGCTGATTGCGGCCGGCCTTGCCCTGGCCGTGTCCAGAGTTGTTCCTCGTGACAGTGACGATTGATCTCGCTCACGTATCTTCTATCTCCTAACTGGATATCTTGAGGTGAGCAAGCGCCCTGAGACCAGATCGCAGCCCTCGTGGAGCGGATACTGGACTTGCACAGGCAACTACTGTCGGAAGCCAAACTGCTCCAGGCCAGAATCATCCTCCAGCGCCAGATCGATGCCACGGGCCGGCCCGCCGTGGGATGCGGCGTCCTGAGGTCTCCGCCGAGGCGTCGACCGAGGCGTTTATCGAAGGGAAGTCCCACGGCTACAGAGCAGCGCCGGCAGAAGGCCGGCTTCTGTTCCCGTGGCGATGCCCAAAGCCCCATTTCATGGAGCGCTGCTGCGTAGAACGGGCACGCCTGCCCTGAGCGCCGTCCTGAGTTTATCGAAGGGCTTGTCGAAGGGTCATGCCCGTTCGGGCCGGCAAGTTGACAAGCTCGTCTACGAGCTTTATGATTTGATTATGATTTGACGGAGGAGGAGATCAGGATCGCAGTGATCCAGAATTCGAGGCCGCTCTATGCAAACACTTTTCGAATGGGACAGAGGCAAGGCCGAAGCCAATCTCCGCAAGCACGGAGTTGACTTTGAAGAAGCCCAAACGGTGTTCACCGACCCACTTTCGATTACGTTGCCTGACCCTGACCACTCAGAAGACGAGGAGCGGTTCATTGACATTGGCATGTCGGACAACCACCGCGTGCTGGTAGTCGTGTACACGGACCGTGGCCCGCGTATCCATCTGATAAGCGCACGCAAAGCGACGCCTGCGGAACGCAAGCAATACGAAGAGGAGACCTATGGCTAAAACGATGCCAGTTGCAGATGACGATGTGCGGCCGGAGTACGATTTTTCAGGTGGGGTGCGTGGCAAGCACTACAAGGTCTTGCGCGAAGAAGGGTATGTCGTTCGGGTTTACGAAGATGACGGTACAGCAACGGAGCGGCATGTCGCCGGTGAAAGGACCGTAATCCTTGAGCCGGATGTGTATGAGTACTTTCCGAACTCAGAGGCCGTCAATCGGGCACTACGCACGCTGATTTCGCTTGTGCCGGAAAAGCGCCTGGCCACTGCTACGAAAACTGGAACTGACCAGTAAAGGCACCCCGGCGGTTCCAATCCATTCCACCCAACGGTTTGGCCGGCTCGCCCGTTCAGAACCGACCCCGGTGACGTACGCTGTTCCACTTAATGCAAGCCAATAAGCCCAAGCCAGGACCGCCCCGCAGCGCCTGGCCGAGGCGGCGGGCCGGCCCGCCGTGGGATGCGGCGTCCTGAGGTCTCCGCCGAGGCGTCGACCGAGGCGTTTATCGAAGGGAAGTCCCACGGCTACGGAGCAGCGCCGGCTGAAGGCCGGCTTCTGTTCCCGTGGTGATGCCTGAAGAGGAGTAAGGCACGCCCACGTGCCGTATCTTGTGACCCGTTCGCACGTAGGCGT
>JBHHTR010000144.1:0-5695 GCA_046753505.1 Thermodesulfobacteriota bacterium
GAGTGTGATATAGATATTGCCGTTGTCGAGGTGGGTATGGGGGGACGTCTTGACGCAACAAATGTGGTGACGCCCCTTGTCTCGGTCATTACCAATGTTTCGCGGGATCATGAAAAGATACTGGGTCGTGGAGTGAGGGCCGTTGCCGGAGAGAAGGGTGGAATAGTCAAGAGCGGCGTTCCTCTCGTTACCGCTGCCAGAGGGGTTGCCCTTGATGTATTGAAGAGCGCCTGTGAGAGGAGAGGAGCCCCTCTCTATATTAATGGCGCTGATTTCACCGTGAAGGGTGAGGGGGATGGTTTTGTATTTGTCAGTGACGCTTCGACTCACACCGGACTTTGTAACTCGCTCACAGGGTCACACCAGCTGTTAAATGCCGCCTGCGCCCTTATGACGGTTGAGCTTTTAGGAGAGAAGGGGTACGCTGTCAGCGCCGGTAGTATGAAGAGGGGGCTGGCATCGGTAAGGTGGTCTGGGAGGATGGAGGTGGTAGGTAGAGAGCCGACCGTTGTCATTGATTGTGCCCACAACTCTGCAGGGGCGGAGGCTCTCAGGAGTGGGTTGGCCGGACTCCCCCATAAGCGACTCTTCCTCGTTATTGGCATCATGGCCGATAAGGATATCGGGGGCATAGCATCGAGGCTTGTTCCCATTGCCGATCATATTATTGTGACTATGGCGTGCACAGAGAGGGCAGCCGCACTGGAAACCCTCTATAAGGGATTTCAATCCTACGGAAAACCTGTTGAAATGGTGGCTGGGGTGGCTCGCGCATGTGAGGCCGCCCTTTTGTTGGCGAATGCCGATGACCTTGTCTGTGTGGCCGGTTCTCTCCATACCGCTGGTGAAGCCCGTGGTTATCTTATGGATGACAGGGTGAGAGGGTGAGACAGGAGATGACAGCGCTCAAAGGGCTAAAGACACTTCTTCTCCCCCTTATTATTACTATCCTCTTCTTCTCCTCTCCTGACGCCTCTTTCGGCGCCGCCCTGATCCACGAAGAAGATCCCGTTGAAATCAGCGCAGACAAAATAACACACGACAGGGAGACAAATATCCTCCACGCTGCCGGTCACGTAACGGTGACGCAGGGGGAAGTCACTATCTCTGCGGACACAATCATTTTTGATAGAGGGAAGGATGTAATTACTGCCGAAGGTCACATTGACGGGAGTGATGAGGGGGGGAACCTGCTTAGCGGTGACAAGCTTACCTTTGACGTCAAGAGGAGTACCAGCGTTATAATAAATGGCCGTCTCTTCTTCAAGGGAGAGAATGTCTATATAACCGGTGATGAGATAAGGAAGACCGGCAGTGAGAGCTATGAGGTAGAGAGGGGGATCTTCACCACCTGTGACTGCGACAGGAACACCGACCCTCCATGGAGCGTCTATTCAAAGAGTGCTGACGTAACAATTGGAGAGTACCTGAAGGCGTGGCACAACTTCTTGAGCATTAAGGGAGTGCCGGTACTCTACTTCCCATACTTTGCCGCCCCGATAAAGAGGGAGAGACAGAGTGGTTTCCTCTTCCCTGGAGCAGGCCACTCATCCCTCAGGGGCGTTATGCTCTACAACTCCCTCTTCTGGGCGATTTCTCGAAATACAGATGCAACCCTCTTCCTTGATGTAGAAACGCAGAGGGGCCTTGGAACCGGTCTGGAGTACCGATATATCAGGCGGGTGGGGAGCGAAGGGGAGTTCTACTTCTACCACTTTATGGAGAAGGATATCGACCGGGTGAGAAGCTTCAGGGCCGATGAGACAAATCTCTCCAGACCTGAAACCGCCGACAATAGCAGGTTCATCCTCAAGTACAGCCACCGGGAGCAGGCGCCCTTCGGTTTTGTTTTCAAGGCTGATATCAATATCGTAAGTGATGATGAATACTTCCTCGATTTCGGTGTGGGGGATGAGCGCTCCCTTGAAAGCCTTGAGAGTACACTCTCTCTCAGCAGGAACTGGCACGATTACAACCTGGTTATAGAGTTCAGGCTCTTTGATAACCTCCTCGTCGGTGACGATGGCGGGACACTCCAGAAACTCCCGGTGGTCACCTTTACCCGTACCAATCTGCGGCTTTTTGGCGCCCCACTCTACCTCTCACTGGAATCATCCTTTGTTAATTTTGAACGGAAGGAAGGGATAGAGGGGCAGAGGGTGGACGTCCATCCGCGCCTCTCATTGCCGATGAACCTGGGCGGCTATGTGGAGATAACACCATCCATTGCCCCGCAGGGTACCTTCTATTGGGACAGGAGAAACACAGAGGGACGTTATCAGGACCGATTTATTTACGAGGCAAAGGTGGACATAACGACAACCTTTGTGAAGGTGGCCTCTCTCAGTAGTGACAGCGATGGCCTCGAAAAGGTTCGTCACACCATCAGGCCGAGACTTACCTATACCTATACACCTGATGTAGCTCAGGACAGCCTCCCATCCTTTGACGCCGTAGACCGCATTGCCCATAAGAGTGAAGTGGCATACTCCCTTAACTCAATCCTTACCGGCCGATTCAGCAGTGGCGGGAGCAGAAGCTATCGTGACTTTCTCTACTTCGATATCAGCCAGAGCTACAACGTAGTCGAGGGCACAAGGAAGATTACCGGCCCCACTGACAAGAGACGCCCCCTTTCTGACCTCAAGGGGGAGATCATCATCGACCCATCGGAGCGCTTCACCGTTTCCGCAAGGGGGAGGTACGACGTCTACGATGGCATGATGGAGGATTATGACACTTCGGTAGCGCTGAAGGACAGTAGAGGGGATCGGCTTGAAATACAGTACCGCTTCATCAAGGATTCTACCGAATTCATTGATATTGGAGCAGGTATCAAGGTGACAACACCTCTAAACCTCTCCTACAGAAACAGGTTCTCCATAGACGGAAGCAAGAGTATTGAAACGGTCTACGGTTTGTCGTATGCCCATCAGTGTTGGAGCGGCAACTTTACCTATACCAGAAAGCTTGACGAGAATATCGTCCTCCTCACCTTTGACCTCCTTGGTATAGGGAATGTCGGCAGCTTCGGCAGCGCCTTCGGAGGAGAGTAGCTTCCGCCAGCTGGCTGGCTTACCCTACACCATTTTCACCATCATGGTCATGCAGCTTATCAAGAAAATTGACGTATCGGTAGTGGTGGTATATACTTTGAAAATGTCAAGGTCCATTCTCCCATTGGCGCTCTTCCTGCTGCTCACATTAGCGACACCCGCGTTTTCCGGGGTTGGCGACCTCTATCAGTGGAGCGACAGGGACGGCAATGTCCACATAACCGATGACCTCCTAAATGTCCCACAGGAGTACAGAGGGAAGGTGCGTCTTTTTGAATCTACTCACATCGAAGAGGATTCCCCAAAACAACACAAACTCGATATCTCTCCAGCGCCGGTAAGGAGTGGCGAAGAGCTGTTCGGAGACAAACCGCTGAGCTGGTGGCAATGGATGCTGGATGCGAAGAGGCGTGAGGTCGCAAATGCGGAGCAGCTTGTTGCGGAGCGCACACGGTACATGGACGTCTTTGAGAAGGGGAGGCGGGTAGGTCAGCGGTTCACTACCGAGGAATTTGAGGCCTACAAGAATTATAAAGAAGATCTCCCTGCCAAGAATAAGAGGCTAACAAAACTCAGGAGTCAGTTGGAGGAGTTCAAACGAAGGGCACGACTTGCAGGAGTGCCAAAGGGTCTCAGGGAGTAATAGACGTTTCGACCTGCTCATCGCAGAGACTTTTTTTTAGTGAAAATCTGTAGGCGCCGCAGACGCCAAGATCGCATGCAATCTTCAAGTCGGAGCACCCTTCACTACGGTTCTCCAGTCTGCCGATCAGTAGAACCCCCCTGCTGTTGTAAGCCTTGCCGTAATCGGGCGCCATCCCGATAACCTCGTTGTAGTCAGCCAGGGCTCGTTGATCCTGCCTTCTCATGGCGTAGGCGACGCCCCTGTTATAGAATGCCTGGACGTACCCCGGATCGATCTCTATGGCTTCGCTGAAGTCTGCAATCGCCCGCCCCCTCTGCCCCTTCTTTATATAGGTGAGCCCTCTGTTGTAATATGCCTTGGCATAGCCAGGGTCTATCTCCACTGCCCTTGTATAGTGAGAAAGAGCCTTCGTCGTCTTCCCTCTCTTTATGTACTCCACGCCCAGGTTGTTGTAGGCGGTGGCGTACCAGAGGTAGTAGTCGGTAATATTCCCCTCATCCATTTCAATGGCTGTGCTGAGTTCTGCGCTCCCCTCATCATACATATCATTATGGAGGTGGGCGATGCCGGTCAGGAGGTGGATAGCCACATCCTTGTCGACCCTCTCCTCAATGACATCCATGACAAGTTTATGACTAACCGTTGCCGGGGCGTAAGATGGGGCGCTTTGGAGTAATAGTATGAAGGTGTCGCGGGCAGCGCCGAACTCCCCCTCCACTGCCGAGGCGATACCCTGGACGTAAAGCTCCTCTGCGCTGCTGTTTCCATGTGATGGAGCGCTGCTGGAGAGGAGCAATAGAGTAGTGAGCAGTATGATTGAGATTATGGATTTCATGATATTAGTTTAGCGTAAAAAGGGCGGCTACTCTATGGTGAATTCGAGAGCGTCCATGAGGTCGCCTGCTTCACTTACGATCTCCACCCTCCATATGCCATTATGGTGAGGCAAGATTGTCTTGTAGCTGTAGGTTCTATAATTGGGCGAACCTATCGTGAGTGGTACTTCGGCGACGACCCGCTCCTCATAGTACCACCTGTGGGTTATCGTTGTTGCCTCACCGTTGATGATCTTGGAGTAGCAGTAAATTCTATCGACTGATGGCGGAAACGAATCCGCTACGCCGATGGGGACGAGGTTGTCCACGCCGGTCCCGACAACGGCTACCTCGACGTATGGTCCCCCTTCTCCCAAGACAACAGTGGGGACCACAATGCAAGCGATAAGGATTACAAATAAGATGTGTCTTTTCACCACTACCTCCAAACCGTATAATTGAATGAGTATATAGAATTCTTTTCCCAAAGACAATGCAAAAACTGGAGATGATTACAAAAGAGAGTTGCAACGACAGTAACCTGCATTAGGGCTTAACCTGCATTAGAGCTGCATTAGGGTCAGGTCTTGTTTCTTGCATTACAGGAGTACCATTTTATCACTCTGCTTATTACAGAATAGTGAAGGCCGAGACAATCCGCAACCTCTTTTTGATTATAGCCATACCTTTATACTGCTTCTATTGCGGTGCAGGATTAAAGACCTGACACTGCAACCTTGCATTAAAATTACAGCATGAACTCTCAGAGAAACGCAGGGAAAAAGCACCCACTACAAGCGTTGCAACTCTACCACTGGAGAAACAATTCTGCCATATTTTGTTGCGCCCCTCTCCCCTTGGGGAGTGGGCTGGGGTTAGGGGGCAGAGTATCATGGTCTGTTTCAAGAAAATATATAAGGACAGAATTTTACCATGAAGCGCATGAAGGCCATGAAGAAAAACCGGCCACGGATGAACACGGATCGGCACGGATGGGATTGATGTTTTAAAGAACTTCCCTACCTCTTACAGAGGCACAGAGTCACGGAGAAAGCCTGATACGGATTCGTAGTGAGATTCCTTTACCTTGGGAGCCTTCGTGATCTCCGTGTGATCGGTGGCAAACGAATAATCCGTGCCAATCCGTGTTCATCCGTGGCTGAAAAAGATTGGTCGTT
>JBHHTR010000145.1:0-5682 GCA_046753505.1 Thermodesulfobacteriota bacterium
TTGGATTTACCAGGGCATTTTTGGAGGACGTGCCGTACCAGTGGATACGGCCAAGTTCGAACAAATGCCTTGGTGGATTCAAGATCAAGCGCAGGTGCGAGCACATTTGTGAATAAAGCGGGAGATATTCTACCCCCTCTCCACTTTGGGGAGAGGGGTGGGGTGAGGGGGTAGAGCCAGGTGATTTACCAGATGACTTTCATCTGTTGACCGGATCGATTCTACCTCCACATCTGCTACACTTCTTTTCATTATTTGCCCTGTGCTCTCTTCCTTTTGACCGGAGTAGTAACCTTTGCCCCAGGTGGGAGTCGATGCCGGGTGAGGTGCAGCATGTCGGGAATGCTCTCATGCGGACGGTGCCACGGGTTTCACGGACAGGTAAAGGCCAGCAAGTTGCCCAATGCCGGACCTCTTGCCGACCGCTTCGAGATATCCTGCAAGCAGACCCAGCGTAAGATAGGGCTTATGCGGGAGAGGCTCAACGCCCCGCTCTCCTATAATCCCGCCACAAGGGGGTACGAATAGAGCGATCCCTCCTGTCTCTCACCCTTGATAGGATGAGATCTATTAGATGTTTCAATTACTGTGAGGCCACTGCTGTCCTTTTGCTGTGTCAGGATAATCCACTTCACAAAAATGAGGGGCTGTGGTACGTTTCTAAGCTATGCATCACTCGAACTTTGTACACCTCCACCTTCACACCCAGTACAGCCTCCTTGACGGCGCCATAAGGCATGAGGAGCTATTCGATCTGGCCCGTAAATACAAGATGCCAGCTGTGGCGATGACCGATCACGGTAACATGTTTGGCGCTGTCGAGTTCTATCAGAAGGCGCTGAAGCACGGGATAAAGCCGATTATCGGGTGTGAAATCTACGTTGCGCCGGGGAGCAGGCTTGACAAGTTCCCTCCGCCAAAGGGCAGCTCCACCTACCACCACCTCATACTTCTCGTGAAGAACAGTATCGGTTACAGAAACCTCTGCAAGCTGGTAACTGCCGGGCATCTGGAGGGTTTCTACTACAAACCGAGGATAGACAAGGAGCTATTGCGGGAGCATAGCGAGGGGCTTATTGCCCTGAGCGCCTGCCTCAATGGTGAGATTGCCTACAACCTGAACAGGGGGAGGAGAGAGAAGGCCATTGAGGCGGCGAAGGAGTACAGCGATATCTTTCCCGACCGCCGCTTTTTTCTCGAACTCCAGGACAACGGGATAGAGGAGCAGAGGGTTGTCAATACAGGGCTCATTGAGATAGGGAAGAGCCTGAATCTCCCCATCATCGCGACCAACGACTGTCACTACCTGAGAAAAGAGGAGTCCAAGGCTCACGATGTTCTCGTCTGTATTCAGACGGGTAAGACGGTTAACGCCACGGACAGACTCAAGTTCTCGACGGACGAGTTCTACTTTAAGTCGCCTCAGGAGATGGAGAAAGCCTTCAAGGATGTGCCTGAGGCCATTGCAAACACCATCGAGGTTGCCGAGCGGTGCAATCTTGAACTGGAGCTTGGAAACCCGCAACTGCCCGACTTCATCCTGCCGGAGGGGGAGAACGTTGACAGCCTCCTCGACAAGGAGTCTATACACGGTCTTGAGGAGCGTCTCGCTGCTGATGAGATCCCTGAGGACGAATGGCAGCACTACCACGACAGGTTGGAGAGAGAGTTGAAGGTAATCAAGACGATGGGCTTCTCAGGCTACTTCCTGATTGTCTCTGACCTCATCTCCAACGCGCGGTCGAAGGGTATCCCCGTCGGACCGGGGCGTGGTTCGGCGGCGGGGAGCCTCGTTGCCTATGTGCTGAAGATTACCAACGTGGATCCCATCAAGTATAATCTCCTCTTTGAACGATTTCTGAACCCCGATCGGATAAGCCTCCCCGATATCGATATAGATTTCTGCTATGAGGGGAGGGACAAGGTCATCCAGTATGTGGCCGATAAGTATGGCAGAGATAGCGTCTCCCAGATTATCACCTTTGGTCAGATGAAGGCGCGGGCGGTCATACGCGATGTGGGAAGGGCCATAGATATGCCGTACGGGGAGGTGGACAGGATAGCAAAAATGATTCCCCCTATCCTGAATATTACGATAGAACAGGCGATAAGTGACGAGCCTGCCCTCAAGGAGTTGATAGAGAGTGATAGCAGGGTGGCGGAACTGATAACGGTTGCAAAGTCGCTCGAAGGATTGACACGTCACGCATCGACCCACGCCGCCGGGATAGTCATATCGAACAAGCCCCTCGTCGAGTACCTCCCCCTCTACAAGAGTCAGAAGGACGACACGGTGACCACCCAGTTTCCGATGAAGGATGTTGAGAAGATCGGGCTGGTCAAATTTGATTTCCTCGGTCTCAAGACTCTTACCATCATCGACAAGGCGGTGAAACTGATAAGTGAACACAGTAAGGTAGAGCTGAACATCGATACGATAAAGCTCGATGACAAGGAAACCTATGAGCTGATGGAGCGTGGCGATACCAATGGCGTCTTCCAGTTGGAAGGGTCGGGGATGAAGGATCTCCTCAGGAAACTGAAGTCGGAGAAGTTCGAGGATCTCATGGCGGCTGTCGCCCTCTATCGCCCCGGCCCGCTCCAGAGCGGGATGGTGGATGACTTCATCACGAGGAGGCACGGGAAGGTAGCCGTAACCTACGACCTGCCCCAGCTCAAGGATATCCTGGAGGGCACCTATGGGGTCATCGTCTACCAGGAGCAGGTCATGGAGATTGCAAGGCTGCTTGGCGCCTACACGCCCGGCGACGCAGACATCCTGAGGAAGGTGATGGGGAAGAAGCTGCCGGAGGAGATGGCGGAGCAGCGCAGCAAATTCCTCAAGGGGGCCAAAGAGAATAAGGTGGCGCCAAAGATTGCGGCAAAGATATTTGATATCATGGAGAAGTTTGCAGGTTACGGTTTCAACAAGAGCCACAGCGCGGCCTACGCCTTGATTGCCTATCAGACTGCCTACCTCAAGGCCCACTACCCCGTGGCATTTATGGCCTCCCTTCTAACATCATCCATGGGAGATACCGATAAGGTTATCAAATATATCGGCGAGTGCCGCGATATGGATATAGGGGTGCTCCCCCCCGACGTCAATGAGAGTTCACGGGACTTTACCGTTGTAGTTGATAAGGTGCGTTTTGGTCTTGCGGCGGTAAAGAATGTCGGTAGCGCCGCCATAGATAATATCCTAGAGGCGAGGGACGATGGTCGCTTTGAATCGCTTGTTGACTTTCTTGGGAGGATAGATTCGAGAAGGACCAACAAGAAGGTTGTCGAGAGTCTCATCAAGTGTGGTGCTTTTGACTTTACCGGCGCCACAAGGGCCCAGCTATTTGAATCTCTCGGTGTGGCCATGGATGTTGCCCAGGGCGTTCAACGAGACAGGGCAGAGGGTCAAATTTCCATCTTTGCAGGGCTGAGCAAGGAGAGCGCTCCAATGACGATGACCCTTCCAGATGTTGAGGAGTGGCCGGAGAAGGAGAGGTTGAACTATGAAAAGGAGGCCCTTGGCTTTTATATCACGGGCCACCCACTCCTGAAGTTCTCGAAAGAGCTTGCCCTCTATGCCTCTGTGGATACGGAGAGCATTAAAGGGTGTCAGAACGAGGCGGCGATCACCATTGGTGGAATGGTGGCTGGCGTAAAGGAGATTAAGACCAAGAGAGGGGCCAGGATGGCCTTTCTTAACCTTGAAGACCTGAAGGGGAATGTAGAGGTCATTATCTTTGCCGACCTCTTTGCCACTGTCAATTGTCACCTCACGTCAACATTGCCTCTCATTGTGACGGGGAGGGTCGATAGAGACGTGGAGAAGATCAAGGTGATAGCCTCAGACATATATCCTCTTGAGGAGGCTGAGGGTCGTGTTGATCGTAAGGTTCATATTCTTTTTAAGAAAGAGATCGTTGGTGTTGACGGTCTGAATGAGCTTAAAAGGGTTGTTATGTCCAATACGGGCAATTCGCCTGTCTACCTCCACATCCTCGCAAGTGATGGGGTAGAGACGGTAGTCGCTCTTCCTGATGAGATGAGAATAAAGGCGACGGATGGACTTATCAGCACCATTAAGGGGATTGCCCCCGACATTGAGGTACGGTTCGCCTAGATGGCGATGACAAGAACGCTAACAACACCAGAAAGAGGAATGAGACGATGACACTGAGACAGGCCCTGGAATTTGAAAAACCGGTCGCGGAGCTTGAAGCCCAGTTGAGAGAGGTACAGGGGCTCTACGCCGATGGCAAGGTTGAATTGAGGGAGGATATCAAAAGCCTCCAAAAGACGGTACAGGCACTGAAGAGGAAGGTCTACGCGAAGCTTACTCCGTGGCAGGTGGCGCAGATAGCCCGCCACCCCAACAGACCCTATACCCTGGACTATATCAAACTCATCTGTGACGACTTCATTGAGCTCCACGGTGACAGAAAGTATAAGGATGATCCGGCCATCGTCGGCGGCTTTGCGTCGATCGGCGGTGAATCAGTCATACTCATTGGCCATCAGAAGGGGCGGGCAACCAAGGAGAAGATATACAGGAATTTTGGAATGCCCAACCCAGAGGGGTACCGGAAGGCGCTGCGGCTCATGAAGCTTGCCGAGCGACTCGGCAGGCCGGTGGTCACCTTCATCGACACGCCGGGAGCCTTCCCCGGAATCGGTGCCGAGGAGCGGGGACAGTCCGAGGCGATCGCCGAGAACCTCATGGTCATGTCGCGCCTGAAGGTCCCCATCGTTGCCATTGTCATCGGAGAGGGGGGCAGCGGAGGGGCGCTGGCTATCGGTGTTGGAGACAGGGTTGTTATGATGGAGTACTCCATCTATTCGGTCATATCACCGGAGGGGTGTGCGGCTATACTCTGGCGGGATGGGGGAAAGGCTGACGCCGCTGCTGAGGCGCTGAAGATAGGGGCGAAGGATCTGCTCAAACTGGGGGTAATCGACAAGATTATTAAAGAGCCGCTGGGCGGGGCCCACAGCAACTGGGAGAGCGCGGCCAAAAACCTTGAGAAGGAGATTGTCGGCTCCCTGAAGGGGCTGAAGGGGACTGCTATTGAGAAGCTCGTAGATGACAGGTATAAGAAATATCGCACAATGGGGATGTTCCTCGACCCTGCCTTGCAGTAGCCGTACCGGAGCCTCTTATGCCCCACCGCTGCAATTGGTTCATAAAACCACCTTCTAACCTTCTTGTTCAAGCTACACGATACGTCCAGGTCGATTTTACACAGCAAAGATCAAATGCTCCATTAAATTCTACTCCCTCTCCCTCTGGGGGAGAGGGTTGGGGTGAGGGGGAGGATTGTTAGACCTTGTCAGGATAGGTCAGGACTCCACCTCACACCCGTTATAATGGGCTCAGCTTAATATGAACGTATGGTACGTAAGAGATATAGCCCGCTTTATTCATGAATTGCCGTGATGATCGCCTGTCTGCGTGCGGCCACGCACAGGTAGACGCAGAGATTGGATTTACCAAGGTATTTTTGGAGGGCTTGGCCGTACCAGTGGCTCTCGGGGGTCGGGGCTCGGGAAATCCCGCTCTCCGATCCCCGCCTACCGATCCCTGTAGTTTCGCAAGGGCGCGAGCATATTTGTGAATAAAGCGGGATAGTATCGTAAGCGTCTAAATAACCGCATCTTCCTGTAAAGATGGAAATATGCCATGCT
>JBHHTR010000146.1:0-5534 GCA_046753505.1 Thermodesulfobacteriota bacterium
TATGGCATAGCCTTTGCCTCTCTCCCCAGCATAGCTGGGGGTTTAGCGCTGTAATCACATGATACGCTTCGAATGCTTCTTAAAATAGTTGAGTATACTTTCCATCTCCTCCTCCGTGAGAGTATCCCTCGTGCCCGTCGCCGCAACCTTCTCTTCCATATTGAGGATGACACCTTTCCATACCTTGAAGGTGTATTTCTGTGGCAACGGGGCGGGGTGGCAGAGACTGCACTTTTCAATATAGAGAGCCCCCTCCGGCGTACCGCCCCCCGGCATCCCCTGCTCACACCCCACCACCACTAGGAGAGCGAGGAGGAGCGCCACCCATGACAATAATTGCAGGAGTTTCTGGTCCATCCAAAGCGTGTCAGCGCCGCTCTCTTTTGTCATCCAAGCCCTCCCCATCGAGATTCACAGACACGCTCTCTTCCACCCACACAACAAAGGGGCGACGTGATTAATTGAAAGATACATTTGACGCCCTCGTAAAAAGTCGTTGGATGGCTAAGTAAAACATTCGATTTACGACGCCATCATCATTTAAGGTTTAAATATAGCGCTACTTGTGTTATTTTCCCACAGATGAGCAGCTTATTCTCAAGACTAAAAAATGGACTGGTAAAAAGCACCCAGAAGATTGTTTCACAGATAGACGACACCTGCAATCCTGAAGTGTCTCGGGAGGACCAACTGGTTCTACTTGAGGAGGCCATGATTACATCCGATCTGGGTGTAAACGCCGCCCTTGCTATCGTTGATATCATCCGTGATACAGAGTTTACACGGGATCCAAAGGAGCTTCGAGAGCACATACGGGCAGCTGTGCTCTCCATCCTGCAAAAGGTGCAGCAACCGCTCGTCATAGACAAGCGCCCCTTCGTCATTATGGCCCTCGGCGTAAACGGGGTTGGCAAGACAACTACAATCGGGAAGCTGGCGTCAAGATATACACGGGAGGGGCATAAGGTCTTCCTCGCAGCAGCAGATACATTCAGGGCCGCCGCTATCGAGCAGCTAACGGCCTGGGGCGAAAAGACCAGGTGTGAGATCATCCGGCAGGAACAGGGTGGGGATCCTGGAGCGGTCGCCTTCGATGCCGTAAGGGCAGGCATAGCACGAAGGGCGGATATTGTGATTTTAGACACAGCAGGGAGACTCCATACAAAGGTAAACTTGATGGAAGAGCTGAAAAAGATAAAACGGGTTGTTGAGCGGGTAATCCCCGACGCCCCACATGAAAATCTCCTTGTACTGGATGCATCAACGGGCCAGAACGCTATAAATCAGGCCCATCAATTTCACGAGGCCATCGGAGTAACAGGGATGTCGGTGGCAAAGCTGGATGGAACCGCGAAGGGTGGAATCATCGTTGCCATAGCCAAGGAGTTTAATATTCCCATACGTTTCATCGGTGTGGGGGAGCAGGTTGATGATTTGAGAGATTTTGACGCCAAGGAGTTTGTTGACGCCCTCCTGTAGCAGGGACCGCAAATAGAAGGCCGACATACTGCTAGACCCTTACTTTTCCTTTATGATGACAGATGGAGTAAAAAAAAGAGCTGACTTTGTCCTGCTGAGAGCTAACAGGAGGAAAAACTTCAGGGGACACCTCCTTGTTCTTAAGGTGAAAGGTTCTTCCAAGGGCAGGAACTTTTTTGGCTATGCAAAGACCTTAAGCAGGGACGGCATGTTTATCGCCTCAATCAGCCCCAAGGAGGTTGGCGAGGAATTTACTCTGGAGTTTACACCACCAACAACGAATGTTTCCGTTACATGTCTCTGTACGGTCATTTGGCGGCGGGAGTATAAACCGGGTTCGCAGATGGAACCGGGGATGGCCCTCAAGTTCATCGATCTCGACGATGCCTCGCGAGAGACGATAGACATGTGGGCTACAAATCAGGCTCGCTCCTGACGGCTTCCATACCCACACCGACAAGTGACGATAGAGGCTAAACCTTACGCAGTATGAAGCATAGAGCGCCTTCCTCTCCCGCCGTCACTCCTTTACCTTCCAGGCAGTCCCCTTTTGAGTGTCTTCCAAAACAACACCGCGTCTGTCGAGTTCAGCTCTAATCTCATCGGCCCGCTTGAAGTCTCTTGCTCCCCTCGCCTCTCTTCTCTCAGCGATGAGTTGCTCTATCTCGTCAGAGGTGAGCTCCCCCTCCTGCAGAAAGCGCTCCTTGATTGCGCGCAGGTAGTCGTCTGGCGGTGTCGTAAAGAGCCCCAGCACAGCGCCAATCCGTTTTATACCATCCAGTGCAGTTGAGAGCATAACTACGGCGTCGGAGCGCTCCATAGCGGTACGGTCATCCATAAGCCTGTTAATGGTGCGGATAAGCTCGAAGAGTTGACCGACGACCATTGCCGTATTGAGGTCGTCATCCATGGCCTCTTCAAAATCCTGAACAAGCCGTGCCGCCTTATCATGTGCCTCCTTCGCAACACCACTCAACGTCCTGGCTTCCCGTCTCTCTCCATCTTCACTAGCGCCGCCAAGGAGTTCCTCCACCCTTTCGAGGGTCACGTAGACACGCTCAAGAGCAGCCTCAGCGTCCTTAAGGCTCCTTTCACTGTACTCGATAGGGCTCCTGTAGTGGCTGGAGAGGAAGAAGAGGCGCAGCGTTTCACGGTGATACTGCTTCAGGATATCCCTTATAAGGAGAATGTTCCCCAGAGACTTGCTCATCTTCTCCTTCTCCATGTTCACAAAGCCGTTATGGAGCCAGTAGTTCACAAAGGGTTCGCCCGTAGCCGCCTCGGACTGGGCAATCTCGTTTTCGTGGTGTGGAAATATCAGGTCCTTCCCTCCCCCGTGGATATCGATGGTCGTGCCTAGAAACTTGCGGCTCATCGCCGAACACTCGATATGCCACCCCGGCCGCCCTCTCCCCCAGGGACTCTCCCATGACGGTTCGCCAGGTTTGCTCGCCTTCCAGAGGGCAAAATCGAGGGGATCCTGCTTCCTCTCATCCACATCGACCCTCGCTCCCGACTCAAGCTCCTCAATCACCTTACCGGAGAGCTTGCCGTAACCCTTAAATTTTCTAACACTGAAGAAGACGTCTCGGCTCTGCTGCTCGTCACCATCGGCCGCTTCCACCCCTTTTCCCTCTACATCGTAGGCATACCCCTTCCCGATTAGTGTCTCTATTAATGTAACAATCTCGCCCATTGTCTCTGTCGCCTTGGGCCTGAAATCGGCAGGGGCGACCCCGAGGGCTGCCATGTCATCATCGAATGCCTCTATATAGCGCTCCGCAACCTCCTCGGAAGGAAGGCCCTCTCTGTTTGCGCGGTTGATGATCTTATCGTCAACATCAGTGTAGTTTCGCACATAGTCAACGCTGTATCCACGGTACTTGAGGTAGTTGCAGATAACATCAAAGGCCACGGCGCTCCTGCCATGACCTATGTGGCTCAAATCGTATACCGTCGGTCCGCAAACGTACATGGTGACCTTCCCCTCTTCAAGGGGGGTAAAATCCTCCTTCTGACCTGTTAGTGAGTTGTAGAGCCTTAGCGCCATCACATACCTTCCTCTCTATTTTGTTTGTTCCGCCTGAAGCGGGACAGTCTTGGGATTATAGTACGATTGTACTCAGATTTCTATCGATTTTAACACCCCTCTTGCCCCTTTTTAAGCTCTTCAAACAAACTTTTGTCTTGCAGATGGAGAGCATTCAGCAAATCAGATCGCGCCATTAAAGTGGAGAATTCTTCCAGGGTCACTCCAACCTAAAGTTTTTTACATTACACTCGATAATATAAGAGGGTATTAACAGTAGAACTGAAAGGACAACTCTATGGATCTTGCAACTCTTATAGGATTGGTGCTATCTGCCGTTCTCATCATTGGGTCAATTCTTATGGGAGGTTCAATATCTGCCTTCATCAATATCCCAGGTATTGCCATCGTTCTTGGTGGCACCATTGCAGCCACGCTCATCATGCAACGTCTTGCCGTTGTTATTGGAGCTATCAAGGTAGCCCTCAATGTCGTATTTGATAAAGGGACGGCGCCTGAGAAGATTATTAAGGTTATTGTAGATATGGCTGGAACGGTGAGGAAAGACGGTCTCCTTGCCCTTGAAAAGGTGAAGGTAGATGACTCCTTCCTCCAGAAAGGGGTAAGAATGCTCGTGGACGGGGTTAGTCAGGATGATGTTAAGTCCGTCCTCAGGACGGAGCTGGTCTACCTTAAGTTGAGACACAAGCGGGGCCAGAAGGTATTTAAGTTCATGACCGCCACTGCGCCAGCCATGGGGATGGTGGGCACACTCATAGGCCTTGTCCAGATGCTCCAGACCCTGAGCGATCCGTCAGCGATCGGCCCGGCCATGGCGGTAGCGCTCCTCACCACCTTTTATGGGGCAGTCCTCGCCTTCGTTGTTTTTGGCCCCATCGCGGCAAAGCTTGAGAGCAGAACCACAGAGGAGTCTTCACGGCTTGAGATGATAATAAGCGGAGTTGTCGGCATAATGAACGGCGACAACCCACGTGTTATTGAGCAGCGCCTCGTCTCATTCCTGGAGCCTAAAACAAGGGATGCTGTCACAAAACAGACGTCGGGCAAAAAAGCGGCTTAGGGAAAAGGGCATAAAAAAGTAGTGCTCCGACAACACAAGCACACTCCATAAAATAATGGCAGAGGATCTTGAACAGATGGAAGATGAAGAGGATGTAGAAGAGGGAGCGGCATGGCTGGCAACATTCGGCGATCTCATGAGCCTGCTCCTCACCTTCTTTGTCCTCCTCCTCTCCTTCGCCAGTATGGATATCGTAAAATTCAAGGATGCAATGGGCTCCATGCAGGCGGCCTTAGGACACGCCCAACTCGATTTTGGGATAACATCCACATCGGCAACATCGTTGATTGAATATGACTATCAGAAGAACGATACCTTTGTAAAGCCGCCCATTGAGATGCCCAACAAGGATAACAAGTTGATAGTTGATCAGAATGAGGAGCTACTAAAGAGAATAAATGAATCCATTACAATCAACGACCTCGAGGAGAGCGTCTCGACAGAGAAGGCAGGGAGAGGGATTGTGGTCAGGGTAAAGGGGCAGTTCTTTTTCAACTCAGGCTCGGCTGTTCTCAAGGAGGAGGCGTACTCGCTGCTGGATGATATCATCGGTATTGTTGAAGAGTTTCCCTACAACATGAGTGTTGAGGGACACACCGACGACACACCCATCAATACGGCCCAGTTCCCCTCTAACTGGGAACTCTCAACAGCACGGGCAATCTCAACTCTCCGTTATATCCTCGAATCGGGCAGAATCGAAGCCGAGCGTCTTGGGGCTTCGGGGTATGCCGATACGAGACCTATTACCTCTAACGATACACGGGAGGGGAGACAACAGAACAGACGGGTAGAATTCATCATGTACAAGGAGTAGTCACCGACCGCGCATACCGAAGGCCATACCGTCACTCAACAGTCCATCCAGTCTCAACAAATCGAGTGCTGCTATTAAACCGATTCCGCCATGCCCAGGTTATGCAGTATTGCCCACGGCGCATGTGA
>JBHHTR010000147.1:0-5255 GCA_046753505.1 Thermodesulfobacteriota bacterium
CATCGGCGAAGCCGACGTCATCGTCTACGATAGCCTGGTGAACAAGGTTCTTCTCAATTCCGCGAAGAGTGGCGCTGAGATCATCTTTGTCGGTAAAACGGGCGGCATCCATACTCTACCCCAGGATAGGATCAATGAACTCCTCGTCAAGAAGGCGCAGCGGGGAAGGATCGTGGCAAGGCTCAAGGGGGGCGACCCATTCATTTTTGGACGGGGCGGTGAGGAGGCGGAGGAGCTTGCCGGAGCCGGTATTCCCTTCGAGGTTATTCCAGGCGTCACCTCGGCGGTTGCGGCCCCTGCCTACGCGGGGATACCGCTCACCCACCGGGAGCATACATCGAGTGTCGCCTTTGTTACCGGCCACGAGGCTCCCGCGAAGAGTGGTTCTAGTGTGCCGTGGGATAACGTGGCAACATCGAAGGGGACAATAGTCTTCCTCATGGGGGTGAAGAGGCTTGCCCAAAACATGGCGCGCCTCATCGAGCATGGTCGGGACCCGAAAACCCCGGTTGCCCTCATACGGTGGGGGACTACTCCGCGACAGGAGACGCTCGTCGGCAGGCTCGATACTATCGTTCAACTGGCGGAGGAGCGAGGAGTGAGGCCGCCAGTCGTAACCGTTGTCGGTGAGGTTGTTGCCCTCAGGGAGCAGATAAGCTGGTTTGAGAGTAACCCCCTCTTCGGCAGGAGGATCATGGTTACCCGGTCGAGGGATCAGGCATCCGGTCTCTCTTCACTTCTTGCGCGGGAGGGGGCCGAGCCGTACGAGTTTCCCACTATCGCAACTGTCGCACCGGAGAGTTGGAAGGCGGTTGACAGCGCCGTCAGGAGGCTTTCGCGCTATGATTGGGCTATCTTTACCAGTGTCAATGGAGTAAAATCTTTCTTTGCTCGTCTCGTCGAGGTCGGTAAGGATCTTCGGGAGTTGAAGGGGATAAAGATAGCCGCCATCGGTCCTGCTACGGCAAAGGCGGTTAAAGATCTAGGCATCCGTGTGGACATTACCCCTCAAGAGTACAAAGCCGAGGGCCTCCTCAAGGCGCTGGGATGGCGAAGAATACGGGGGAAACGTTTCCTCCTTCCCAGGGCCCTTGTGGCCAGGGAGATCCTCCCGGAGGAGATCGTCAGGCTTGGCGGGAAGATCGACGTAGTTCCCGTCTACCGGACCATAAAACCCAGGGGTAAGAGGGAAGAGGCAAGGCAACTTCTCAGTGAGGGGGCAATCGACGCCGTAACCTTCACCTCCTCTTCAACGGTCTCAAATTTTATGGCCATGTTCAAGAAGAGGGAGGGGGCGGCCCTCCTTGAGAATACGAAGGTTGCCTGTATCGGTCCCATAACGGCAGATACGGCTCGACGGTACGGGGTTGAGGTAGATATAATGGCAAGCCGCTATACCATGAGCGGTTTAACAGAGGCAATGGCCGACTCCTTTTCAGGAGAGAGACAAACAGAGTAGAGGAGGCAGAAAATTACGATGTACTTTCCCGATTACAGACCGAGAAGGCTCAGAAAGGGTGAGACCCTGCGGAGGATGGTGAGGGAGACGCCCCTCTCAGTCGATGACTTTATACTCCCACTCTTTGTCACCTTCGGCAGTGATGTAAAGAAACCGATAACGAGTATGCCGGGCCACTACCAGCTCTCCGTCGATAACCTGGTCAAGGAGGCGAAGGAGGTTGCGGAACTCGGTATTCCCGGCGTCATCCTCTTCGGCATCCCGGAAGAGAAGGACGAGACAGGCTCGGAGGCCCATAACCCCGGTGGCGTTGTTCAGGAGGCGATAAAGAGGCTGAAGGATACAACGCCCGATCTGGTAGTGATTACCGATGTTTGCATGTGTGAGTACACCTCCCACGGTCACTGCGGTATTATCGTTGATGGCGATGTTGATAACGACGCTACCCTCGACCTCCTTGCGAGGGAGGCCCTCTCCCACGCCGAGGCGGGAGCCGATATGGTGGCCCCATCGGATATGATGGACGGCAGGGTGGCGGATATAAGGGAGGCCCTCGATGATAACGGATTTGACGGAATCCCGATCATGAGCTACGCCGCCAAGTACTCAAGCGCCTTCTACGGTCCCTTCCGGGAGGCGGCGGAATCGACCCCCCAGTTTGGCGACAGGAGGAGCTATCAGATGGATCCGGGCAACTCCAACGAGGCCCTCAGGGAGGTTGCTCTCGATATAGAGGAGGGGGCCGACATAGTGATGGTCAAACCGGCCCTTCCATACCTCGATATCATAAGGAGGATCAAGGATGAGTTCTCCTATCCGGTAGCCGCCTACAATGTGAGCGGCGAGTTCTCCATGATAAAGGCCGCCGACAAGATGGGGTGGATGGATGGTGAGAAGGCAATGATGGAGAGCCTTCTCTCTATCAAGAGGGCGGGAGCCGATATGATACTTACCTACTTTGCCAAAGAGGCGGCGAAGGTATTGAGAGAGGGGTAAAAGGAAACCGCTTTCGACAGGATTAACAGCCGATAGAGACGGGAACCTCTGATTGACTGAGAGATTCCCAAGATTAAAGGAGGATACCATGTCTGACCATTCAGCACCGACAGGACACCCCGGCGGAATGCCGACGGGACACCCCCATGAGATGCCCGATATGAAGGGGAGCGAGAAAGAGGCCCTTGAAAAGAAGTGGCTGCCCAGACTCATTGCTTGGGAGGTGACGAGATCGTGCAACCTCAATTGCATCCACTGCCGGGCCGCAGCACGTTTCGGTCCCTACCCCAACGAACTCAACACGGAGGAGTGTCTCGCCTTTCTCGACGATGTGAGCAGCGCCTTCCCGAGCTTCATCATCATCCTGACTGGCGGCGAGCCGATGATGCGTGAAGATATCTGGGAGATAGCGGCCCACGGGACAAAGGTAGGTCTCAGGATGGTCATGGCGCCGTGCGGCTCCTTCGTAACGGAGGAGACGGCCCAGAAGATAAAGGATGTGGGGATAATGCGGGTGAGCTACTCCATCGACGGAGCGACCGCCGAGACTCACGACGCCTTCCGCCGTGTCCCCGGCGCATTCGAGAGCGTCATGCAGGCCATAGAGAACTCGAAGAAGGTGGGCCTCGAATTTCAGGTCAACACGACCATTACTCAGCATAACCTCCATGAACTCCCCCAGATACTCGACCTTGTTATCAAGCTGGGGGCAAAGGCCCACCACCCATTCCTCCTTGTGCCGACCGGCAGGGGCGAGGCGTTGAAGGACCAGGAGATACCACCCGAGGACTATGAGAAGACACTCACCTGGTTCTACGAGATGAGGGACAAGGTGCCGATCCAGTTCAAGCCGACCTGCGCTCCCCACTACTACAGGATATTCAGGCAGCAGGAGCGGGCAAAGGGGATCAGTGTGACGCCCCAGACCCACGGCTTTGACGCCATGAGCAAGGGGTGTATGGGCGGACAGTCCTTCGCCTTTGTCTCCAATACGGGCAAGGTTCAGATCTGTGGCTTCCTCGATGCAGAGTGCGGCGATATCAGACAGGAGCCGTTCAGCAAGATATGGGATACCTCCAAGGTTTTCAAGGAGATGCGCGCTTGGGACGACTATGAGGGACGGTGCGGCTACTGTGAGTACCGGAAGGTGTGCGGCGGCTGCCGTGCACGGGCCTTTGCCTTTACCGGCGACTACATGGAAGAGGAGCCGTTCTGCACCTATCAGCCAAGCGACGCGGCGAAGTCTGCCCAGGAGAAGAGGAAGAAGGCGCAAGGGGCGTAACTCCTAAGAGGATGAGGTTGCACGGGAGCCTCCCGCTTTCCGAGATGGAAGGCGCTCCTGAAAAGAATTTACGTTCTATAAAAGCCCCGCCGGTTACGGTGGGGCTTTTGCAGTTCCTGCGCTACCCTTTGCCACTCCTGACTCTCCAGTGCGATGGCAGACCGTGTTTGCAGGGCGTTTGACTTCCCCTCAATCCCTATGCTATCTTGGGGCACAGATTAACCCTGCAAAATCAACCGGTAATACACCCAAGCCAAGGGCGGATTGGAACCGGACGGGGGAGGCTTTTTAAATTGATAGACCGTAATCGGAGATGCACTGTGTCTCTTTCTGTAGCAAGCTTTTCCAGAGGCCGCCACTTCCACTCAACCTGCTCTATTCATGAATTGCCCATGAATTGTAACGATGATTGCCTCTCCGGATGGGGCCACGCACAGACAGGCGCAGAGGTTGAATTTACCGGCGCTTTTTTGCAGGCGTGTCGTATCAATGGGTCTCGGTAGTCGGGGGTCAGCAAATCTCGCTCTCCGATCCCTGCCAACTGATCCTTGTAGTTTAGCGAGGGCGCGAGCATATTTGTGAAAAAGCGGGTTAAGTGCCTCCTTAGAGTACAGTGAAAAACAACGAAAAATATCATCCCCTGAGCGGCTGGCGTGCGAGGCTCCATGCAATCATCTTCGAGGCCGATACACCGGCAGGGAAGGCCTTCGATGAGTTATTGATACTATGCATCGTATTGAGCGTTATAACCGTAATGCTCGACAGCGTCAGCGTCATACGGGCGGCATACGTAGAGGAGCTCCATCAGGTTGAGTGGTTCTTTACCATTATCTTCACTATAGAGTATATTCTGCGCCTCATCTGTGTCGGCAGGCCACTCAGGTACGCAAGAAGCTTCTTCGGCCTCGTCGATATCCTGGCGATCCTTCCGACCTATCTCAGCCTTTTCATACCGGGCGCTCAATTCATGCTCGTCATACGGACCCTCAGAGTGCTCCGGGTCTTCCGGGTTCTCAAGCTTGCCGAATATCTCGGAGAGGCCCATGTTCTCATGCGCGCCCTGCGGGCAAGCCGCCTCAAGATTACCATCTTCCTCTTTACCGTCGTCACCCTTGTCGTCATCCTCGGCTCCCTCATGTATCTCATTGAGGGTGGAGAGAACGGCTTTACCAGCATCCCCCGTGGAGTCTACTGGGCTGTCGTGACTCTGACGACGGTGGGGTATGGCGATATTGCCCCAAAAACGCCCATTGGTCAGGCCCTGGCGACCATTGTCATGATAGTCGGCTATGCAATCATTGCGGTCCCGACCGGAATCGTCACGGCGGAACTGGCCTATGCGCGGGTTGATAAGGTCTCTACCCAGTCGTGTCCCGAGTGCAGCGCCGAAGGGCACGACGATGATGCCCTCTACTGCGACCAATGCGGGGCAAAGCTATAGCCATTGCCGGACAGTGTTGTGGGAATGAAGGCGCCCGGAGCTTTGAGAACAACCCTGTACGTGCGGGAATTGTCGAA
>JBHHTR010000148.1:0-5233 GCA_046753505.1 Thermodesulfobacteriota bacterium
GGAGCCAATTATCCCCGCCGGGGACGTCTATGAGGTTGAGATAGTCGATAAAAACGACTTTAGAGGGGCTTTGGTAGATCGTCTGGGCAATAGCGGGGAGGCTGATTACGTCATCCCTTATATCGAAATCCGTTTTAATCCCCTCTAATACTTCTTTTGCTTTCGGCCTGATTTCTTCCTCCGTATTACTATAAAGGGCACATAACATTCTCGTTGCGACTTCGGCGGCAGACATTTCAAGGCTGAGAAAGAGTATTGGTACGTCATTTGTAACGAGGTTTATGGCGATATTGGCGGCGAGTGTCGTTTTACCCACTCCGGGTCTTGCTGAAATAATCGTTATAGTCCCGTCTGCCAGTCCCCCTTTGTTTATATAGTCAAATGTGGGGAATCCCGTGGGTGTTCTTGGTATGGGGTCCTGTATAGCCCGCAGTAGCTCCTCCCTGCGCTGTGAGCGACGTTCGGGGAGGAGGCGGGTAATATGTTGGTGATGCTCTAAAAGGAGCGCAGGGAGCTCCTCAACGTTTTTTCCGGCGAGGCTGCGGTACATTTGGACGGTTTCACGGGCTATTCTGGCACGTTTTATGGTGTTTATGGCTCCGTCCGGCGGTCCCCGGTAGGGTTCATCACATATTGAAGCTACCATCTCCGGTGCGATCTCCCCGATCCTGGAGTTTGTTTTCAACTTTTCTGTGATGTATACAAAGTCAGGAGTCCCTATCTTTTCTATGGCTTCTTTCGCCGCCTCAAAAATTTTGCGGTGGGACTCATCGTAGAAGTCCTCGGTTTGGAGGAGAATTGATACCTGCTCCTCCCCGTGCGCTATGAGTTGCATCAGGGCTTGCCGCTCTGCGAGGTTGCTGTGGGGAGGGGGTTTCGACATGGCGGTTGGGAAAGCCACCTGTCCCCCCGGACCTTTTTAAGATCGCTTAACCGCAGTTGAATCAGCCCAACCGCTACGTCCGGGGGAAAAGATGGCCTGTGTAACTACGGTTGGGCGAAGGAAAGTATAGCGGCCCCGATTGATAAATCTATTGACTGTGAAGGTGTTAGCGTGTTAACGTGGTTCTCTATGAGAATCATACTATTATTGGCACTCACCGCCAGTATCCTCTTTGCTGTTCTCGGAGTGGGGAACTCCATCCGGCTTGCCCGTATGTGGATTGACTACGAGAAGTTCAGCCCACGGGAGCTTGAAATCAGAAGTATCTTTATTCGTGTAAGTCTCTTCCTGTCTCTTTTTGATCTAGGACTGATCGTTATGATATTGCTCTTTACGGCGTAGGAACTCGGCGATCAGGAGGGCGTCGGCTGTCTTAAGTGTGATGTTTTGATCGGGGAAGAGACATTGGGCTTTGGCTTTGAGTTTGTTTTTGTGCTGGGTTTTCGTCTCGGTCTTGGAACGCTTGGGGATGCCTAGCGCCTGCTGCCACTTGAGAGGTTGCACTTCATCAAATGGGATCTTGTTACAAACCATAGCCATACGGAGGCCGTGGTAATTGCCAGAGAAGGTCCAGCAGCTTTTTATTCCCTGACCGGAGAAACTGTGTACTTTTTCAATAATTGCTGTCAAATTGGGATAATTAGCAATCCGCCTGAACAAATCCCCAATATCTTTCTCTGTACCTGGCATTGCGAAGATGTCAGCGACCTCTCCATCCTCATTAAGTATCACTATTCCTCCTGTTTTACCGGGGTCTAGACCTGCGTAATGTCTCATTAGAGATAAGCTTACTCGTCTCTAAGCGCCTCCTCAATCCCCTCCGTATCCTGCGACATCGTTTTGTACCATGTATCGCACCGGATGCACAGATCGGACTCGTGGGACCGGAGCATCACGCCACAGTCGTTGCAATAGCGGGGGTGTCTCATTTTTTGTGCATAAGTTTAGAGTTCTTCTCAGCAATTCTCCTCTGCTCCTTGTTTGCCTCCTTAACTACCTTTAAGGTTAGTTCTTTACGCTCTTCGTCCGAAAGGTCGGCAGGGCTTTGAGGCTTAGAGTTCTCCTTGCCACAAGACCTCTCTATGTCAAGGGTGGGGACAGATTGTCCGTACCCTTTTTGTTTAGAGCTCTCCTTACAGGTGCAGACCTTCCACACTTTATGCCCCTGACAGTCTGCGTATTCCTTTCCTCCTCCGCACTTCTCACAAGGCTTAGAGTTCTCCTTTGGCTTCACATAAAGTAGGAATTTAATCATGTGTAATCCAATGAGGATATTGGTCAAGATAAGTCTTAAATTTAGCTTCAAAATCTTCGCCCACTTCCTTTATTTTTTCGTTAGCCTCTTTGCTGCTATCAGCATTTATTCCTATATGAATAATTATTTTCCTTTCATAGCCCATTCTTCCTCCAAAAACAGATTGTTGCGCTTTGTATAATAATCTTTTTAGTGTCCCTGCCATGCAGAAACATTTATTCTTGGATTTGCCGTCTGTGCATTTACATTTACTCATTTGGTTGAGGGGTATGGGAATACTCAAAGGTTGCTAAGCCCTAAATGGTCTGTTCTTTCTCTCATGGGACATTCTACGGCAACCTTATTCTCGACTTCAAACACGGCTCCACAATCACACTCAAAGGGCGCATGTCTGTTTACGTCAGCTAATACGTCTGGCGGGGCAGTTTCAAGTTGGTATTCGTCCAGCTCACATGCACCTGATTTGGACTGAGCGTAGTATGGCTCTTTGCATTTCGGACAGGCGATGGCAATGATATCGTAAACTCCCATAGTCATAGTTTAAGAATTAGATAGACAGCTAAGCCCGTCAATAGTCCACTTCTCGCACTTCACAGGTTGCGATACATAGTTAGGGACGATATAGAGAAGGGCCACGATAATTATAAATATCAAGATTACTTCGGGGTCGGATATTTTCGTGGAGAGTTTCTTATTCACAGAGAAGTTTGTGGAGGAAATTGATCGTTTCAGGGGATTGCTCTTCTAGGTTCTTGTGGAGGTTCCAACTCACGCCAGTTTTATATATCCCATCATCAGGGTCTCTGATTTTATACCACGAAAATTCCCCGTTTCTGGAGACCTGTATTTCACAAAGTTCGTTTGGATAATCCTCGTCTAATAAAATAATTGAGTCCTCCAGAGCCAGTAGTACGTCCTCTAAACGGATTGGGCGACCACAGCATTCTATGTCCTTTTCTATCGCCTCTTCGTCCTCCCAACAATTTATACATACATTAGCACCGGCTAAATTATCTACTTTCCAGAAATGCTGCATTATCTCAGGCACTACCTCGATTATCTTTGCCTGTAGCTGTTGGAGAGCCGATAGTTTAGGATTAGAGTTCATTGAGAAATTGGTTAAGTTCTCCCTGCCAGTCTCCATGAGGGTTTTTACAAGAGCCAGAGAGCGCATGAGACATTTTGTAAATCTTCTGCAGCATATCGAACATTTTATCTGCGTCTCTACTTGAAAATCTCTTTTCTTCCACGATTTTCTGCTCCCAGTCCGACATGAGGTCAGAAGTCAGCCAGTCGTTTAGGGAGGCTGCGAATTTAATCTCACGCTTTCCGTGACCAGACTTCTTTGCCGAAGGGGAGAGTTTCTTATTCATCATCCGTAGGGAAAACAATCTCTTTACCATCCCATTTACAGTCTTCTACATGCTCTTTCAGATATTTATTAAGCGTAGGGTTCTTGTTTGCTTTTTTGAGAGCCTTGCGATAGGCAACCTCAGCCTTGTCATGGGCATCACGAGCCTTGCGATAGATAGCCCAAGCCCTGCGATAGGCAGCCTCAGCCTTGTCATGGGCAGCCCTAGCCTTGTAATAGGCATCACAAGTCTTGTCATAGGCAGCCCTAGCCTTGTAATAGGCATCACAAGTCTTGTCATAGGCAGCCCGAGCCTTGCCACGGGCAGCCCAAGCCCTGCGATAGGCAGCCTCAGCCTTGTCATGGGCAGCCCTAGCCCTTTTCGCATACTCAGGAACCAGATCATCAGGAACATAAACAATGTGGTTGAATCTTGTTTCAATTTCATTCTTGGGTTTTACCTCTGGGATTTCTATAACTCTCTCCATGATATTCTCATGGTATTCCACAATATGATTATGGTGAGGGCAGGTGAACCAGCCCTTGGTTTTGCCTTTATAGTTTGCCTTTGCTGGGTAGAGGTTATTCATAGAAGATTATTTATTTTGCCTCCTAAATTCCCACGGCGGAATAGGATCATCCTGTCCCCACAGTCCCCGACGTTTATCACGGGCAATCTGCTCCCAGTCCTCATAATCGTCGTTATCAGAGTATTTCTTGTACCACCAGCAGTACCCCTCAGCGATCATTAGCTCATTAACATCAATCCCATTAACGTACACAGTAGCGAGTCTGCGCCCGAAGAAATCAATCTCGTCTCCCCACAGTGTTACTTCTTTCTTGAGGATCATCTGCTCCAGGTATTCCTTTGCCTGTATCCCGTATGGCTGATCTATTTCCGGGCAGTCAATATCATCCATACGGACCACCGTTTTTCGTATCCTGAACGTATCCCCGTCCGTAACGGAGGTAACGATGGATGGGAGGATGCACCCGGAGAGCAGGAGGACGGCAATAATGGCTAAACGCTTCATATAATTGAGTAGATAAATGGGGCTAGAGGGGAGGTTTGGGCGAAGAACAGAGCAACGGATAACACTACCAATACCAATAGCATCGGTAGGAGCCACAGTTTCTTGTGGGCCCGACAGTATTTGAGTACGTCGCTGATGATGGAGAGTTTAGACATGGAGAGAACAGATTAGCCTATCAAGATACCATTTTGCCTTTTTCAAGTCCTCAATTCCGCCCTTTTCTTTGTACCGGGCAACATATTTGAGGATATTTGCCTCGTGGAAACCCAGCCCCCATCCTTCTATAACATCTATCGGCTCAGGATCGAGCCTCGTGTAGTGGTGGGGATTGGTTAGATCCTCGGTGATTTCGACTTTAGTGGGCATCTTTGCTTGCGGGGAGAAGAACATAAATTTTGGCCCATGCTTTCGGGATACGCTGCAACACGCCCCACTTCGACAATTCCCCTATGTACGGCGGGATATACCTATGCGCAAATATATAATGCTCATCGGTTTCTTCTAAGAGCCAACCAACCTCATGGCATATAAATTCCGCCACCTCCTTCCACTCCTCAAATTCCTCGTGGGTATGCCATCCTGGATTTGTGCAGGCATCATCCCATAAGACATACACAAGCGGATAGGGGACTGGATTCACGAGTTTTCTG
>JBHHTR010000149.1:0-5190 GCA_046753505.1 Thermodesulfobacteriota bacterium
GGGCCATACCGGACGAACCCCTACAGGGAACTCTTTTTTAACCGGACAGTAGTGATATTCTTTTTTTTACACGCGACCAGTTAACTTAACCCCCATTATTCACAAATGTGCTTGCGCCTGCCTGTGCGTGTCCGCACTCAGACAGGCGATCATCTTCGTGTTTCATGGGCAATTTATGAATAATGCGGGTTGGCATCTCTGCAATCCCATGACCTCCGCTCTTTGGTTGCGTGAACAAAGCAGGGTTCCTTTCCTCGGACATGGTAGTGATTATCTTCCGCAACATGCCGACCCTGCTACCCAGAGAAATCACACAAACTATTTCCATTATCAGAGCCTGTGTGCTACGGCCTTCCCCGTGTGTTCACCGGCTCGGCATCGCCAGAAAAAGTTTTGGGCGCACCCGCCACGGCAAAGTCAAAACCGTTCAGGATTGCCCGTTCTATGTGGGCTGCCGAATTGGTTCTGTCTCCCACATGGAGGGTATTGGTATCGGTGAGAAAGGGGTGGGCGCCGGAGTTGCGGACCATCTCCACTAAGTGTCGCACAAAGATTGGTCTAATGTAGGCGGTGTTGCCCCGCTCACCGAAGTGGAGCTTTAGGGCGACGAGATGGCCTCTCTTGAATTTTGCGGGAACTCCTGTCTTATGAAGGAGGTCGTCAAGTTTATGGAAGATGGTTCGCTGTGTCGTTGCCATGAAGTCCGTACGGTAGACGATGGGTTGCCCTGGCTTCATAAGCCTCTTATTGACCGCTCAAGGGCGATTGACAACTCTTACTCACTCCTGAGCCCCCTGGCCATAAGCTCCATGACGGCATCCCTGGGCGGCTTTCCTTCATAGAGTATGCTGTGGGTGCTCTCTACAATGGGCATATCGACGCCGTACTTTTTCGTAAGCCGGTAGACCGACTTCGTTGTCTTCACCCCCTCGGCGACCATCTTCATCTCCGCCACGATTTCATCCAACCCCTTCCCCCTGCCGAGGGCCAGGCCTACCGACCGATTCCTGCTCAGGTCGCCTGTGCAGGTGAGGACGAGATCGCCAAGACCGGATAGGCCGGAGAAGGTGTGTGGATCGGCGCCCATGGCCTCTCCGAGTCTCACCATCTCCGCGAGGCCCCTCGTAATCAGCGCCGCCCGCGCATTGGTCCCCAGACCGAGGCCGTCGTTTATCCCCACGGCGATGGCAATCACATTTTTCAGCGCCCCCCCCAACTCTACGCCGACCATGTCGCGGTTGGTATAGACCCTGAATGTGGGGGTAGAGAAGTTCTGCTGAACCTTCGCGGCAATTTCGTCAGATGGCGATGCGGCGCAGAGGGCTGTAGGAAGGCCGAGGGCGACCTCCTTCGCAAAAGACGGTCCAGAAATAACGGCGATGGATTGATGGAGCCTCGCCGGGAGTGCCTCCCTTAACACGCCTGAGACCGTCTGAAGGCTCGACTCCTCGATTCCCTTGGAGGCGCTGACGATGATGGTTCCATCCGCCACACTGTCGGCAATGGGCGGGAAGACGGAACGGACAAATTGGGACGGCACCACATTAACGATCATGGCTACGCCGTCAATCGCCTCGTCGATGGAAGATGTCGCCGCCATGCGGTCGTTGAGCCTGATGCCGGGGAGGAAGCGGCTGTTCTCACGGCGCTCCGTTATATCCGTGAGCACATCCCCCTCTCTCACCCAGAGCTTGACTGAGCAGCTATCCTTTCCCGCAAGATGGTTGGCCAGCGCCGTCCCCCAGCTTCCGGCCCCTATGACCCCTATCCGTTCCATATTTCTCCTTTCCGTTCCAGACACCGATGTTCCTACTGCCGCCTTAACGCCCTCTCCCTGATCCGTCTGTTCACCCATTTTACTCTTACCTCTATGGCCTCTCTGTTCGGGTAGCTTTTAACGAGGGAGTTGAGAAGCGCCGCCGCATCGCGAAGCCGCCCCTCCTCTTCGAGGATAACCGCCTTGCCGAGCATTGCCTCAATAGAGAGGGGGTCGTAGGGGTACTCCTCAATGACTGTGTCGTAGGTCGTCATTGCACCCTCCATGTCGCCATTCAGGTACTGGTTATTCCCCATCTGATAGTATAGTTTCGGCAGAAGTATTTCGGAGGGAGCGTTTTTCAGGATGTCCTCTATCTCTACAATGGCCTGTTTGAAATCTGAAAGGTTCTGGTACTCCATTGCAATATTATAGCGATGGACGTCGCGCTCCTCGCCGCTACTATGATCGACGAGCCACTGATACTCCCCTATGGCCTTGCGGTGTTCTCCGCTCCTCCTGTAAATCTCCGCCATGTCCCTCCGTGCCGTAGCGATCTCTTCACTCTCTGGATAGAGGAGAATCAGGGATAGGTAGGCGTCCAGAGCCTTCTTCTTATTGCCGGTATGGAGGTAGTGTATCATACCGATCCTGTACCTTGCCGAAGGGGCGTGAGCGTTCTCAGGGAATTTATTGGCGAGGGCTTGATAGAGCTCAAGGGCCGCCATATGCTCACCTGCCCCGAGGAGCACTTCTCCCCGCTCGAAGAGGTCATCTCCACCTCCCCTTGAGCAGGCCGTAAGGGAGATGATAATAAGACAAGTGACGGAGGCCATGGTGAGGGAGAGACGCCTTATTCCCTCACAGCGCCAACATGTAGAGTCCCTACCCCTCAACATCCTTTTCAGCGATATAGGCGGTGCCGGTGACGATTTCATCCTTGTCGATATTGATGAGCTTCACCCCCTGGGTATTCCGTCCGATGACGTGGATATCCTTCATGGACATCCTGATAATCTTCCCGCTGTCAGTGATAATCATCAACTCGTCATCAATCCTCACCTGGGCAATGCCGACTACCCTGCCGGTCCTCTCTGTGACCTTCAGGTTGATGATGCCGCTTCCGCCCCTCCGCTGACTCCTGTACTCATCTATGGCGGTTCGTTTTCCGAAGCCCCCCTCTGTAACTGTCAGGATGGTGGCTCCACCCTCAAGGATCTCCATAGAGACGACAACATCGTCCTTCCCCAGCTTGACCGCCTTTACTCCACGGGTGCTCCTCCCCATCTCACGAACCTGCTCCTCGCTGAAACGTATCGACTTCCCGCTCCTCATGCTGATGAAGAGGTCCGAGCTCCCGTCGGTAAGCTTGGCGGAGATGAGCTGATCCCCCTCATCAAGATTGATGGCGATAATCCCGCCGGAGCGTACATTGGCGAAGGACATGAGGTCGGTCTTCTTGACAATGCCGTTAGAGGTGGCCATCACGATACTCCTCCCCTCGGCAAACTCCTTGATGGGGAGGAAGGTGGTCAATTTTTCGCCCTTTTCTACATTGAGAAGATTGACGATGGCCTTTCCACGAGCTGCGCGGCCCGCCTGTGGAATGGTGTAGACCTTGAGGACATACGCCTTGCCCCTGTCGGTGAAGAAGAGGATGTGGCTGTGAGTGGAGGCGACAAAGAGGTGCTCCACAAAGTCCTCCTCCTTTGTCGTCATCCCCATCTTCCCCTTGCCCCCTCGCCGCTGTATCCTGAAAAGGCTCGTCGGGTTCCGTTTGATGTAGCCGCTATGGGTGATGGTGACAACCATCTCCTCATCGGCGATTATGTCCTCGAGGGTAATATCACCGGTATGGTCGATGATCTCCGTCCTGCGCTCATCGCCATACCGCTCCCTGATTGCCGTCAACTCATCGGTAATGAGCTTCAGGAGGAGTCCCTCATCGGCGAGGATCGCCTCAAACCCCTTGATGATCTTCAGGAGTTCCCTGTACTCTTCGAGTATCTTCTCCCTCTCAAGGGCGGTGAGGCGGTGAAGCCTCATATCGAGGATTGCCTTGGCCTGAATCTCGGTAAGGCCGAAGCTCTCTATGAGCCCCTCCTTTGCCTCTGCTGGCGACTTCGACCTGCGTATCAGCTTGATAACCTCATCGAGGTTGTCGAGGGCTATCTTCAGACCCTCTAGGATATGGGCTCGCTCTCTTGCCTTTCTGAGGTCGAATATGATCCGCCGTGTCACCACCTCTTTCCTGAACCTGAGGAACTGTTGGAGTATATCCTTGAGGGGCAGCACCTTCGGACGACCATCCAGAATGGCGAGGTTGATGATGCCAAAGCTGGTCTGCATCTGGGTGTGGAGGTAGAGGTTGTTGAGAATCACCTCCGCCACCTCATCCTTCTTCAGCTCAATGACAATGCGCATCCCATCCCTGTCCGACTCATCCCTGATGTCGGAGATGCCCTCAATCTTCTTGTCCCGCACAAGGTGGGCAATCTTCTCAATAAGCCTGGCCTTGTTGACCATGTAGGGTATCTCTGTCACAACTATGGACTGCCTTCCCGTCCGGGGATGCTTCTCGGTTATTACACGGGCCCTCAACTTAACGATGCCCCTCCCCGTTTTATAGGCGCTCCTTATCCCCTCGCGACCGTGAATGAAGGCCGCAGTAGGGAAGTCAGGGCCGGGGATAAACTCCATCAGTTCATGGACGTCTGCGTCGGGCTTCTTGATGAGATGGATGATGGCGTCTATGACCTCGGTGATGTTGTGAGGCGGTATGTTGGTTGCCATGCCGACGGCGATACCCGACGACCCGTTGACCAGAAGGGTCGGAAAGGCCGCCGGGAGAACCACCGGCTCCTTGAGAGAATCGTCGTAGTTGAGGCTGAAATCGACGGTCTCCTTGCCGATATCGGCAAGGAGTTCACTGGCGAGACGGGTACTCCTCACCTCGGTGTAACGCATGGCTGCCGGGGGGTCGCCGTCGATGGAGCCGAAGTTGCCCTGGCCGTCAACAAGTGGATAGCGGAGGGAGAAGTCCTGGACCATCCTCGTCGTGGCGTCGTAGACAGCCGAATCGCCGTGGGGGTGGTACTTACCGATCACGTCTCCCACCACCCTGGCCGACTTCTTGTACGACTTGTTCCACTCCACCCCCATCTCGTGCATGGCGAAGAGGATCCGTCGATGAACTGGCTTCAGGCCATCCCTCACGTCTGGCAACGCCCTGCCGATGATGACGGACATGGCGTAGTCCATGTACGACTTCTTCATCTCGTCTTCAATGTAGACCGGTATCTTCTCCTGCGCCATTCTTCCTCCTTAACTGATGTTCTGAACAATTCATCCCTGATCTACTCAGAGACGAAAAAAATGCACTCACTGGTGTCCGGTTAAACTTTCAAGTTCATCGGTAAAGCCTTGTTGATAAA
>JBHHTR010000150.1:0-5143 GCA_046753505.1 Thermodesulfobacteriota bacterium
TATTTTCTGACCCGTGAGGTTGAGGGGGCCGTGAAGCGCCTTGGTCATGACGTGGCACATATTCCAATCAGAAAGGGGGAGGAGGGCGATGCTATCGTAGCAAGGATAATGGAGGCAATCGTTACTTTCAAGCCCGACTTCTTCCTTACTATGAACCACCTTGGTTTCGATGAGGATGGAGTATTGACGGACTTCTTACGCTCCATAGAGATGCCCGTTGCTTCGTGGTATGTAGACAGTCCTGACCTCATCCTCAAGGAGCACGGCAGGAATGTTTCCCCCTATACCACCCTCTTTCTATGGGACAGGGGGTACCTCGGAGCGGTCGAGTCGATGGGTTTTGAAGATACCCTCTACCTTCCCCTTGCCACAGACGAAACGGTTTTCACACCACACTCTATGGCAAGAAATAAACTGAAAGGAGGGCGCTATCCTATCGGCTTTGTTGGAAATTCTATGGTTGAGCCTGCGACAGAGCGCCTTGGAAGGATTGATGAGAGACTCCACTCCCTTATTGAGAGGTGCGCCGATAGGATGGCCAATCATGGATCATCTCTCGATGGAGTCTTTGGAGTGGGAGCGGGAGCGCCATCCGCAGAGGAGCTGAGTTGGATCGGGGATGAGCGGAAGTGCGACATTGAGGCTGCAATCCTGTGGAAGGCGACCCTCATCTACCGCCTTTCATGCATCAATGAGTTGGCCGCATTCGATGTCACAATCCACGGCGATGGCGGGTGGAAGTCACTCCTCAAAGGCTATTCCACGGTTTTACCGCCCCTTGACTACTACAGGGAACTCCCCCACTTCTACAGGAGCTGTCAAATAAACTTTAACGCTACAAACCTTCAGATGGGAGAAGCGGTCAATCAGCGGGTCTTTGATGTTCCGGCCACTGGAGGCTTCATCCTCACCGACCACCAGGAGGCTATTGAAGAGCTCTTCGATGTAGGGCGTGAGGTTGTTACCTATCACGAGAGGGGTGAGATCCGCGATTTGGCTGCCTTCTACCTTAAAAACTCATCAGCGCGAAGAGAGGTGGCCAGACGGGGGAGGGAGCGGGTCTTGAAGGAGCATACCTATACGGCACGGCTCAAAACCATCATATCGACCATGAGAGGGCGGTACAGACAATGAATCCCCGGATCCTGACCTTTAACTGGCATGAGTCGTATATCCACCTCCTTGCGAAGACAGGGTATCCATTTGATGTGGTTGAGAAGTGGAAGGGTGGGAGGTTTGGATGGATAACAGAGTTTCGCCCCCTTCCTGACAACTGTAGGCTCATCTCCGAAGAAGAGGCAACAGATGGACTCAAAAGGGGACTCTACAGCAACGTAATCGCCCACAACCTGCAAGACCTCCTCTTTACCGTTGAGTACCGTGTTCCGGTTGTCCTCATATTTCATAACAAACTCTCTACAGAGATAGCTCTTGGCGGCAATACCATAGACAGGGCAGAGTACGTTGCGCAGGTATGCCGCCTCTGTGATGCAATGGATCTGTTGACCCTCGTCTTTATCTCTCAGGCGAAGAGGGCAGACTGGGGGCTTGAGGGAGAGCTGATTCTGCCCGGCATCGACGGCAACGACTACGGAGGGTGGCGGGGTGATATAGCGCGGGTACTTCGGGTAGGTAACCTCCTCAAGGAGCGGGACCTTATGATGGGCTACTCCATTCAGGAACGAATCCTTCAGGGACGCCCCTCGACCACACTCGGCCTCAATCCGACCCTTGCCGACTCGATTATGCCGGAAAGCTGGGAGGAGTTGAAGGAGCGCTTCCGCTCACACCGGCTCTATCTCAACACAACCGTTGCCCCCGCCGAGGACGGCTATAACCTTGCCATGCTTGAGGCAATGGCAACGGGCACACCCGTTGTCTCCATCGCAAATCCTACCTCGCCACTAATTGATGGCAAAAACGGTATTGTATCGAAAGATGAGGGGCATTTAAGAGAGCAAATAGAAATGCTCTTTGAAGACCGCCAGCAGGCCCTGGATATTGGGAAAAGGGGAAGGGAAGCGGTGCTTGATATTTTTCCAATTAAACGCTTCACGGAGAGGTGGAGGGAGGTTTTAGGGGGCAATATCATTAGCGCCAGCAGAGGGCATAATCTTCAGCCTCCAGCGCAGGAGAGCAGCGATGGCGGAGGTAAGGCGACAAAATGGAAGATTCTCCTGAGTTACACATCGAATCCACAGACCACCGCCGCCTACATGGAGAGGGCGCTGCGGAAAAAGCATGATGTTAAGAGCTACGGCCCCAGGATTAGTGATGATACCCTGAAAAAATGGGATCTTGAGAAGATAAGGGCTCGGGTTGCCGATCACGACATACCGTACTCCACTCCCCATATCGGCACGATTATAGATGGTCTCGCTCCTGAATGGAGGCCCGACCTCTTTCTCTGGATCGAGACGGGAGTATGGTTCCCTATGGAGGGGTTTAGAGAACTGCCCTGTCCATCGGCATGTTATCTCATCGACACCCATCTGAATCTCGCTGGACACCTTGAACTGGCACGCAACTTTGATTACATCTTCCTTGCCCACAGGCAGTATATCCCCGACTTTCACGAGGCTGGCTTTAAGAATGTCTACTGGCTTCCAGTTGCCTGTGATCCTCTCATCCATGGAAGGGGTCAGAGGAGAAGAGGGAAGGGGGAGGAAGGGGATAAACTCTACGATATCAGCTTTGTAGGAAGTCTCAATCAAGAGAGAAGGGTTAAGCTGCTCGACCGGATCAGGGAGAGATATAACCTTCACTACGAGCGGTGCTTTCTCGAAAGGATGGCGGAGGTCTTCGGTCAGTCACGGATTGTTTTTAACAATGCCGTCAAGAATGACCTGAATATGAGGGTCTTTGAAGTAATGGCTGCTGGCAGCATGCTCCTTACCGACGAGGCGCCTGGAAGCGGTCTGGATGAGTTTTTTAAAGACAGGGAGCACCTCGTTATCTATAACGATGAGAATGTGTTGGAACTCATCGACTACTACCTTAAAAATCCGCAAAAGTTGGAGGAGATTGCCATGAGAGGAGAGAGTGAGGCGCTGGCACATCATACCTACGATCATAGAGTAGATGAGATGCTGGCATCTATCGACAAGAGGAGCGAGGATACGGAGGGGACGGTACAGAGTGTCATCTCCGGGAGCAGTGATGTGGAGAGCGACTACTATCGCCAGGACCGGCGCGATGTTGAACTCCTTATACCAGAAGGGGCCCGGCGCATCCTCGATGTGGGGTGCGGGGAGGGGGTTCTGGGAAAGAGGCTCCTTGAGAGGGGGGCGGTGGAGGTTGTTGGAGTCGAGATGACCAGCCGTGCCGCAGAGCGGGCGGAGAAGAATCTCTCCAGGGTGCTCTGTGGGAATATAGAGGATATGGATCTCCCCTTCGACGACGGCTACTTCGACTCAATCATCATGGCCGATGTCCTGGAGCATTTGCAGGATCCCCTTGGCGCCCTCATGAAAGTAAAGGAGCGCCTTGCTCCGGGCGGGGTTCTTGCCGTCAGTGTGCCTAACGTCCGCTACTACGGCGTCATGGATATGCTTGCCGAGGGGAGATGGAAATATGCCGATTCAGGCATCCTCGACAGGGACCATCTCCGTTTCTTCACCTTCAGGGAGATCAGCGATCTTCTCACAGAGGCTGGTTTCGAGATTACAGGGGTTACTAGAAATTTAGACCCAAGATACAATGACTTAAGCCCGAATGCTGACACCCTATCTTTTGGAAGGGTTACGCTTAAGAACCTTAAACCTCAAGAGCTCAGGGATCTATTTGTCACTCAATATCTGATTAGAGGTGAGAAGAGGGTGAGTGTCCAGGTAGAAGATGATAGCACTTCTGAGAAGTCTGATGCTATGGAAGAGGTTGAGAGCGCCCTTGCAGAGCATCTGAAGCTCCATCCTGCCGATACTGGGACCCTCTACAGGCACGCGGAGCTCTGCTCTACCATGGGGCTTGCTGAGAAGGGGATGGTCGATCTTGAGAGGCTCTCCTTCCTGGCACCTGACAAAAAGGGCCTCGCAGAGCTGAGAGAGAGGCTCCTTGATGGGGTTGGAATAGGGGAGGGTGTAAATAAGGAGAGAGCAGGGGTGGCGAGTAATCAGCCCTGCAAGGAGAGTCTCTTGCAGGGGAGTATCGATCTCTTTTCCAGAGAGCACATCATAGAACTCTACACTCAATATGGGGAGGAGATAAGTTCTGATCCCATTATGGAGATTAAGCGAGATGTCCACGGCAACCATGATGGCGGTCTGAGCCGTGTTGACGGCGAACTGGTCTACATGCTCATCAGAAAGTACGCTCCGAAGCATGTTATCGAGTTTTCTCCAAACGAGGGTTACTCAACGGCCTTCCTCTACAAGGCATTGGAGAAGAACGGCGGTGACGCCTCCTTTGCGACCTTCGATCTGGAGACGCTTCCATCCTTTCCGGATCGGATGAAGAGCGTCGGCATAGCCCCGGAGCTGATAGTGGGAGACGCCCTGGTGACTATTCCACGCTACATTCATGAACATAGCCTGGAGGGGAAGATCGACTTCTGCTTTATCGACAGCGATCACTCCTATAGCTTTGCCAGGGAGTATACGGAGAAGTTATTCCCCCTCATGAGCAGGGAGTGCATCTATGTGATCCACGATATGTCCTATCGACCTGATGGCGGTTCGCCATTCTCCCACTACGGCCCGATTGCCGGGCAGGAGATCATCGGCACCGCCTATGCCAGGGGCGAAGGGAACTACCTCTCCGAGTTTTTTAGCAACACATCCAGATATACCGTCTTTTCTACACACCGCCTCTTTGGCGACTGCCATGAAGGTTCGAGCGATCTGCCTAGAAACCTCGAACTGATTGAGGTGTTGAGTGAGAAGGTAGCCGGTTTTGAACTTCCAAAGTCTGCCGGTATGGCCGGTGGAATGCCGAGACCTCCCATGTCGCTCATAATTGTTCCGACACACCTGCTGGCATAGAGGACGAATGGTAATGGATACAACCGATACAAGAAGCGGGAATAACGCTTCACAGGAGAGCGGGGAAGGGGGCGTTATCTTTCAGAGCAACATGAAGCTCCTGAAACTACTTGATGAGAAGCTGTGGGAGAGAGTTGAGGGCGTTACGGTGCCACGGGAGTACG
>JBHHTR010000151.1:0-5129 GCA_046753505.1 Thermodesulfobacteriota bacterium
GCATTGTAGCATGTCTTGTTAGCTATATCAATGCCGGGTTAATATATCCTTGCCCTTGAGGTGATCGCCAAAGACCGGCTCCATGTAGGGCCTCATGCTTATATAGCACTTGCACTTCCCGAGTTTTGTATCATTGGAGAGGGCCTCGCCGACATCGGCCTCACCTCCCGGCGTTACCTGGTCAAAGGCGTCGATTATCGCGAATATAGTGCTATTATTCCTGAGGTGTCGGATGAAGCCTTTTATCTTCTCGGGGGTGTACCTGGCGAGGCCGAGGCCCTCCTCTATCTTGTCTTTTATGACAATATCAAACCCCCTGTGCATCTCATCGGCCTCGAGGTAGAGGGGGAGGTACTCAGGGGGAGAGTCTCTTTCGGCGATGGAGACAACGCATCTCCTTTCAATGTCACGGAGCAGGCGGGTCTTGCCCATACCGCCGTCGCTCAGGATTATGAGCCTGTCAAAAGACGTGAGTGCGTCCTCTTCAATATCGGTTTCAGGAATATTTCGTCATGTTTCTCTATCAGTTTAAGGCCCGTCCATCTGTATTCAACAAATTCCTTATCCAGAAAACCCCTTGCGTAGCGGTCGTTATCAAATCCCCCTGGTTTGAAATCAGCGTTTATCCTCTCTTCGAGCGTTTCTTTCATTTTCACACAATAGTCCACTATCATGTCCCGTGCTTCGGCATTGTGAACGACTCCGTCCAGCTGGTTGAAGATTCTTTTTTTCCATAGTCCGGAGAGGAGAGTACTTTGTTCCACGTTTGTTAAAAAATGGCACCATAATTCTTCGAGGGTGTTTTGAAAGGTCGGCTCGTCAACGGGAGGATAGTTTTCATGTATTTCCGAATAGAGAGGCCAGAGCTTCTCATAATCTGGCTCACCGATGTTGTCGAGGCTCCCCCACAGGTGCTCGTTGACCTCGTCTTTCTCCCAGAATGCACTGCTACGGTCATCGCTAAAGCAACTATCGAGTCCGTTTTCTTTCGTTTTGGTCACCGCGTCGCGTATTGCGGCTTTCATCGCGTCACTAAAGTCGAGTTCATCTATTCCCGGCTGAGCAAGCCTGTCGAACAGGAACTTTGTGGCGACGGAGACTATTATTCCAACCACTACCGACATATTGTTCCTCTATGATGAATCATCGTTAAAGTGAAGACTTTCCGTGTATGGTCTCCAATAACTGTGCCGTGAAATCCGCCATATTTATGGCTTGATTAGACTGCCTATTCTCTGCTTTTGACATCATGTTAGAGGGTGAAGTGTATGTGTCGTTGAATAGTAATATTGTTTTCAGAGTATGTCAACGGCCTAATCATTATTGATTTCCGGTAATACTGTTGTGTGTGGTGGGAGGGTATAATATTGCACAGTCCAGGAAGGAGCTCTGGCCTTATTGAACGCCCTTTTTGAGTCGAAAAAAGGTATTTAACCATCTCTCTCTGTGCCTTGCAAGTGGCGACGGCTCAGGCCAGTTTTTTGTATTTTATCCGATGGGGCTGGAGCGCGTCTGCGCCGAGGCGCTTTTTCTTATCCGCCTCATAGTCGGCAAAGTTCCCCTCAAACCATTCTACACGACCCTCTCCTTCGAAGGCCAGGATATGGGTGGCAATGCGATCAAGAAACCAGCGATCATGACTGATAATCACCGCGCAACCGGCAAAATCGAGGAGCGCCTCTTCCAGCGCCCTGAGGGTTTCGACATCAAGGTCGTTTGTCGGTTCATCGAGGAGCAGTACATTGCCGTCCGACTTGAGCATCTTCGCCAGATGGACACGATTGCGCTCACCGCCCGACAGCGTTGCAACCCTCTTCTGCTGGTCGGCCCCCTTGAAATTGAAACGTCCGCAATAGGAGCGGCTGGCCACCTCAATCTTGCCAAGATAGATTGTATCGTGGCCACCTGAGATCTCCTCCCATACGGTTTTTGCGGGATCAAGGAGATCCCGTGACTGATCCACATGGGCAAGCTGCACCGTGTCGCCAATATTCAGTGTACCCGAATCAACCTTCTCTTCTCCCGTCAACATGCGAAAGAGGGTTGTCTTGCCGGCGCCATTGGCCCCGATAATACCGACGATGCCGCCACGTGGCAGCTTGAAATTCATCCCCTCGATCAGCTCCGTATCGCCGAAGCCTTTGCAGAGATTCGCCGCCTCAATCACCAGATCTCCCAGACGCTCACCGCCGGGAATAAAAATCTGCTTTGTCGCGTTGCGCTTCTGCACTTCCACGCTGGCCAGTTCATCAAAGGCCTTCAGCCGCGCCTTGGACTTGGCATGCCTGCCCTTCGCGCCGGATCGTACCCACTCCAGTTCGTGCCTAATCGCCTTCTGGCGTGAGCTTTCCTGCTTCTCTTCAACAGCCAGGCGTTTCTCTTTCTGCTCCAGCCAGGCCGAATAATTCCCCTCGTAGGGGATGCCACGACCACGATCCAGCTCCAGAATCCATCCGGCAACATTATCCAGAAAATAGCGGTCATGGGTCACAGCCACGACCGTACCCGCATAGTCATGGAGGAAACGCTCCAGCCATGCCACCGATTCGGCATCGAGATGATTGGTCGGCTCATCGAGTAGCAGCATATCGGGGTTGGAGAGGAGCAGGCGGCACAGCGCCACGCGGCGCCGCTCGCCGCCTGAGAGCTTAGTGACATCGGCATCCCACTCGGGAAGCCGAAGCGCATCGGCGGCAACATCCAGTTTGCGTTCCAGATTCCATGCATCGGCGGCGTCAATCCCGTCCTGCAGCTTGCCCTGCTCCTCAAGGAGGCGTGTCATCTCATCGTCACTCATCGGTTCGGCAAACTTCTCCGATATCGCATTGAACCTGTCCAGGAGCGCCTTAGTCTCTGCAACTCCCTCCTCGACATTGCCGCGCACATCCTTAGACGGATCAAGCTCCGGCTCCTGGGGCAGATAACCAACATTGATCCCCGGCGCTGGCCGCGCCTCGCCGAGATACTCTTTATCCACACCGGCCATGATACGCAATAGCGTGGACTTTCCGGAGCCATTCAATCCCAGTACGCCAATCTTCGCCCCCGGTAAAAAGGAGAGGTAAATGTCCTTCAATATCTCGTTCTTGTCGGCCACAATCTTGCCAACGCCCTGCATGGTGTAGATGTACTGATACTTGGCCATATGATCTCCCTATAGATATCCACTCCTGGAGTGAATGTTTTCAGTCGTTTAGTAGTGTTGTCGCTGGTGTTGCTGGTCGTTTTCCTGTAATGCAGTGCGGAGTGACCTGAGTGTACCTCTGCCGCCACTCCTTAGTCAACCCCGCAGCGTGGCTTTATAAGGCTGGTTTAAAAGGGCGAGATCGCCTTTATCGCGGAAGGTCTAAGGCAACCAACCTTCCTGTTATTGTGTGGTGATTATTCTGTGCGGGTTTGGCGTGTAGCAGGGCGGCCCTTCTCTACGACGCCAAAGAGTGAAGGCACTTGACGGCGAGAAGGGAAAATCCAGTGCAATCAGACCCTACCGGGTAGTGACCCTACTTCTTTTTGGTTGCAGGCGCGGCCTTACTCTTTGCGACACTCTTTGCGACACTCTTTGCGGCACTCTTTACAGCTTTCTTAACGGCAGGCTTTTTAGCAGTCGATTTTTTTGCTGCCACCTTCTTGGGAGAGGTGCTTTTTGCAGTTTTGGTTTTTACAGTACTTGGCTTTGCACTTGTCGTACTGGCTTTCCCTTTAGACGCAGTTGTTTTTGGGGCAGCTTTTGTGGCGCTCCTCACACTCTTGCTTTTCGCGGCGCTCGCGCTCTTTTTTGGTTGGGTTTTCTTCACCGGTTTCTTTGCCGGAGCCGCGCCCTCCTTCTTTGGCGACTTCGCTCTCGTCATCTTTTTTGCCGCCGGCTTTCTAACTGGTTTTACCTTGACTGCCTGTTCCGGACTCTCTTCAGCGAGTTCCGGCTCCTGAGTGACCGCCGTCTCCGTCTCCTCCTCTACCTCCACACCCTTTGGCCATGAATGATAAAACTTCTTGGCTGACTCAAGAATCCCACCGAGGTATGTTTTGTTATTCTCGGTTATGTCGGTGCCCTTCTGCTGAATATCCTTCACAAACTTTTCCCACTCCAGATGCTCCCATCTCCCCTTGGACTTATCAACAAATTTAGCGGCCTGGTCAGAAACATTGCCAGTTATCTTCTTTCCCCTCTCCGCAGAGTGTTCGTAGAACCGCTTCATCGATTCCGTTACCGCCCCAAGGTAGCGCTCCATCTCTTCATTCATAGTACCGCCTACCTTCTCTGCGTCTGAAAGAAAAGTCAACCAACTGGAGTGATCCCAAACGCCCTTCTGTTTCTCGACAAATTGGGAAGCTTTCTTGATGAGGTCATTAAACTTGTCCACGGCCATTTCCTCCTCTATCGGCAGATGTTCAAAAGAGAGATTCTGACAATCCCGATTCACTTCTCTATAGCACGGTTTGCAGCCTATTTACAATAATGAAAAGATAGGGAAGGTATGATTTATTCAAAGCATCCCTACGTGAAACTTTCGATATACAAGGAGTAGCGATGTTGTAAGCGCGAAGATACCTACGTGGTATGCCGAGTGTCTGAAGAGTTACTGTAACGCCATCAATTAATACTTCGATACATTAGCCTCTTCCATGCTCCCCGTTACCATGAAGATGACCCGTTCGGCGATATTGGTGACCCTGTCGGCGATCCTCTCCAGGTTGTGAGCCACCCACATGAGATAGGTTGCCCCCTCTATGGTTTTGGGGTTCTCGATCATGATGAGGAGGAGCTCACGGTAGACCTGCTCGTAGAGGGCATCAACGTCGTCGTCCTCTTGACAGATTGCGATGGCAGTCTTGGCGTCACGGTTGATGAAAGCCTCGACACACCGTGTCAGCATTGAGACCCCCTTCTCGGCCATCCGTGGCACATCGATCAACGGTTTTGCCAGCCCCTTCTTCCCTATCATGACGTTGATCTTGGCGATTCCCTCGGCGTGGTCGGCTATCCTCTCAAGGTCGGTGATGATATTCAGTATGGCCGCAATCGTTCTCAAGTCTCTCGCCATTGGCTGCTGGGTTGCGATGAGGCGGAGACATCGCTCTTCGATCTTGAAGCGTAGTTTGTTTATCACCGCATCATTCTTCATAATCAT
>JBHHTR010000152.1:0-5122 GCA_046753505.1 Thermodesulfobacteriota bacterium
ACCTTTTTCTCTCTATTTATGCAATCTGAGCGAGCTCGCTTGCAGGATTTAGGTGAGAAGAAAATAATGGGCGCAATCATCAAGGACTCGCTGGGGAATGCCATCCGTGCTTTACAGCCCGTCGTTGTCCTTGACGAAGGACACAGGGGATACTCGAAACTTGCTATGGATACCCTCTACGGATTCAATCCCTCTTTTGTTTTAGAGTTGTCGGCTACACCGAAAGACCGTCCCAAGGAGACACCACCCGTCTACAGCAACTGGCTTGTTGATATTTGCGGCAAAGACCTTGACAGGAAGGGGATGATCAAGCTGCCCATCAACGTAAATGTGGGGGGCGGTGACGACTGGCGGGGGTGCCTGAGAGAGAGCTCTGAACACCTCAACCGTCTGCAAATAGATGCCGCTAAGTTAAGGGCCGAGACTGCCCGCTACATCAGGCCTATCTGCCTTGTACAGGTCGAAAGGATGGGTGCGGACCAACGGGACGGCAACTTTATTCACTCCGATGACGCCCGCAAATATCTTTTGACCCTTGGAGTGGACGAGAATGAGATTGCGATAAAGACCTCGGAAAAGAATGATCTCAATGCGCCGGAGAATCTCGACCTGCTAAGCCCGGCAAGTCAGATCCGTTTCATTATAACCAAACAGGCTCTTCAGGAGGGGTGGGACCTGCCCCTTTGCCTACGTTCTATGCTCACTGGCTCCGGTTACAAGCCGAGGCGCCATGACACAACTGGTGGGGAGAATCCTCCGACAACCTGAAACGATAAAGACAGCCATCCCCGCGCTAAATGAGAGCTATATATTCTGTTACCACTCGACCACTCGTGAGGTTGTGGAAGCCATCAAGAGAGGACTCGAGCGGGATGGCATGGCGGATATTGCGGATGAGATAAGAGATGCCGGTGATGGTAGAGGCGAAGGAGCGCCACAGCCGAGGACTCTGCATCGTCGTGATACATTCAGGAACTTACGGATATACCTCCCCGTTGTCAATTGGGTAGATGGCAATACCGTTCGCCCTCTCGATTATGATCAGGACATCCTATTCAGGCTCGACTGGAGTTCGTTGAGGATTTCAGATGTAACCGACAAACTGGTTGCAGTGCAACAGATGCAAAAGGATCAGACCGTAAAAGTGGGGCTTGCCGACGACCCTGATACACGGGGATTTCTGGAGATAAAAGATTCGGAGGAAACGCCGGTAAGGGGAACCTTCGATGCTGTTTACGCCGTGAGGTCAGTTTCCGACCTTCTTCCCAACCCGTGGCTTGCCAGAAGTATCATAGGCGATCTCCTCGAACAGTTGACCAAGCGCGGTCTGAGCGCATATGAGATAGGTGGAAAAAGCTGTCAGATAATTGAAACACTCAGGTTGCACCTGAGGGATGAGAGAGACAGGCTGGCAGAGGAACTCTTCATGGACTCTGTGGAGGCGGGGAGTATACAGTTCCACCTGAGAACGGACAGGAATGATTGGGAGATGCCCTCTGAGATGACTACATTGAAAACGCCCAACAGTCACCAGCTATACCGGGATGATGGAAAAATCGTTGAGACCAGTATCTTCTCTCCCGTCTACAGGGATGATTTCAGCAGCGATTACGAAAGAAGTGTCGCCTGTTATCTTGATGGGTATAAGGCGCTCAGGTGGTGGCATCGAAATGTAGCGCGACATCAATACGCCATTCAGGGTTGGAGAAAACAGAAGGTCTATCCCGATTTCATCTTTGCCATGACAGCCGCTGATGAAGAGGAGCGATTCTACGTGCTGGAGACAAAGGGCGACCAGCTTGCCGGAAATCTTGATACACAATATAAACAGAAACTGTTGGAGCTATGCAATGGCGCATTCAAACTTGGCAAGATATCTCCAAAGGGTGAACTGGAACTGGTGGATAAGGATGGTACAACCGTTTCCTGTGCGATGATATTCGAGGAGACGTGGAAGACAGACATTGCACAGGTTCTGCCGAAGTAGAAGGACTATGCTCTGGCATAGGCAGTGCCTCCCTATCCATTAATCACTCCATTGTGCAATAGCTTGGCTGACGTATTTGATTTTGTAGTGCCCGTCCAACTCCCCTCCTCAAGGCCACAACCGCTATTCATTTCCCGTTCCATGCTCATTTCCATCCTCTAATCTTCCTTTAACATTCATACTGTATACTGGGTGTCAAGAGCATTAATTAAGATGAAGATAAAGACAGCATAGGGAGGTAGAAGTCATGACTAAACAGGATAAGATTGCAATACTCGTTGGATGGGGACTCAATACGGTGGTGGCAACGATAGTTCTCTTTGCCGCTACAAACTTTGTAGCCTGATAAGCAGCTTTTGGAACTATACTGTGTCTGCCACGCACATCATGAATAGGCGGAAGAAGGGAAATGCGATGTTCAAGGAGAAGATACTTGCTTGCTCATGGATGCAGTTTGAGGAGATGGCCAGGGAGAGGATCGGCTCTGACTTTGCGTGGAGGGTTCAGCCTCAGGATACCGAGGTGAATCGTCTGGCGGTAATGGAGTCCATCCTCTCGGCAATGATAGAGAATAACTGTACATTCCCGGAGAGAGGCAACATATATATCGAACCACAGAGGTAAGATGTCGCCTTCTTTCCCGGAGCTATGACACACTGGGGTTCGGCTATGATGTCGCCTATGACGTTATCATGACAGAGCCACTATGGGTAAACGTGTGTGCTTCCATCCCTCACTACACTCCTTATATAGCCGTGCCGCTTTACAAGAAGCCATATCCTTCCATATCGGCAGATATGAGCGCTAAAGATAATTGTTGACAGGTAGATGTTTTTAATGTAATTTTTTACCTGATAAGTTTTTTAGCAGGATTTTGTACGGCAGGGCATCAAGTACCTTGGTTTGCGCAAAACCTCGATGACTTATTCAAATTTTTGAAAGGAGGTTTATGCAATGGCTACAGGTACAGTAAAATGGTTCAACGAGTCCAAAGGCTTTGGCTTTATCGAGCAGGAGTCTGGTGAAGATGTTTTTGTTCACTTCTCCGCCATTCAGAGCGACGGTTTCAAGACCCTCTCTGAAGGTCAGAGTGTTGAGTTCGAGCTCACTCAGGACGAAAAGGGAACAAAGGCTGTAAACGTTATCCCCAAGTAGTTTGACGTTTGTCGGTTAAATTGAAAGGCCCCTGTCATTTATGATGGGGGCCTTTTTTTGTCTGCTGCCAGACTCACACCGTGTAGTCCCGTCCTGGACCGCTACAACCACACCCTCGTTGTTGCCACTGTCTTGAGGCTTGAATCCATTATCCATTACCGTTGGAGCAGCTTTCCCCTCTCCAGTCACAGGATGCGAATGGCCAACGACCTATCTCCTTGTAGAGGGTAGGGAGAGGATTATAGCAACAAGGCCAAGAGCCACCAGGGAGAGGATGATCCGCAGAGAGCTTTTATCTACTGCAAAGACGAGGGTGGAGCCGAAGCTGATGAGGACGATAATGGTCGCGTTTCTCTTGTTTTTTTGTGAAACGGTACGGGAATCGCGCCACTCTCGTATGGGAGGGCCGAAATAACGGTTGGAGAGAAGGCCGTTGTAGAAACGGTCTGATGACCGTGCGTAGCACGCTGCAGCGAGGAGGAGGAAGGGTGTGGTAGGGAGAAGGGGGAGCACTATGCCTATTACTCCAATTACCGTGCAGATGGTGCCGATGACGATAAGCAGTACGCGCACATGGCGGGAGGAGTGGATCGCCGTCCCTGAGGAACTTTTTCTATTGGCCTCGTCCGGCCTCTCTGAGTCTGTCATTGAAATGCGCTCGACTGTTAGACATCCATGTGTCGTGGATGGTCTCAGTCAACGATCACCCCTGAAAGGGTCTAAAATGTATCCCCCTCACTCCAACCCTCTCCCCAAAAGGGAGAGGGAGTAAAGTTAAGCGGCACCTCGCCTCCCTCAGATAGGTGGGGATTGAGAGAAGGATGTGAGTCTCTCCTTGTCTCGCAAAAGGCTCTTGATTTAGGCCACATGATTCACAAATGTGTTCGAGCCCTCCCTTGAATAGACATTCCGCAGGCTACTGTGAACGGTAATCCCCTCATCCCACCTCGTGCAGGGTCTTGATGCGCCACGGAGAGGCACCGAAAATACCTACCCTATTGTGTGAATATCGACCTTAATCTCTGAATCGTTGATGTCAATGCTGGCATAGGAGATGGGGAGCGTAAAGCGGCGGGGACCGATAGAGCCGGGGTTGAGGTAGGTTACCCCTCCCTTTCGCCTTACCTCAGGCTCGTGGGAGTGGCCTGCTATGACAACGTCAAAACCGGCAGCCTCTGGATCGATATCGAGATCGTCGAGGTTGTGGATGATGTAGAGCGCCTTATCTCCCAGCTCAATCGCCTCGGTAAGGGGCAGGGTTTCGGCCCACTTGCCTGTATCAACATTGCCGCGCACAACCGTGAGAGGGGCAATTGCGCGGAGCTGTTTCAGCGCCTCCATGCTGCCCACATCACCGGCATGGATGATATGGTTACATTGCTTGAGGAAATCAACGACCTCCGGTCTCAAAAGGTTGTGGGTGTCTGATATGACGCCTATCTGCATGGCACTCTGGCTTTAGTTGTCGGTACGATAGGTGGCGCCATAATAGAGATTAGATTACCCTCTCTGTTCTGGCCGCCATTATGAAGTCATTTACGTGGAGTCCCTTAATCTTGTGGGACCACCAACTGACCGTTACGGAACCGTACTCGGTAAGGATGGCCGGATGGTGCCCCTCCTCTTCGGCGATAGCGCCCACCCGGTTGGTAAATTCAATGGCCTCTACGAAGTTATTGAATGAGAAGGCTCGCATGAGCCGCTGTGTATCACTAATCTCTACGACTTCCCATTCGGGTAGTTGGAGAGAGAGTACCCTAATCTGTTCCTCAGTGGCGAGAGGAGCGTCTCTCCTGCACGCCTCACACTTCCTGTCTGCCAATTCTTCCATTGCCTCACCTCGTAAGTGGAAAACGTTACTACTTTCTATGGGTAATAATTTACCTTCTAGCAGCCTGTCGGACTTTCTCTGTAAGTGCCTGTTTTTATTGAACCTAAATCCTGCAAGCGAGCTCGCTCAGATTGCATAAATAGAGAGAA
>JBHHTR010000153.1:0-5112 GCA_046753505.1 Thermodesulfobacteriota bacterium
CATCACGCCCGGCACGACCCGTCTCCTGGTAGTAGCTCTCTATATTTTTCGGGATATCGTAATGGACAACAAAGCGGACGTTGGGCTTGTCTATACCCATCCCAAAGGCTACTGTGGCGACGACGACCTGAAGATCGTCCTTAAGGAAGGCCTCCTGGACCCTTCTCCGTTCGGCGGCGGCGAGCCCGGCATGGTAGGGCGCCGCCTTTACCCCTTTTGCCGCAAGCTTTTCCGCCACCTCTTCCGTCCGTTTACGGCTTAGCGCATAGACGATTCCTGCCTCTCCAGGGCGGCTGTCGATGAATATCGAGAGCTGGTCGAAGGGCTTGTGTTTATCGACTACGGTGTAGCGAATGTTGGGGCGGTCGAAACCTGCCGAATGGCAAACAGCGTGCTTCAGGTCGAGACGGTAAAGGATATCGTCGCGGGTCTGGGGATCCGCGGTGGCCGTCAGGGCGATAATGGGTTTTTCTGGAAAGAGACGGCGCAGCCGTCCAAGCTTGATATATTCGGGGCGGAAATCGTGTCCCCACTGGGAGACGCAGTGGGCCTCGTCGATAGCAAAGAGGGAGATGGGGATATCCCTCAGGCGCTCCAGGAAGGCATCGCTCATGAGCCGTTCAGGTGCGAGGTAGAGGAGGTCCAGTCCACCACTGTGAAGGGCCGCAAGGGTGCTTCTCGCAGCAGCCTCGCCTATGGAAGAGTTGTACTGGGCGGCTCTCACCCCATTTGCCTTGAGCGCGTCAACCTGGTCCTTCATGAGCGAGATGAGTGGTGAAACGATTATGGCCGTTCCCGCCCTGTGCAAGGCCGGCACCTGGTAACAGAGGGACTTGCCGCCGCCCGTAGGCATGAGGACAAAGTGGTCCCCTCCTCCAATCACCCCCTCGATTATCTCCTCCTGGTGGGGCCTAAAGGCACCGTAGCCGAAGACTCGTTTCAGTGTGTCCAGGGGGGGAGTTGTGGTTTCCATGGTTGCTTTCATTCAGTTGTCATATTAAATATATCGGGGGTCTATTGTAAAATCGGAGGATGAGATCGCCAGGCACAGGAAGCACAGGGGCATGGAGAGACACGGAACCACTGAAAGCAAAAACCCGCAAGAGAAAAATCCCAACGGGCAGTTAAATGGAGGCGGCGAGCGGATTCGAACCGCTGAATGAGGGTGTTGCAGACCCTTCCCTTAGCCACTTGGGTACGCCGCCGTATCCGGATTTATTGCGACCTTCAGTAAAGCATTCAAAGGGTTATTTTGTCAAGAGAAACGGACAACAGGTTATCATTCTATTATGCCTTTAAAATCCCCCCCTTGCCCACACCGAAGACCCCCTTCAAATCAGTATAACCTCCTACCGGCATCACACCTTTCGGCGCCATCTTATAGCTGAGGAACAGGGAGACAGCCGATGGGAGGAGACTACTCAGGAGAGGCATCCTCCCCCTTGCTCTCTTCATACCACCTCTTAAAGTGGTGCTCCATAATTAACGTGAACAACTCACCCTCTCTATTGGCAATCTCATAGACCACAGTAGGAGGAGCCTTCTCAAAACCCTTAAAAGTCACCTCCCCGATCCGTGAGAAGAACTCAACCCCCCTGTTCACCTCACCCCTCTCCACCGAAAACCAGAGTTCGAGCGGGTCAGAGGGGAAAAAGAAACGTTCACGGATATCTCTATGGAGTTCCGCAACAGGAACCGTCCGATGAAAGAATGTCATCACCCCACGTCTCTCTTCGATGTAGGCCTTCAAGGCATCACCGCTAAGGGCCTGCCCCTTGTTGTAAATATCCGTTGCCGCCTTGAGGAGCTTTACATTTGAAAGGGGAGTGCCGGAGGCAATCTTCTTAATGTCATCATAGTACTGATCGGCAATGGAGCGAACCAGCTCCTTTGCGCGCGACAGATCTCTCTTTGCTATGAGCTCCTCTATCTCCGAGTCCATCTCAGGGGTCATCGTCAGGCTGTATGTCCTGTCTATATAGATGTCAAAGGGGTAGCTGAGCTCGGGCTGGTTCCGCTTCTGCCGCTCACTTTCAAGAGCCATCTCAAGCTTTGCCCTTATGACAGAGCTCCTGAATGTTCCACGTGCGGCCTCATTAATCTTCTCCCCTATGGCTACCTTGGTCTCCTTGCAGAAGTCCTTCTTGCCCTGGATTATTATGTTCTCCGCCTTCTTACCATAAGTGATAAAGAGGCCCGACTCTATCTCTCTCTTGATGGCCTCCTCAAGCTCCTCCCTGTAACTCTTTTCAAGGCTGCTCTCCCTCTCTCTCAACTTCAGGAGCCGTACCTTGCTCTCCTTGCCACCCCCCGTAGTGGCCTGCTCGGCGGCATTCACCTCCCTGAGCATCCTGTCCCGTGCCTTTCCGTAGTGGTCATGGATGGAGGTCAGCACCTTTTCATCATAGAGGAGCGGGAGCCGCTCAGCCCGTCATCGCCTTTTATGGCCTCCAGAACTTCAAGACCGTTCATGCCCGGCATATTCCAGTCAAGAAGGACAAGGGCTACCCCGGCTCCGTCGTTTCCAAGAAGCTCTATTGCAGCTGTGCCACAATCGGCCTCCACAGGCTCATAGCCAAGTGTCTCGATCATCCCTCTAAGGATGCGCCGTATTATTCTCGAATCGTCTACTGTCAGGATTTTCATGTTCCCCCCAACTCAAATAGTTTATATGACTATATTATATATCTTCCAGGTGTCTCTATTACAGACTCTATCTCCATTGAAGGGGTTGCTAGAATCCATTGAATGTGTTTTTTCCATCTGACCCTTTAGGATAGTAGAGCACTCCTCTTTCGACCAGTATGTTATTAAAGTCCTCATAGCAGCCGCGGATGGATTCGGTGGCGCCTATAGCAAGGAGACTGTCCATCGCCATTGCCTTATGGAACTTGCCATAGATCTCCCTCTTGAATTCATCGGTAAAGTAGATCAATACATAGCGGCAGCAGATGAAGTCAAAACGTCCGAGAGACGCCGTGCTATCTTTTAGGTTAAATTGTTTGAAGGTAACCATTTTACGAACCTTCTCATCGAGGGAGTAGACCATCCCCTCCTTCTTGAAATATCTGGAGAGGTATTGGGGCGGCATCCCCCTGGAGATGGCCAGTTGGCTGTACCGCCCTGCCACCGCCATAAAGATAGCCGATGGAGATATGTCGGAGGCTACGATCTGGAACCTCTCACGTGGAGGAGCTCCGGGGCCTGCTTTACGAAGGGCTGAATCGATGAGCATGGCGATGGAGTACGGTTCCTGCCCGGTGGAGCAGGCCGCCGACCAGATGCGCACCGTTTTGGTCTTTGCCTTCTCTATGAGCCACGGGATTACCTTATTCTCCAGCGCTTTGTAGAATGTAGAATCCCTGAACCAGAGCGTCTCATTTGTCGTCATGGCATCAATAACCTTCTTTCCAAGGCCATTGCCGTTAAGAGAGACTTTTGTATAGAACTCTCTGAAGGAGTTGCAGCTATTTTGCGCCATGAGGACGGAAAGTCGGCTCTCTATGAGATACTCCTTTCCGTAGTTGAGCGTAATACCGCTCTTCTCCTTAATGTAGTGCCTGAAAAGATCAAATTCTTCCCTGGAGATTGCCATTACTTTTCTCTGCCTCCGCCTTCTAGCAATAGATGCTGCATGATTTTAACCACACGACTGTCTCTGTCTATTTAAGGAGCATATCTCGGTTATCCTGCCTGGTATATCCTTGAGGTCCAGCGCTTCATGTAGAAGTCCAGCCTCATCTATTGAACGGGGCATCCCGTAGACGACACAACTCTTCTCTGACTGAGTGATACAGTAGCCGCCCTGGCTATCCTGAAGCGCCTTTACCCCCTTCACTCCATCGGCGCCCATGCCCGTCAAGATTACACAGAGCGTATGTTGCGGCCTATAGGCCTTGTGAATGGAGCTGAAGAGCTTGTCCACAGCCGGACGACAGGAGTTCTCCGGCGGGTCGTCATTCAACCTGAGTACAGGGGCGCCGCCGCCACCCTTTTCCACTACCATATGTTTTCCACCGGGGGCGATATAGACGAAGCCGACATTAAGCTCTGCGCCGTCATACCCCTCAAGGACGGTGAGCCTCGATTTGGAGTCGAGATTCTTTGCCAGCGACTTTGTGAAGAGGGGGGGCATATGCTGAACAACCACAACGGGGACGCCAATGTTGGACGGCAGCCTTGGAATGACCTCCTCCAGCGCCTTGGGACCGCCTGTCGATGAGCCGATGGCAAGAAGATCGACTATTTGTGGCGCCTTGATTGCTCCGCCGTCGACAGGAGCGGAAAGTGAACGGACCGGGGCAACGCCGCTAGCACGGCCCTTGCTCTTGATATTTGCCGGTCGTTTCTGACGATAGAGAGTGAGTATCTTCTTAAACTGGGCGGCAAGATCCTCCTTTGCTCTGCTGAAATTGGAGGTAGATGGTTTAACGATAAATTCAAGGCAGCCGTGGCTGAGAGCCGCTACCGTATTATCAGCCGAATGGGCGTCAGCGCCGGATACCATTACCGTCCCTATCTCTGGGTAGTCCCGCGACAGGCGTTCAAGTGTCTCCAGCCCTCCCATGACAGGCATCTCCATATCAAGGGTCACAAGATCGGGCTTTAATAGGCCAACCTTGTCGAGCCCTATCTTGCCGTTACCAGCGATCCCGACAACCTTGTAGCCGTCAATTACGGTTATAACGGACGACAGGATAGCCCGGTAGGTTGCGGTATCGTCTACAATGAGAACCTTTACTGTGTTGTCCATATCTCTAGCCCCTGGAAATCTCAAGTAACTTTCATTGGTAACTGTTCACCACGTCTTACTGGTTACTAGCAATCTGCGTATCTGTGCTCTCCTCCAATGTGCATAGCCACTCAGTCGAGAGGAGTATCAGCAACTCGCCGCTCTTCTTTATTATACCCGATACATAGGTTGAGGAGAGGTGGGGCGGCGCTGGCTCAACATCATCTTCAGCTGCGTCAACCACATCTCCAATCCTGTCTACCAGAAGCGCCAGTGTATCGAGAGAGGTGTGTATACCCTTCTCTACCGCCCCATGAGAGAGCTCCGCTTCACTTTTAAGAATAATGATGCGTGACTCGGTAGAGAGAGGAACTGGAGTC
>JBHHTR010000154.1:0-5111 GCA_046753505.1 Thermodesulfobacteriota bacterium
TCTGCGGGTGAGAGGGAGAGGACCTCTGATATTCTTAACCCAGTCTGGAAGAGGACCAGGATCATCAGGGCGTCTCGTTCAGCCTTCTTGTTGCCGCTCACAGCCTCTATCAGGGCCGTCACCTCTTCGGGGGAGAGGTAGGAGACCGTCTTCATGGCTCTGTTGAGGGCTGTTGTGTTTGCTTTGACGAGGTTTATCATGTTACCCAATGTGCTGAATAGACAGCTTTTTGCAAATCTTGTGTACTAACTTGTTCGGAATCTCTGTGTGCCTTGGCACAGCTTCCGCATGGCCTGTACGTGGATTTAACCACAGAGAGTGAGAACTCCCTTCACGTTTAAGATAACAACCGTTCCGCCTCAAGTGCTGTAATAAGGTGCTTCTTTTCACCGGACGGCAACCGTTTCCGATATCGCATCATCAGGAATACTCTTCAAGGAGTTTTGCCTCTGGTCGTCTAAAATCAACTCAATCGCTTCAGATAAACTTTTTAAGCATTCTTCTTTTGTTTTACCTTGCCCATTTGCCCCAGGTATTTCCGCACAATAAGCAATGTACCATTCCTCGTCTTTTTCTATTATGGCGGTAAATTCATTATGCATGGAAGACCTCCACGTTCGTATTTATCGGACTGCGTAACGATATTTGCGTATTAATCAGTCCCATGAGATATATTCCTAAAGTGGACACTTGTTAATAAAGTCCACTTTAGCATGGTGAGGGGGTTGATTCAAACCTTTTTTTGGGGCGATATCTGTATCTGATAGACCTCCAAAGTGGACATTAGTGTAAATTATGTCCACCTACCTCTTTCTCCGCTTCGACCATTTTCATAAACATCACGTATAGCTCTTCCTTAAGAGCCTCCTTGACCTTCTCTTTTTCCCTCGCCTCCCATGCCTCGTCTACCTCCTTCAAACTCCTTTCCGGGGTGAGAGGGTGTTTCTCCAGGCAGTCCTTCTCATTTCTTGCCTCGGACTCCAGCCACTTTTGTAATCTCTCTTCAGCTATTCCAAGTATCACCTTGTTGATGGTAGCCTGTATCTCTTCGTTTCCATCGTTTTCCTCTTTAGCCGTTGTTTTGATTTTATTCATGATATCTTTGTTGCTATCAATCATCATCTCCGTATCTCGCAACATTGCCATGAAATACTCTTCTTCCTCTTCCGCCTTAATATAATCATCAAAGTCATCATATTGTTCATAATTGATGAGTATTGATGAGGGTTTTCCTTTGTAAGTGATGATTATCCGGTCTCCATACTTGCCTACGTCTTTAAGCTGCCGTCGTATATCATTAATAAACTCCTCTATCGGCATGGTCCTTGGCATGGTATGTCCTCCTTGTTTGGTATGATTTCTCCCATTATAAGGAAAAGAAATTTGAAAGGGCACCCACATTCTCTGTATTGGTGAAAAACTTTATGTCACTTGAGTTAGTCATTCTTTAATCCGGTTTCTTGCTATGTCTATTTGGTGCTTCCCCAAGCTGCCTTTTCCTTTTCCATGCCAAATTAACTACCTATAATAGGGTCATCTGGTTATCAACGGGTGGATAGAAAACCCCGATAATGACAAATGGGTTTTTTGCCCAGCCATGGAACTGTCTGGTTGTACCCAGAAACAGAAAAAGCTCTTTATTGGAAAACTCATCCAGATATTTCCTTTTAACCAGCCCCAGAGCTTCGCTTTCATCGCCCTCTGTTTGTTTTAGACAATTCCAGTACAGCATGCCGATTTCCCAGTCTTCGATCATCAGCTTGCTTTCTTTGCCATTACAATCCCGAAATCTATAGGAAAACTTGTACGGCAATTTATCAACAATCAAAAACTCTCTTTCTAGTTCCTCTTGAGTTTGAAACAGTGACATTTGTCGGGCCTTATCTTTAAGGAGCTTCAGGCTCTCACTATTCCATTCTCGATCTGTTTCCTCTATCACCAGCTCCAGTATTTCAGTTGGTTTGAAGATAGCTATTGAAAGCTCATTGTTGTTATTGGCCTTTTCGATTAGAATACTCAAGTCCGAATAGACCTCATTTTTCTCAAAAATAATATTTTTACGCTCAGCCCACGCCCCTTTTGTCCCTATGAGCTCCCCTATCAAGTTCACCTGCTCAATATTCGTTATTTTGTAACTTTCAGGCCGGGGATCACTCTGGTTTTTAACCAACGGCAACTCCATCCACTGATATTTTTTGTACCTGTTTTCATAGTCCAGTTTTCTGAATGGCAGTGGGTAAACGCGAGCCCAGCTTCCATCATCAAGAATGCCTGCTGTACAAACCAGTTCATCGTATTTTTTTGAAAGAGTCGGGTATGTCTTAACTGTTATAAATACTTTCCGCATCCTGCTCATATATGACTAACCCTGATATTGCTCTCATTTGCCAGGTAATCGCTAACACAGTGGCGATGACAAGAATGATATTCCTTTTCAAAACAAGTCAGCGCGATGCGCTTACGCTCCTCTAACAGGGATTCCAGCAACTGCAAACTTTTTTCTTTTTGCGGCAGCGTCTTTCTATAGGCGCTAAAAAGCCTGGCATAATCATCCGTTGTATTCAATTGCTGGCGCATCTCCGACCTTATCCCCAGGTCAGGTATGTGCAGGTATTCTATGCCAAGTTTTGGCAGTAAACGAGCGAGAATGCCCTTGGAAAAGCCGAACTTACGGCTTAGAGGATTTTTACGGACATCACATAGCAACCGCACATCATGCCTGATTAACTGATTGACATAGCTCTCAAACGAAAGACCTTCATAACCAATGGTATAAACGACTTTGTCTTTCCCTTTTAACCTGTTCTTCTCCGTGCTGACTTTTTTATAAGCCGCCTCATCCATCACTTCGGCGGCAATCTTGCTGCGTGTGGCGTAATAGGGGTAATGTTCATAGACATAAGTCAGCAGTTTTTGCCCCCGATAGCCTTTGAATTGTTTTGTGAACTGATCAATTGCATCCCGCTCATTATTATTTAAACAGGCCCGTGGCTTTGCCAGCAATTTTATGCTCTTGGATTTCTCTTCCAGCCAGCCAAAGGATTCCAGCAACTCAATGTCGGACTGCGCCTGAAAGGAATAGCAGCCATAATGGTAGGGGACGAAATCGTAATACGAAAACCCTGCTTCTTTTTGCGACAAAAAAAGCAATTTCTGGAAGTCCATTTTCGACAAACGACCACCAGCCAGCTCCAGTAACACCAGCAAAAACCGCTGTCGATAAAATTTAGGTGTTTTTGGCATTGTTAGACTGTCACCTCTATTGTTTTCCTCAATAACCCCGTTTAGAAAAACGTCTTTTAAAATAATAACCGACTTTTACCATCCCGACGAAAAAAACCTATCTATTCAAAAGCTTCCGGCCACTTCCGGGCTGCGTGATGCACACTCAGGATATGGACCTCTTTACCCTTTACCCTGTACGGCACTATATACGGAATACCAGTAATGACCAGCTCATAAGTCCCCCGCACACGCCCTGTCCTGCCCAGTTTTGGATGGTCATTAAGCTGTTCTGTTGCATGCCGTATCTTTTGCGCCATTTCAAATGCCGCACGCGGCTTTTCTTTGGCGATATAGTCCTGAATGCTTTCCAGCGCTCTGGCCGCCGGTTCCGTCCATTTAACCTGCATGATCAGGCATCTTCATGTTTGTTGAATATGCGGTTCATTTCAGCATCACTTGCGAAACGTCCCTCATCAGCAGCCTTGATACCTTCCCTGGTGCGTTCTATCTGCCATGCGTGTACTTCAAGGAGCTGGTCGATTGCCTGATTGACTAGGTAATTGCGCGACCTGTCCATTTTACCTGCCAACTCGTCCAGTTGATCCACCTTTTTGCTGTCTAATCGGACTGTAAATGCCTCTTTACTCATTTGCCCTCTATCCTTACGGTTGATGTTGGTTCACAATGGTTCACATGCAATCGTAGCATACAATCCGCCTAAGTCAAAACAAAAGTGGCCGTGTTATCCGCGTCCTTACGCATCGAGCTTATGGGCGGATCGCCAACAGTTTAAGAGCGTGTACCTTTGCCTATGGGTTTCCGTGTATACCTGGATATGTCTAAAAAACGGCTAACACAAAAAAAAGGGGAGCTTTCGCTCCCCTGTAAGGTTGTACAACACTATTAGTCATGGTAGAAACTAAAAAGGGACGTCATCATCCCATGGCTCGCTGCCTGGGTCCGTACCGGCCGGGGGCTGCGAAGATGGTTGAGAAGGTTCAGATCCAGCCGACGATCTGCTATCGCCTGAACGACCGCCAAGAAACTGGACAGTGTTCGCAAGAATCTCCGTGGAGCTCCTCTTGTTGCCGTTCTGATCCTCCCAACTCCTCGTCTGCAACTTGCCCTCAAGGTAGACCTGCTTCCCCTTGGTGAGATACTCGCCACAGACCTCAGCAAGCTTCCCGAATGTAACAATCCTGTGCCATTCAGTCTTCTGCTGCTTGTTCCCTTCCTTATCCTTATAGGACTCGTTGGTGGCCACGGAAAAGTTCTTAACCGCGACTCCTGAAGGCGTGTAACGGGTATCTTCCAGAGAGCCTATGTTGCCGACCAAAATTGCCTTGTTAATCATATTTTTTCTCCTTCCTATCTGTTGTTGTTAATCCTCTTCGTTATCCAGACAACTGCAAGATAGCAGTTGGCCTGAACACTTGGGACACTCTTCTATGTCGCAATTAGGGTGATGATAGCCTCCGTACTTAACATTGCAATCACCGCAACGGATAGTCGTATCATCACTGAAAGAATTGAAAGGTATTCTGAGTGTAGATTTGCCGTTTGGAAATCCTACTTTCTTCACCTTACAACTCTTAGCGCCCTCATCTCCAGCCATTTCTTGTCTACACCATGCACATATAGCCATGTTTTATCTCCTTAATGCTGCCGGGTTATATTTAAAGTGCTTACGATGTTCCTTGCACCTGCTGACAATGGTATCTAGCAGTCTGTCGGACTTGCCCGACGCAGCTACTTTTTTGAAGCTTACAAGCTCTGCGATTATCTGCGCTTGGCGCTTTTGGTCTAAGCGCTCACCACAAATCGTTCTATGTTGGCTCTGACTACCTCTTTTCGGCGTAACATGACGGCCCTTTCAGCGATTCATC
>JBHHTR010000155.1:0-5087 GCA_046753505.1 Thermodesulfobacteriota bacterium
CTGAGAGAGTATTGGAGGCGCTATCACCCCGGAGAGTGGCTCTTTGAAGGGAGGGTAACAATGCAAATCGAGTTTATTCCGCCATCAAGACTGGCTCTATCAGACACGCTAATAAACATTACTTGAGTAAGAAATCCCCATCCCACTGTGCTAAAATTGTGATAAAATCCAGCACAATGGATAGAAAGCACTGAAAAGGATAGAGACATTGTAACGCCATTAAGGCCTCGATTATAAAGGCAAAAGGGGAAACCAGACCAATAACCAAACCCTTGCGTTTTTTGCTGTTTTCGGACTCATAAGCCCCGTGCCGGAGGTTCGAGTCCTCCCACCGCCACCATCTTTTCTCTTCCATTACAACAGCTTCGCCAAAACATCCGACAGACCCTTCACAGCCACATGCCCGGTTGTGCTAAATTTGAGCTAACTCTGCTCCAGATGAAGGAGAATCCAGGGCGGGCTACACACTCTCTCAGGCTCTCAGGGTAGTGCTGAGCATACCGCTGAGTTGTCCTGTTATCCTTGTGACCAAGTAATATTTGAATCTTGTAGAGGTCAACTCCTGCCTGCACCAATCTCATGGCAAAAGCATAACGAAGGTCATGGAAGCAGAATCCTTAACCCGCTTTATTCATGAATTTCCGTGAGTAAGGATTGCCTACCTGCGCCTGCCTGTGCGTCGCACGCAGACAGGTGCGGACACGCACTGGCAGACGATAGATTGGATTTGCCCAGCGTTTTTTTTTGCAAGGGTGCCGTGCCGGTGGATACGGCCAACCGACAACAAATGCCCTGATGGATTCAAGATCGATGTAGGGCGCTAACACATTTGTGAATAGTGCGGGGTCAGTGATAAGAATTGTAGGGGGTGGAAAAGGAGATGAGAATTCAATGGTGATGTGAGGTTGTACGATTATTACTGTCAGGAGAAGCTACTCTGCACCACTCTCCTGGTCTCGAACCAGATGGAGGTACATGTCGGCCCGCTTCTCATCGGGCGCCTCGTGACGCACTTTTAGCCACTCTGCCTTTGCCTTATCCTTGTAGTTCATGAGATAGTAGGTCACCCCTAGATGCAATCGCGCATGGAAGTAGTCGGGCTTTATCTGGAGGGCCCCTTCGAATTCGCTAATGGCTCTGCTGAAATCCTTCATGCCCCTGAATGCAATGCCCAGCTTGGTTCTGATATCTGCAAACTCCGGCCTTAGAGCCAGTCCCTTTTTGTACTCCTCTGCGGCTTCGCGGTAGAAGGCGAGATCCCCGTAGATAGATCCCAGTTCGGCGTGCATGTTGGCCAGTTTTCCCTTCACATAGGGATCCAGATTTGAGTCTTCCTCCCCCCGTTCTCTCTCTTTGGCCTCCGCATAGATATCCTCCGCAAGCACAAACTCTCCCTTTTCGTTGTAGGCAATGGAGAGGTTCAGCGCCGCCTCGGTGTAGGCCCGGTTTATCTCAAGGGCCTTCTTGAACATGGAGATCGCATCGTCTATATTCTCATCCATCTGATAGATGACGCCGAGCAGATTATAGACGTCGGCAAAGCCGTCCTTTTTTTTGATGACCGCTTCAAGGTGGTACTGGGCGTCGCGGTAGTTCATCTCCTCGAAGGCCTTTAACCCTACTTCGTAATGTACCTGCCACTCCTTATCCATAGTTCCTCCTGGACTCTCTAACCACTGTTTTTCATAAGGCGGCGGGCTCTGCCGGTAAAAGAGCTGTCAGGGTAGTTGTCGATGAGGTTCATGAGTGTCTCTTCGGCCTGCCGCTTCTCGCCTGTTTCAGTATAGGATATGGCACTGTGAAAGAGGACGGCGGGTGTGATCTCAGCCCCCGGATAATCATGAAGTATGGGCAGAAACCTTCTAAGGGCCGCACGGTAGTTCTTCTTCTTGAAGTAGAAGGCGCCAATCATATACTCTCTTTCAGCCAGCCTGTTCTTCAGGAAGAGGCGGAGTTCCCTTGCCTTATCGCTGTATATGCTGACAGGGTAGTAGGCCGTCAGGTCGTCAAAGGCAAGGATAGCCTTTTTTGTGGCGGCAGGGTCGCGGTCGATACTCAGTGTCTGTTTGAGATAGCTCATCCCTTTTTTGAATTGCGCATAGGAGGCCTTGGGGTGGGAGGGATGGAGTGTGGCAAAGTCTGTGTAATAGGCGGCCCCGTCCTCATAGTCGCCCTTTTCATAATATGTATCTGCGAGTAGCAGCTGGGCCTCTACGGCTTCCCGGCTCAATGGATAGCTGTCGATGATCTCCAGGAATTTCTCAATGGCGCTTTCGTAATTGCCCTGTTGAGATAGCGTCACCCCCTCTTCAACAATAGTGGACGGGGTCGTCAGCCGACTTTTTCCAGATGTGGCTGCGCAACCGGTAAATACCGATGCGGCCAAGAGGAGAGAGGCAAATAGTGTTACGTATCGTTTTCTTTTTATCATGTAAGTAGTGGAACAGTACTGTTCGTGGAAACTGGTCGCACCAGCTTATCATACCGTTTTTGTCGTATGCAACCACTATTGATGCCCTCGTAAAAAGTCGGGAGCTTTCGTTACTTGAAAAAAACGGCCTCCATATTTGCCCTCTAACAGCCGTTATTGCTCTTCCGAATGGTTGGAGGTGCTTTAAAATGGCTCGAATATTGCCTTGCTGGACTTTTTACGAGACCATCACTATTACCAGCCTGCCAAATCTCCGCTCTGCATCAAAGCGAGCCTGCCCCTCTCACATGGCGATCACATTCTCCAGATGCCCCTTCAAATCCATCCCCTCTACAGCAAAGCGCCACTCCCTACTCAAATACCTCTTGATCTCGTGAGGCGGCAGTGGCCGTGAGAAGAGATAGCCCTGGATCTTTCTGCATTGGAGATCGCTGAGCACCTTAAGCTGCTCTACCGTCTCGACTCCCTCGGCAATGACCTCAAGCTCCATGCTTCTGGCCATCTCTATGGTTGCTCTGGCAATGGCGGCATCGTTCGGATCGGTCGTAATATCCCTAACGAAGGATTGGTCTACCTTCAACATGTTAATCGGCATACGTTTAAGATAGGAGAGAGAGGAGTAGCCTGTGCCGAAGTCATCGATTGAGAGCCTTATGCCCATACCCTTCAGCGCATGGAGTGTCTCTATGGTGGCATCCACATCCGCCATGACAATACTCTCGGTAAGTTCAAGTTCAAGGCGATCAGGGTTGAGGTGAGTCTCATCCAGTATTCTCTCTACAGTGGCGACAAAACCCTTGTCCTTGAATTGACGCATTGATATGTTCACTGCCATATTCACTGTTTGAAGACCCCTCTCCTGCCACATCATGCTTTGTAGACAGGCAGTGCGGAGTATCCACTCTCCAAGGGGGACAATAAGACCGCTGGCTTCTGCAACGGGTATAAACTCACCTGGAGAGACAAGCCCCTCGTCCGTGCTCTGCCATCGGACAAGGGCCTCGACGCCGTCAACCTCGCCTGTAACAGCATCGACCTGCGGTTGATAGTGAAGCAGGAACTCCTCATTCTCCAGGGCCATGCGAAGTCTCTTCTCCAGTTCAACCTTTCGGGAAATCTTGTCGTACATAGTGGCGTTGTAGAGCCGGTAGGTGTTTCTGCCATCCTCCTTGGCTTCATAGAGGGCCGTATCGGCATTTTTTAGCAGTGTCTCTGCATCCTCCCCGTCATGAGGATAGACGCTGATGCCAAAACTTACGGTGACAGCGAAGGTATGCTCTCCACACGTGAAGGGGGCTTCAAAGAGGGAGACCACCTTTTCCGCAACGCTCTTTATCTCCTCTACCCTCTTGAGGTCATTCACCAGAAGGAGGAACTCGTCACCGCTATGGTAGGCCAGAGTATCGGATTGCCGTATCGACGCCTTGAGCCTTTCGGATATGCCTTGCAGCAGCGTGTCGCCCGTACGATGTCCAAGGGTATCGTTAATCAGCTTAAATTGGTCGAGGTCAATAAAAAAGATAGTCGGCATCTCCCCGTGTCGGCGAGCCCTGGCAATGGCGTGCATAAGGTGTTCAAGAAAGAGGGTACGGTTGGGGAGTCCTGTCAATGAGTCGTGACAGGACAGATACTCCATCTTCTCTTCCGATGCCTTACGGTTGGTGATGTCTCTCACTACCCCGACACCATACCACTCGTCTCCCACTTTGACTGAAGAAAGGGCCGCCTCTATCGAAAATTCTGTGCCGTCCTTTCTGAGGGCAGAGCATTCAAAGGGTTGCTTACGGAGAGGGCCGCTTCCAGTTTTTCTGAATCTCTTTATGCCCTCTATGTGCTTTTTCCTATCTTGTGGGGGGATAATGTACTCATGCAGTGTATTGCCCACTATTTCCTCGGCAGAGTAGCCGAACATCGTCTCGGCAGCGTCATTCCAGTAAATGACGCTATCCTCGCTATCTATCTGAATGATGGCATCCGCCGCCGCCCTTGTTATTACATCCAACCGCTGCGCTGTTTCACGCAGCTCTTGCTCTACCTTCGCTCTCCTCACTCTCGTGCTTTCCACATTGCTCACCATCTTGAGAGCGGTACGATGTGCCAATCTCTGCTCCCTGATGCTGCATTGTAAGGGGTTGATAAGAGAAAAGTACAACAATGGCACAACGATCAGGAACAGTAGAGAAGCGGAAACAACGGCCTCTACCACTGGATTCAAATGGGGCACTTTCGAGAGGAGGAGTGTTACGACTATCTCGGCAATAAATAGTGCGATGGCCAGAACTGTCACGGCAAAAAGAGGGAATTCGTAGTGAGGACCTCTCTGCTCTGCTCCTCCCTCTGCCGCTGTTTCATCTTTGTGTTGTGATGCCATAAAAATTGCCTCTTTAACCCTGCCGCTATATATGATGGCGATGCCAGGCGCCCGTCTACTCTCTGTGCATCTATACTATCGATGGCATAAAGCTGTAGGGTAGGGTGACTCCTTCGTCATTCATCGACAGTACGGTGTGAATCCTTGAGTTTTTAGAGCTTTGTCCTCCCTAACCCGCATTATTCATGAATGTGCTCGCACCTGCGCTAAACTACAGGGCTCGGTTGACAGGGATCGGAGAGCGGGATTTACTGACCCCCGACCACCGAGACCCATTGAGATGGC
>JBHHTR010000156.1:0-5076 GCA_046753505.1 Thermodesulfobacteriota bacterium
AGGATATAACCGAGGCCATTGGAACACGGTGCTATTTCGCCCGTCCTTATGCCTCGTGGCAGAGGGGGTCGAATGAGCAGGTAAACGGGCTGGTTAGAAGGTACTTCCCAAAGGGCACGGACTTCGGTAAAGTAACGGACGAACAGGTGGCAAAGGTGGAATCAATTATTAACAACAGGCCCAGAAAGTGCCTGGGCTACAAAACACCGCTGGAAGTCGCCTCCGCCGCTGTTGCACTTCCACGTTGAATGTGGGGACCAATGAAATGCTCTTAGTGTCGTCCATCAGCCGTGAGAGGTAGCGAGTCAGTTGAATGGACGGATAGGCGTTATGCAACAATTATCCAAGACGATCAGATGGAACAGATGGATCGAGTACTGTTTCAAAGTAAATTTCTATAGCAGCTACCCAATGTCGATCCTCTGGATTTCGTACGTTGAACAATAGCAGCTTCGTGCTGGAGTCACTCCCAAGACTCGCCAAAACTCCACCGGTATTTGCTCCGATGTGCTCCAAGGCGCGTTTCCGAGAGTTCGTGAGATGCCGCCCGACCTTAACAGGTCCCTTAGAAGGATGCCACCAAACATAAACGCCAGGATGCCAGACATACTGAGCATCAGATGTACGAGCATCGGCAACACTAAGTTCGAAAACTTCGAACTTATCAGCAATGCTACCTAATTCACTTCGAAAATCATTCTCTATCTTAGCAATAGTTTTCATTGAGCCCTCCAGTGTACTAACAATAATCAGCTAGATTCCGTACATGACACGGAATCTAGATCCTCTGCCAGAGTACCCCCTATAGATACTTCCCGAAGAGGGGTTGCATCTCTCTCTTGACCTTTGCCGGCATCGCCTTTTTGTCCGTTATTATGGCGTACTCGGCAGCTGAATCGCACCGGCACTCGCATGTGTCGGGGGTGGTGGTGACCACCTCTTTGATGATGGACTTTGCCATGGCAACGTTCTTCGTGAGGGTTTCGATTATCATCTCTACCGTGACCGACTCCTCTGTCTCGTGCCAGCAGTCGTAGTCGGTTGAGAGGGCGAGGGTCGCGTAGCACATCTCGGCCTCTCTCGCCAGTTTGGCCTCGGGTATATTGGTCATTCCTATCACATCGACCCCCCACTTCCGGTAGATCTTCGACTCCGCTCTCGTCGAGAACTGGGGCCCCTCGATACAGACATAGGTTCCCCCCTTGTGGATGGACGCATCCACACGCTTCCCCGCCTGGTAGAGAAGGGCGCTCAGGTCGCCGCATACGGGGTCGGCAAACTCGACATGACCGACAATGCCGTTGCCGAAGAAGGTCCCCTCCCGCCCCCTCGTCCTGTCAAAGAACTGATCGACAACCACTATGTCGCCCGGCTTGATCGACTCCTTCATGCTCCCGACGGCGGAGACGGAGATGATCCGCTCCACCCCGAGCTTTTTCATGCCGAAGATATTGGCCCGGTAGTTGAGTTCCGACGGGAGTAGCCGGTGCCCCCTTCCGTGGCGGGGGAGGAAGACCATCTTCACTGCCCCCAGCGTGCCGGTGATATAGGCGTCGGATGGGGCGCCGAAGGGCGTTTTTACCTCTACCTCCTCTACCCCTTTTAACCCATCAATCTCATATAGTCCGCTTCCTCCGATTATTCCAATTACAGGCTGGCTCATTACTGATCTCCTCTTTAGTTATTGTCTGCCGTCGACCGTTTTGTTAAATGCTGATTTCCATATTGCGAGAGAGGTTCCAGTCAATTAGAACTGCTTGATTGACACGACATAGAATGTACGATTAATGGCGGTTGTATTGCAAGAATATTATGGCGAACAGGTACGGGAGCCCCATACTTTCAGATGAAACTGACAATGGCATCAGAGGTGAAAGCTCTTGACTTTGCTACGGTACACAGTATACGATAGGGCACTATGGAAGGGTTGAAACGCTCCGATTACCCTCGTGGACACCATCGAACCTTGAGGGAGAGGATAGTTGATTTTGTTAAAGAGGCTATCATTAAAGGGCGCCTCAGGCCGGGAGAGCGTATCCCGGAACCGGAGCTTGCCGATCGATTTGGTGTAAGCAGAACCCCCATAAGGGAGGCGTTCAGGCAGCTCGAGTCGGAGGGGTTCCTGACCGTCATACCCCGTAAGGGCGCCGTGGTGAGCCCTATCACTGATAAGGATGTGAGAGAATTCTACTCCATCAAGAGCCTTCTCGAAGGCTTCGCCGCCCGTTCCGCCTGTGCAGGCAATAACTTCCCAAATGGTGAGATTAAAAAGATGGAAGGGCTCAACGTGCAGATGGCAAGGCTTGCGGAAAAGGGTGATTACAAAGGTTTTTTCAAGCTTGATAATCAGTTTCACGACATCTTTTTGAGGGCATGTGGAAACGACAAGCTCTACTCCCTCTTCAATAATCTGGTACAGCAGTTTGAACGTTTCAGGATAACCTCCCTCTCCCAGCCGGGACGGATGAAAAACTCGGTGAAGCAGCATGACGATATTATCGGCGCCTTTAAGAAGAGTGATGCGGCTCTCGTTGATGAACTGGTGAGGGCCAATGCCGAACAGGGGGGAGAGGCCCTCGTCCAGAAAATTCTAGAGGAGCAGGTGCAATAGGATGGCGCTCATAACAACACCAGAGGCGGCATGGAGGCTTGCAAGAACGATCATCTCAGACATCGCGCTCTATAATAAGGAGCGGGTCATCGAGGGGATCAAGAACGACTCCATCTTTGAACTCCTTGATGAAGAACTCAAGGAGGGAGAGGAGCTCTTCTTCACCAGGGTGGAGTCTGACTTTGCCAGGCGCTCTAATATTTACAACAGGGCCATAGTTGATATCCTCATCAAGAGGAATGGCGATATCCAGTCCGATATATGGTAGAAAAACTCTCCTCCGATACCCCGCCCATCCTATTTACCGTAGCACCGGAAGATAACTCACAGCGCATAGACATATACCTTGCAAGGCTCCTTCCACGCTTTACTCGATCGCGCATTCAGGATTTTATCCACTCCGGCAATATTCTGATCAATAACCACCCTACAAAGCCGAGTGTCCGCATACACCCCGGCGATACCCTCGCCGTCCATCCCATAGAGCGTGAGCCGTTACGAGCCGTCCCGGAAGAGCTCCCCTTAGAGATAATCTATGAGGACAAGGCGCTGATTATCGTGAATAAAGCAGCGGGAATGGTTGTCCATGAAGGTGCGGGCAGAAGGGGTGGCACTCTTGTTAACGCCCTCCTCTATCACTCCAGTTCACTCTCACATGAGGGCGATATGATGCGGCCCGGCATTGTCCACCGCCTCGACAAGGATACGTCGGGGGTGCTGGTGGTGGCGAAGAATGACGTGAGCCACAACCACCTGGCAGAACAGTTCAAGGAGCACTCGATAAAGAGGAGGTATATCGCCCTCGTATGGGGCTCTCCGAAGGAGAAGGAGGGCGCCATTGATATGCCCATCGGAAGGCATGTGAGTGAAAGAAAAATGATGTCGGTACGGACTTCGCGGGGCAGAAGGGCCGTTACCCACTACAGAGTGACAAAGGTATATGATAACTTCTCGCTCATTGACGTGATGCTGGAGACAGGCAGGACACATCAGATCAGGGTACACCTCTCTCACATCAACCACCCCGTCGTTGGCGACCAGACCTACGGACGGAGGCGTATCCCGTCACACCTCGCCAAGCCAATCCTCGATGCACTGAAGGGGTTCAAGAGGCAGGCCCTCCACGCGGCCCTACTCGGATTTATACACCCCGAAACCGGGAGTGAGGTGGAGTTCACATCACCGCTGCCCGACGATATGGAGAAGCTCATAACCGTAATTGAGGAACATGGAGGCTAAGCCATGAAGTTTATCACTTCACCGGCTATCACTCGGCACCGCTCTGTCACCCACGCCTTTCTGACAAGGATTGGAGGGGTAAGTACGGGCCCCTTTGCATCCCTCAACTTCAAGGAGCATGACGGTGATAGTGGCGATGTAGAGGAAAACAGGGCCAGGATGGGGCGGCTCCTCCGCGTTGACGTCGAGAGACTATTCACCGTTCGCCAGGTTCACGGCGACAGGGTGGTGGTCGTAGAGAGTGGGAGCGAGGACTCCTCCCTCCTTCACGATGGGGAGCGGCCAGAGGGTGACGCCATCCTTACCAATAAAAAGGGGCTTGCCATAGGGGTGCTCACGGCGGACTGCGTCCCTATTATCCTGGTTGACCCTGTACAGGAGGTTGTCGGTATCGTCCATGCTGGATGGAGGGGAACCGTTGCCGGGATCTGCGGCAAGGCAGTGACAAAAATGGGAGACCATTTCGGCTCCCACGCCGAAGATATATCGGCCGCCATAGGACCCGCAATAGGTCCATGCTGCTACGAAGTTGGTGAAGAGGTGGCCGTCCACTTTCGGACAGGCCTCTTTCAGGAGAAGGAGGTCGTGGTCCAGATCAATGATGGGAGGCTGCAACTGGATCTGCAAAAGGCAAACCAGCTCCTCCTTCTGGAGTCGGGAGTGGAGGACTGCAATATCTCAATCTCCCCCTTCTGCACATCGTGCAGCAGCGACCTCTTCTTCTCCTACCGTCGGGATGGCGCTCCCACAGGGAGACAGTTGAGCTTTGTGGTCATGGAAGAAGCGCCAAATGATGAGGGTGAGTTGGAGGAAGAGGAGTCGCCGTGATCGTCGGCCTGACGGGGGGACTCGCATCGGGGAAGGATCTTGTTGCCTCCTACCTCAAGGAGCTCGGCGCTGAGATTATCGACGCTGACACAATCGCACGGGAGATTGTTGAGCCCGGCGAGGAGGCCTGCAACGAGATTGTCAAAACCTTTGGTCATAAGGTGGTCAGAAGTGATGGAGGAATAGACCGTGCCGCGCTGGGGGAGAGAGTCTTTTCAGATAGAGCCAGTCTGGAAAAGCTCAACGATATCATGCTGCCCAGAATAGTCGCGGAGGAGAGGAGAAGGATTGAGGCCCTGCAAAGAGAAAACCGTGAGGCCCTCATAGTGATCAATGCCCCCCTCCTCATGGAGAGTGGTCACTACCGTGAGATGGAGTCGGTCCGTGTTGTGGATTTA
>JBHHTR010000157.1:0-5074 GCA_046753505.1 Thermodesulfobacteriota bacterium
ATATTTTCTCTTGCGCCACAAATATTACTCACTGGCGGTCGCCACTGTCAGCCTAATTAGGCGTTCCCTGTGTACGCCCATGAAGTCGGGGAGGCGCCACATTCCACCGCACGGACTGGGTTATGATGTTGGCCTCAATGTTATTCTCCTCCTTTTCAGTCTAAGGTGAAGGACAACGTAGTTCTACCCTTACCGGAAGATTGGGTTTCTTTGACGCTTATCTCGACACATGGAGATATCGCCAAGTTCAGAGTTGATAGGTTTGTGAACGTGATTCCCTAAAGTTTATCCTTCAAAACTCGATAATATAGGAGGAGGATAGCGGTGTAGCACTCTTTCCTCGATAATCGTTATGTTTTACAGCTACTGGCAGGGCGCACTGCATCTTCAGTTGCTATAGAGGGGAGGCTCATACAGGGAGTTTTATTAATGCGCACTATTTTAGATTGAAGGAGGGACATTCGCATGAAGACAAGGTTCTTTGTACTAAGCATTACCGTTGCACTACTATTTGTCAGCCTTGTATCGGAAGTTGGAGCTGTTACTGCTAAAGAGTACGCTGTAGTTATTAATCTATCGGGCAGACAGAGGATGCTGACCCAGAAAATGTCAAAGGAGATGCTCCTTGTGGCCAGTGGTGTGGAGGCTGAAAAGAACAGGGGCGCCCTCAAAAAGACCGCAGCCCTCTTTGACACGACACTCAAGGGCCTTATCAAAGGCAGCAAGGAGCTTGGCATTCCCCCAACGCAGAACAAATCTACCCTTAGGGTGATGGGCAAGGTTGAGAAACTATGGTCTGAATTCAAGGCCACAGTCGATACGGTTGTCGGTGGTGGTAATGTGCCTGTAGACAAGGTGGCGGCATTAAACCTGCCACTTCTGAAGACCATGAATACGGCTGTGCGGCTTTATGAAAAGAGCGCTGCAAAGGATGTAGGCATGAAGTCAGGTGTGGTTATCAATCTTGCCGGTAAACAGAGAATGTTGACTCAGAAGATGTCCAAGGAGATGCTCCTTGTGGCCCTAAAGCATAACACTCAGGATAACAGGGGCAGCCTTAAGAGGACGGCGTCTCTCTTTGATCGGACCTTGAAAGGATTAAGGGATGGCGATAAGGATATGGGGCTTCCAGCAACCAGTGACAGCGCCATTGTGAGTCAATTGGATAAGGTAAGGGGATTGTGGACGGAGTTCAAATCCCTTGTTGATGGCGTCACGGATATTGATGCCGGAGAGGTTGCTGCGAAAGACATAGAGAAGATGGCGGTGCTGAACCTCCCTCTCCTTGTAGAGATGAACAGGGCTGTAAAAATGTATGAGGTGGCGGAGTAGTAAGGAAGGTCTGATTAATGGAGACCTTCAGAGATATATGGGGCTATCGCCATTGCAAGTTTTTAGTAATGAGGTGACGCCTGCCGGCTGACGAGATTTGGCAAAAGTTCAGCGTGAACTCTCAACAAGGAAGGTGGCAAGAGATGGAAAAGGTCAATGAGATACTTCAGGAGAAGGTACTACGCATTCACTCCTTTCTCAAGGTTCGTCTGGGAACCCTCTTGACTCTGGGGTTCTGTATAGCAGTAGTAATAGCACTCTTTCTCGGGATTTTCAATATCCATAGCATGAATAGTATATTATCCGATCTCCAGGGGGTGGCAGAGCGCTCCATCGCGGTAAGCGCAGAACTTGGGAAGGTCAAAGATGCTTCAGGAGTAGCGGCTGGCAGCGCTGAAAAGCTCAGTGAAGATATGCATGAGAAGCTTGTTAAACAGATGAGGTCGAATGCGGCAGACATGGAGGTTCTGCAGAAGACATTTGAAGGGTTATCAGCCTCATTAAAGGCCGTCATAGACAGCGAAGAGAGCGATGGGGATCTGCTCTTGCTGGAGTTTGAGGATATACACGAGAAGGTTCAGAGGGAGTGGATTCCACTGGTAAGGGGGATCGTGACAAATATCTCTCAATCTGCAAAAGAGGGGAGGGCGATGGCCGCTACAGTGGATACCCTTCATGACGACATGTTATCCTTCATCGATCTAGCCGCGAGTGGGGCCGCAATCTCGGATAGTATAAAGGAGGAGTCAAAGGGCTCTGCCCTGGCAGCTGCGAAGAGCAAGAATGTCATGCTCATTGTGCTTGCCCTCTCTGTCTGTCTCATCGCCGCAGTAGGGTATTTTACCAAGCTCGTTATCCTCGGACCTATCAATAAGGTTATAGAGAGAGTCAGGGACATTGCAGAAGGGGAGGGCGACCTCACTAAACGTCTCGATGATTCTTCAAAGGATGAAATAGGCGAGTTGGCAGCCTGTTTTAATATATTTATAGGCAAACTTAACGATGTGATCGGAGATATAATAGGCAATACTAAAAAACTGGTAACCTCTTCATCGCAACTCCTTGAGGCCTCCTCCAATATTGCCTCCGGTGCGGATGAGCAGAGCGGCAGAAGCACCCAGGTGGCCGCTGCTGCCGAGGAGATGAGTGCGACTGTTGTTGAGGTGGCAAACAACGCCTCTAGCGCCTCATCGGCTTCGAGTGAGGCTAATGGCGCCGCAATAGATGGCAAGAAGATAGTATCAAAGACTATAGAGAGTATGAACGGTATCGCTGAAACGGCGAAGGAGTCAGGCGAGGTTATCGCCGCTCTTGGCAACAGCTCCCAGGAGATCAGCAGGATTATCAAGGTTATTGAAGATATTGCCGATCAGACAAACCTCCTCGCCCTTAATGCGGCGATAGAGGCGGCACGGGCGGGAGAGCAGGGACGCGGCTTTGCCGTTGTTTCAGATGAAGTGAGGAAGCTTGCTGAAAGGACAACGAAGGCTACAAAAGAGATTGGCGCAATGATTGTCACCATCCAGAATGAGACCGACAGGGCTCTCGTGAGCATGGAGAATGAGGTCAAGGTTGTGGAGAAGGGGGTGCTGAGTGCAGAGGATGCCGGTAGTGCATTGGAAAAAATAGCATCTAATGTAGAGAATGTTACAGCCATGATTCAGCAGATAGCCATAGCAGCAGAGGAGCAGTCTACGGCTGCCGACCAGATAAGCGGTGATATTGAGACCGTTGCCGGTATCACCCGCACAACGGTTCACGGCGCTCACCAGATCAATGCAGTGAGCGAAGATGTCGCCCATTTAGCCGATCTACTCAAACAAACGGTATCCGTTTTCAAGGTTTCGGTGAGAGAGGAGGAGACGCCGATTCCCGATAACGTGGTGCACATTGGCGGGGATAGTTTAAAAAAAGCCGTGTAGACGCTTACTTCTGCCCGACTACCTTATAGCGGAAGGTCTGCAATTCAGACCTTCCGTCAATGGTAATCGAATCCTTCTGCCTGTGTGTGCCACACGCAGACAGGAGATGATTCGTTTGCCCTTATCAAGGAAAGCCTCCAACTACTGAAACCTCTGGCAAGACAGCACACTCACCCCCATAACGTTCCCAACATTCTGGATATGCTATCCTCTCCCCTCCGGCGGAGAGGATAGGGGGGGGAGCGTAAGCTCTCTTGTGGAAGAAAGGTTTCAGATATATGTGCAGACAAGATTTCGGAAGCGTGGTTGAAAACTATCGGGAAAGCAGGGGGCGGGCCACCTCAGTTGCCTTCTCTTCCCCGTAGAGGATCTCCACCAGTTTCAGGGCAAACTCAATGGCCGTTCCCGGCCCACGGCTGGTGATGCAGTTTCCGTCAATGACAACACGCGATTCGACGGCGGAGCAATTTTCGAGTCTATCGACAAAGCCTGGGTGGGTGGTGGCGCGTCGCTCTCCAAGGAGGTTGTGGTGCTGGAAGACCACCGCAGGTGAGGCGCAGATGGCGCCATAGAGTCTCCCTTCACTCTGCTGCCGCTTCAGCATTGCTATAAGCACCTCCGAATCACGGAGATGCTCCGCCCCCGGCATACCGCCGGGAATGACAATCAGGTCGTAGGTGATCTCCACGCACGCACCGATAAGGCTGTCAGCTACCAGCTTTACACCACGTGATGCCGTTATTTCAAGGCTATCCACCGAGGCAACCGTTACCTCCGCGCCTGCTCGTCTCAGGACGTCAATTATACAGACCGTCTCTATCTCCTCACACCCGTCTGCGACGGGAACCAGCACACTTCTGGACATGGGACACTCCTCCTGGAGTACAGCGCCTATACCTTCAAGGCCCTCTTCCACTCATCCTCCTTAAAACCGATGAGGCCGAAGGAGTCGGTCAGGATGAAGGGGCGCTTTATCAACTTACCGTCAGCGGCCAGAAGGTCGATCGCCTCCTCAGCCGTTATCGTCTTAATCCTGCCGCTCATCCCCAACTCCCGGTAGGAGCCGCCGGAGGTGTTGAAGAGGCGGCGGATATCGCCATCGTAAAATCCGAGCATCCTCTTAAGCTCTCCCTTTGTCGGCGCCTTCTCGACGATGGGAACTTTTTCATAAGGGATATCGTGGCTGTCGAGGAACTTGAGCCCCTTGCGGCATGTTCCGCACTTGCTGTATTCATAGACCTTCACGCTCTCCATATAACGCCTCCCCGTAGATAAAATCAAATGTTGTGGATGTCTTCCTCCGCTTGTTGCTTCCATACGTGCCGAACCGTGTCCTGCTTTTCTTACTCTCTGCCGTGGCCCCTATCCTTTCGTCACGCTCCCTATCCATGCAAGGTACTCCTCAAGGCCAGACTCTACGGTGAAAGATATTATCTCCGGCACCTCATAACTGTGAAGCTCCCTGATCCGCTCCTGCAGGGCAGTGAAGAGGGTGGCCCGGCTCTTCATTATCAGCATGACCTCCCTTTCGTCACAGATATCCCCCTTCCACCTATAGACAGAGCGTATCTCCGGGAAAATATTGCAACAGGCCGCAAGCTCCTCGCCGACAACGGCCCTGGCAATTCGTTCCCCCTCCTCGATCGACGATGCCGTTGCCATGACAATTATGTAGTCACTCATTGCATTCCATTGATTCCTCTCTTAAGGTCGCGTTCGTAAATATAACGACCTAATCAGCTACAGGCAAAAGAGGCGCGATTTTTGCGTTCTTTGCAAAAAATCGTGAATCTTTTGCCTGTCAGTTTGGATGAGTTTGT
>JBHHTR010000158.1:0-5017 GCA_046753505.1 Thermodesulfobacteriota bacterium
CCGTGACGGTATAGGATACGGCAAGATATCGGGCGCGGTGGGTACCTTCGCAAACTTGCCCCCCTTTGTCGAGGAGTATGTCTGCAAGAAGCTCGGCCTTAAGTGCGCCCCCGTCTCAACCCAGATTGTCCAGCGGGACCGGCACGCCGAGTACTTTTCCACCCTGGCAATTGTAGCAACCTCAATCGAGAAGTTTGCCGTGGAGATACGCCATCTACAGAGAACGGAGGTTCTTGAGGCGGAGGAGCACTTTACAAAGGGGCAGAAGGGGTCGTCGGCAATGCCCCATAAGAGAAACCCTGTCCTCTCCGAAAACCTCACCGGCCTCGCCCGGTTGGTCAGGGGGTATGGCCAGTCGGCCATCGACAACATTCCCCTCTGGCACGAACGGGACATAAGCCACTCCTCGGTTGAGAGGGTGATAGGGCCCGATGCGACCATACTGGTCGATTTCATGTTGACCAGGATGACCACCCTTGTCAGGGATCTCGTGGTCTATCCTAAGAACATGGAGAAGAATCTCCACCTCCTCCAGGGGCTCATCTTCTCCCAGAAGGTTCTCCTCGCCCTCGTTGACAAGGGTGAGTCGAGGGAGGATTCCTATCGCCTTGTCCAGAGGAACGCCATGGAGGTATGGAAGGGGAGGGGCGACTTCAAGTCGCTGCTGAAGAAGGATAGAGAGGTCACGAAGAGGCTGAAAAAACGTGAGATAGACGCCTGTTTCGATATGTCGAGCCACCTGGCCAATGTGGAGCATATTTTCAAGAGGGTCTTTGGTGAGAGCAAATAGTGTTACTACCTTAAATAAGATGGAGGGATTATAATGAAGAGGCTGGAGAAACTCTACGAGGGGAAGGCGAAGGTCATCTATAAGACCGACGATCCCGACCTCTTTATACAGTATTTCAAGGACGACGCCACCGCCTTTGACGGAAAGAAGAAGGGGATCATCGAGGATAAGGGGGTGGTGAACAATACCATATCATCGAGGCTCTTTGCCTTCCTTGAGGAGAATGGGATAGCGACCCACTTTGTCGAGAAGCTCTCCGAGCGGGAGATGGTGGTGAAGGGACTGGATATAATTCCCGTCGAGGTGGTTCTGAGGAACGTCGCTGCCGGGAGCCTCTCCAAGAGGATGGGGATCGAAGAGGGGACACTCCTGAAGAGGCCCATAGTGGAGCTCTGCTACAAGAGCGACCCTCTCGGAGATCCCATGATAAACTACGATCACATAGAGATTTTCGATCTGGCCGAGAGGGGTGAGGTGAAGGAGATGGAGGAGGTGGGGATGGAGGTGAACAAACTTCTGTCAAGATTCTTTGACGAACGGGGCATTACCCTCGTCGATTTCAAACTCGAATTTGGTCGCCATAAGGGGGAGATACTCCTCGGTGATGAGGTAACCCCCGACGGGTGCAGACTCTGGGATAAAGAGACCAACGAGAAGATGGATAAGGACCGTTTCAGGAGGGACCTGGGGAAGATAGAGGAGGCGTACCAGGAGGTTGCCAGGAAGGTATGCTCTCCGGCAGGGGGAGCGGCAGGGGGTGCTCAATGAAGGCGAAGGTATATATTACACTGAAAAAAGGGGTCCTCGACCCCCAGGGTAAGACGGTGAACAGGGCGCTTCATGGGATTGGGTATGGAGAGGTGGCCGATGTGAGGATAGGGAAGTTCATGGAGGTCAAACTCGATAGCTCCTCACGTGAAGGGGCGGAGGAGAGGTTACGCGAGATGTGTGAGAAGCTCCTTGCCAATACAGTCATAGAGGATTACCGCTTTGAGATAGAGGAGGAGTAGGCTGCCGAAGGTGCTGCTGAATAAAACTATTATCACACAAAGGCGCAGAGGAAAGCAGAACGAAGGAATAAGTCTTGTACCCTTTTTAACTTCGTGATCTTTGTGGCTTTGCGAGAGATAAAGTTTTGTCCGGCGGTTCGAGGGCATAGGAAACCGGATGGTAAAAATAGATGTCATTCCGGTTTGAGCCGTGCATAAAACTATTGTCACACAGAGGCACAGAGAGCACCAAGGAAAAGAATATGTCATCTGTTTTGTGGCCCTTCCAACTTTGTGATCTTTGCGGCTTTGTGTGAGATGAGGATTTGTGGGTTCCATCTGTTAAAGAAACCTCTGAATAATTCATCCCTGAACTATTCAGAGGACGAAAAATAAAAGTGCGATTTTATTTTTCTCACATTTTCAATGGCTTGCCGCCACTGAAAATGGCGATACGTCCATGTATCGCGGAAGGTCTGGATTAATCAGACCTCCCTAAGAAATATTGAGATGCTGTTTTAAAGGAGTCGTTCGATGAAATTTGCTGTAATTGTATTCCCCGGTTCCAACTGCGACCACGACTGTTACCACGCGGTAAAGCATGTTTTCGGCCAGGGCGCAGAGTATGTGTGGCATAAGGAGAGGAGCCTCAAGGGCTTTGACTGTGTCATCCTGCCAGGCGGTTTCTCCTACGGCGACCATCTGAGGACCGGCGCCATTGCGAGGCTCTCTCCGGTTATGGAGGAGGTCATAGCCTTCGCAAACAGAGGGGGACCGGTCATGGGGATATGTAACGGCTTTCAGATCCTCACCGAGGTCGGTCTCCTTCCTGGACTCCTCATGATGAACAGGGGGCTCAAGTTCATTTGCAACGACGCCTGGCTGAAGGTGGAGAACAGCCAGACCATCTTTACAAAGAGATACAGAGAGGGGGAGGTAGTGAGTATCCCTATCGCCCATGCCGACGGAAACTACTACGCCGATGACGACACGCTCCACCGCCTTGAGGATAATAATCAGGTTATACTCAGGTATGCGACGGAAGATGGCCAGATAACGGACGATGCGAATCCGAATGGCTCACGAAACAATATAGCCGCTATTATCAACGAGGGCGGCAACGTTTTTGGCGCCATGCCCCACCCCGAACGGGCCTGTGAGGCCCTTGTGGGCGGCAGTGATGGCGAGGGGGTATTCAGGTCAATCATAGAGAGCGGGATGTCACGGTGATTATAGACGATACAGTGAACTACATCACTACTCAACTCTGTTACCCCTTTTAACAATCGAAAGCGGCAGGCGCAGGATGGACATCCCCCACTCTACTCTGGAGGGGCAGGGTGGGGCTAAGCACCGGGGAGATCATCGGAGCTTCTCCTCTCCCCTGGGGGGAGAGGGTTGGGGTGAGGGGGTAAATGGTCAGACCCTCTCCAGTTATAGTTGTTCATCGTAAGGCATAGGAGCAACCGGCAAGGAGTTCTTTGGAATGGAAGAGAAACGAATACTCATCATAAGTGGAGAGGCGTCCGGTGACATTCACGGGGCCGCGCTGATAGAGGAACTCAAGGGACTCATCCCGTCTCTCAAGATATTCGGCATGGGCGGCCCACGGATGCGTGAGGCCGGGCAGGAGGGGTTCGACGCCGGGGACATGGCCGTTGTCGGAGTGGCCGAGGTGGTTGGCAGGCTGCCCGCCATATTGAGGCGTTTACGGGAGCTTAAGGCTATCCTCGACCGGGAGCGAATAGACGGCGTTGTCCTCATAGATTATCCAGACTTTAACCTCCGCTTTGCAAAGGAGGCGAAGAAGAGGGGCATCCCGGTAATCTACTACATCAGTCCCCAGGTATGGGCATGGAGGAGGGGGAGGGTGAAGAAGATCGCCCGACTCGTAGACAAGATGCTCGTCGTCTTCCCCTTCGAGGTTCCCATCTACGAGGAGGCGGGGGTCGATGTCGAGTTTGTGGGACATCCCCTCATGGACCGCGTTAGCTGCCCTCTGGACAAGAACGAGGCCAAGGCCGCCCTCGGCTATGAGAGGACGGAGGTTGTTGTTACCCTCCTTCCCGGCAGCAGAAAAGAGGAGGCGGCCACCCTTTTGCCTGTGATGCTGGAGGGGGCCGTAGAGGCAGCCGAGGCGAGCAGGTGGAAGGTGCGAATTCTTATCCCGGCATCTGAGAATATCGACGAGATGCTCCTCAAAACTGTTCTCAAGGGGTGTCCCGAATTTGTGAGAACTGTCGAAGGGGAGATGTATACGGCCCTCAGGGCCTCCGATACCGCCGTCATTGCATCAGGTACGGCTACTCTTGAAGCGGCCATCATCGGCACCCCCATGCTTATCGTCTACAAACTCTCCACACTTTCCTACATGCTCGCCAAGCTCCTCGTCGGTGTTGAGTATGTCGGGCTCCCCAATATCGTTTCCGAAAAGCCCATTGTGCCTGAGCTTATCCAGGGCGCGGTAACCCCGGCCAATATTACCGAGGAGCTCTGCTGGCTTATCGAGGGCGGCGCCACTACAATGGAAATGATGGCTGGCATAGCAAAGATACGGGACGGCTGCCTTGGCGAACCCGGTGCGTCAAAAAGGGCGGCAGAGGCCGTCTACAGGGTGCTTGAAGCCTCAACCTCTGTCGGGCGTGGCTGACCCCCAGTCGCGTATAAATAGGGGGGGCTGTTATTGACCTGTACTACAAATATGCTCGCGCCCTCGCTAAACTACAAGGATCGGTCGGCAGAGATCGGAGAGCGGGATTTGCTGACCCCCTACTACCTAGACCAATTGTGATACGGCTTGCCCTCTAAAAACCACTGGTAAATCCAACCTCTGGGCCTGCCTGCGCGTGTCCACACGCAGACAGGCGATCATCACGGCAATTCATGAATAATGCGGGCTCAATATGACTTGACAACGCTATCTAGGAGTGATATTTTTGTTCCACACAAACTGGACCGCCATAGTCCTGAATCTGATGAAGCCAGCGTGATTTTGACACTGACTCATTTTATCTAACTTTTGTAAAGTGAGTAAAATGATGTCTTTCTTCTGCACTACCTCCGCCACTCCTTCTCGCATACTCAAAGTAAATACGGCTGTAACCGTTGTCTCCAATTTTCAAGGGCAAAGTGCACTTTCCTGTTCTCTGTTGTGGAGGGGCACTTTTTGCAAGCAACCGCAATACGTAAGCGTCTAAATAACCGCATCTTCCTGTAAAGATGGAAATATGCCATGCTC
>JBHHTR010000159.1:0-4982 GCA_046753505.1 Thermodesulfobacteriota bacterium
TCCTCAGAGGTGATCTCTACAAAGGATTTAAGGTCCGCCTCCTTTATCACACTCTCAAGGTGCTTACTCCTCTGCTGCTCGTTGCTGTAGAGATTCTCATAGGCCTTGAGGAACTCGTTTTCGGATATTGTAACGACATCGACCTCAAGTCCCGTCAACCCCTGCACCCTGTCTATCGTAGGAACATCGAAGGGATCCACCATTGCCAGAGTTATGGTTTCGCTACCGGAGTCGATGGGAATCAACATCTTCTCCAGAACGAGCTCTTTAGGAATCAGGTCGAGAACCTCGGCCAAAACAGAGCTCTCAGAGATAGATTTAAAGTCGCCCCCTGTGGCCCTTGCCACAACCTTGCCGATATCCTCATCGGTTACAAACTTGAGCGCTACAAGTATCTCGCCGAGTAGTTTTCCGGTCCTCTTCTGCTCCGCCAACGCAACAGAGAGCTTCTCCGGCGTTAGGAGACCGGCGCTTATCAACTGATCGCCGAGACGTTTGACCTTTGGTTTACCCATGGCTGTTGCAGCGCTGCCTTTCATGATTCATCTCCGGGCAAGTAGAGGCAGCCGGGACAATACAGCCCGGCTGCCTCATAGGAAAATGCTCCCCTCGACAGTTTTGCCTCCTATCGAAGGGTGTGAAGGCCATAATCGACTCTGACTATCTGACAGAGACGACTATCCCGATGTCGTCGCCCTGGATTGTATCCTGGCCATTACCGGTTCCATCACTGTAGGAGGTCTCCCACACTCCGTTTGGACCGGCTGAGAGCACATATACCTTGTGGGTTACCGTTCCCCTGTACCGTGGATTGTTACCGAAGTACCTGGCATTTATCATGTACGATCTGTTCCAGGGATCGACAAGGTCGGGACTGTCGAGATAGGGCCCCTCCCATCTGAATTCACCCGTCGTAGGATAGTCCTGGTTCGGCTGATTCTGGCCTCCACTTCCAGTGTCGTTGTCAGGGTTGTTATAGTAGAGAAAGTCACCCAGTGATTTGACCTTTCCGAACCTGCCCCAGTTGATAGCGCCCGGACCGGCCCCCGGCCCACTGCCTTGGGGAATCCTGTTTATGTCTGTAGCAATCCTGTCGAGACCCGGCCCCCATGTCGGGCCGTCCTTGTCCGTTGTAGGCCAAGTGCCAACATCCTTGTAGAGGCTGCCTATTGCGGCAGCGATGACAACGGCCTCATTCTTTGCCCTTGCCTCCTTAGAATCGTCTATATTCTTCGAAATAAGCGGAACCAATATCCCCGCCAGCAGCGCCACAACGGCAATTACCACCACCACCTCAACCAACGTGAATCCCTTTTTACCTATACTGCCCCTCTCGTTCATCATCCTTCCCTCCTGTAGATTGTTGCTTACCTGTTTCCCTTGTAAATAAAATACTCCTCTAGCAGTTTGTCGGACTTAGGGCAATAGAGTCACGTAACTCATTAAAAACATTACAGTTGTGTTTTTGCACTCAAAAACCAACCTTCAATAAAAACAGGCACTTACAGAGAAAGTCCGACAGGCTGCTAGCACCTACCTCTATTTCGACATCTTTTCTCAATACTTGAGGGAATCAGTCAGGTTAGATATTAGCCTCATCTTGAGGCCCTTCGAGTAATGCACGCTATATCCATCTGTATTGAAAATGAAGTGGAGAAGCCTTACCTTTGGTTACGCATCTGATTCAATCGCAACGGAACGACACTGAACAGTGCTGCCTCACACAGAGCCGCAAAGCGCACAAAGCTGAAGAGGAGACATGTATTATTGATAGAAGCGCCTGGGCTACACGGGTGAGATCTATTTTTTGTCTGGCCAATGATAATTACATAGAGTCTCTTTCCTGTTGAAAAACAGACTCTTTTACCTTACATTGAGAGGGATGATTCGCTTGGAAGAGATCCTAGAGAAGGTGGCCTCATACAGCCCTTCGGCAGACCTTGAGTTGATCAAGAAGGCCTACGTTTTTTCTGCCATGGCCCACAAGGGGCAGAGTCGTATGTCGGGAGAGCCCTATCTGAATCACCCTCTCGGGGTGGCTGACATACTTGCCGGTATGGAGATGGATGCTGTAACGGTAGCAACAGGGCTGCTTCACGATACGGTGGAGGATACACGAACCTCTATCGATGACATAAGTGGACTTTTTGGAGAGGAGACGGCCGCGCTGGTAGACGGATTGACCAAGCTGGGGAAGGTAACCTTTAACAGCAAGAAGGAGCGTGAGGCTGAAAACTTCAGAAGGATGCTCATTGCGATGGCAAAGGATATTCGGATCATTGTCATTAAACTTGCCGACAGGCTGCATAATATGCGTACCTTGAGCTACCTCTCGCCGGAGAGGCAGAAGGGAGTGGCCCAGGAGACCATTGATATCTACGCCCCTCTTGCTCACCGGCTTGGCATCGGGTGGGTCAAGACAGAGTTGGAGGAGCTGGCCTTCAAGTATTTGAACCCCGTTGAGTATGAGAGGCTCCTCACACAACTCGACAAGGAGAGTCATGAGCGGCAGCAATACATTGACGAGGTGAAGGAGATCATAGAGAAGAAGCTTACGGAGCACAATGTGGAGGGGGTTGTCCGTGGAAGGCCAAAGCACCTCTACGGTATCTACAAGAAGATAGAACAGGAGAAGGTTGATCTGGAGCGTATCTACGATATCGTTGGATTCCGAATCATTGTAAACTCTATCAAGGAGTGTTATGAGACCCTTGGCATTGTCCACTCATCGTGGAAACCCATTCCCGGAAGGTTTAAGGACTATATCGCCCTTCCCAAGGGAAATATGTATCAGTCCCTCCATACGGCCGTCATAGGCCCCCATCAGGAGCGGATTGAGATACAGATAAGAAGTCACGACATGGACAAGGTTGCGGAGGAAGGGATTGCCTCTCACTGGAAATACAAGGAGGGGCTCCAGGAGGACAGCAAGGACGATAAACAGTTCGCCTGGCTCCGACAGCTCCTTGACTGGCAGAAGGAGATGAAGGACGCAGGTGAGTTTATTGAGACCCTGAAGGTAGATCTCTTTCCCGAGGATGTCTTCGTCTTTACCCCGAAGGGGGAGATCAAGGAGTTTCCCGTAGGCGCCAAGATCATTGATTATGCCTATGCCATCCATACCGACATTGGTAATCAATGTACGGGTGCGCGGGTCAATGGCAGGATGGTTCCCATCCACTATCGCCTGAGAAACGGCGATATCGTTGATGTTGCAACGTCGCAGCACCATCACCCAAGCAGGGAGTGGTTATTATTTGCGGTGACATCAAGGGCGAAGACGAGGATACGTCAGTGGTTGAAGGCAGCGGAGAGGGAGAGGAGCATCGCTCTTGGGAGGGAGATGTGCGAGAAGGAGTTCAGAAAGCACGATCTTGATTTTGCAGGGATGCTTCAGACGGGGGAGATCGAACGGGTTGCAAAGGAGAGTCTGGAGGTAGAGAGCCTCGACACGCTGATTGCGGATATCGGATACGGAAAGCTCTCCGTACAAGAGCTGATGGCCATGTTTAAAAAGCCCGAGAGGCATATGCTCCAACCAATGGCAGGGTTCACTAAATTCATACGCCTCTTCCAGAAGAGCCCTAAAAAACAGAAGGATGCCGTAATTGTTAAAGGGGTAGAGGATATCCTCATACGGTATGGCCGTTGCTGCAAGCCCTTGCCGGGTGAAGAGATTGTAGGGTACATGAGGGGCGGTGAGGGCATTGTGATACACACCAGTGATTGTGCCGTCATCCTCTCAAAGGATCCGGAGCGGCGTGTAGATGTTGAGTGGGAAGAGGGGGTATCGTTGATGAAGCCCGCATCTATTGAGGTCTTTTGCGTCAACAAGAAGGGGCTGTTGGGTGAGATTAGCAACGCCATCAGCAGAAGTGAGGCCGAAATTGTGAACTCCGATTCAAGGAATGTTGAGGATAGCAGAGCGGTATGCAGATTTGATATCGAGGTGAACAGCCTGGAACACCTCGATACGGTCATAGACTCTCTGAAGAGCATCCGTAATGTCATCAGGGTGCGGAGGGTGAGAGAGGATGTCATTGTTGAGTGAAAGGGATGGAGGAAATATGAAAGAGGCGGTTGAGACAACAGGGGCGCCGGCAGCGATTGGTCCCTATTCCCAGGGGGTGATGGCTGGAGAGTTCCTATTTATATCGGGACAGATACCCCTGGACCCAGAGAGTGGCGCCGTAGTGGGGGTAACGATTGAGGAGCAGACAGGGAGAGTGATGGAGAGCCTGGAGGCCATACTCAACGCATCCGGGATGAGGATGGAACATGTCGTAAAGACAACGATCTACCTTACCGACCTGAACGACTTTGCACAGGTAAACAGTGTCTATAGCAAGTTTCTCCATACGCCATTCCCAGCCAGGGCCACTGTCGGCGTTAAGAGCCTCCCAAAAGGGGTTAAGGTGGAAATAGATGCTATTGCCGTCAGCAAGGGTTAGCTGTTCTGTCGGACGTTGAGTTTAGTCGATGGTATGAATAGATCAACACTCCCACACATCATGTAGGCATCACTCCCGGCTTAGCCAGGAGTGACGATAGAGGCAGGTGTTTTGTTGCCGATAGGATATTGTAAGGGTGAGAGTTGGTAGAGAAGCTTTTAGAAGAATAAGCCGATAGAGGCGTAAATCAGGCTGCCTTTGTTGTTGCCCCCGACCTTACGCATCTAGTACACGCCTTGAGCCGCTTGGTTTGCCCCTTGATGGACACCTTAACACTCTGAAGGTTAGGGTTCCACCGCCTCCTTAGCTTATTGTGAGCGTGGCTCACATTATTACCAAAGACAGGTCCCTTACCGCATATATCACATTTCATAGCCATTAGCTGTAACACCTCCAAAATTGAATCCAATTCTTATAACACAGGTCCCCATAGGTTGCAAGCAGTAAAAAGTCAGCGTTACGAACACGCACTTGTACGGTATTGTAGCACATGAGTTGTCCGGATTATGGTTATCTCCTGAAAGGAGAAGC